>PLIG01000163.1 GCA_003139255.1 Acidimicrobiaceae bacterium | reverse complement strand
TGTGTCCAGATCGTGATCAGGCAAGCGCGCCGGAGGTGATCGAGCACTTCGGAGGTTTGCTCGTCGTCACTGGTCGTTTCGGCGGCAGCGGCCCACGCCTGGAACTGCCACCAGCACAGCCCGAGTACTGCGAGCAGGAGGGCTGTTAGCAAGGGATCCGCCCACTCGGCGCCGAGCTGGATCGCCTCCCCCACGAGTTGGTTGCCAGGAGACGGCTCAATGGGTGTCGTGCCCACCACTATCGCGGTCACCAAGCCGCCCACGACCAGCCCGAAGAACGCAACTAGGACCGACACCGCAACGATCTCGGGCAGTTCCCAAGCTGAGCGGGATGGTGTGTCGTCCTCCTCGTCAGGCGCCGATCCGACGGGAGGCCGGTTAGTCATGAGAGAAGCATAAGTTGGGCGAAGCGGGCGCACGGGACTTTCCTGCGCCAAGGGTCTGTTTGTTCACGCGAGCGCGTTCACGTTCAGCGAAGGGCTCGCGCGACGACCGTGACGTTGCACGGCACAAACGTGACGGCACTATTTTGCCGGGCACCCACTTTGTCCGCGGGATGTTCGTGTCTGTGGGATGCCCGTGGTCGAGCGACACCACCCACCTCGTTGAGGCTATCCCTCCAGGCTCGCCAAGCCGAGCACGGCCAACCGCCACTCGTCGTAATCCATGTCCGGCCACATCTCTGCGTATTCGGGTGGTGACGGATGCGCCACTTTGGCGCCTTGAGCGATGAGGGCGATCTTCTCGGGAGGATGCTGGGACGTGGCGACCGTCACCGACAGCTTTTCGGGCGCGCGGTCGGCATGAAGCGTGTGGGCAAGAACTCGTAGCAGGGAATGGCGAGCATGATGGTCATCGGGAGTAGACAAGTCGGGCGGTAGGTTCCCCGGTACAAGGATAACTCGAGCACCAGGGCTAAGAAGGGGAAGAACGATCTCGGCTTCTCGGAACCGCAAGAGGATCCCCTGTTGTAAGAGAGCCTCTATCTGACCGGTGACGGTCTTGGCATCGGACCGGACATCCACCGGCAACTGGATGTAGGCATCGAGCGACCGGGGTCCGAGCTCTGCGGCTAGGCGTTGCAGCGCCTCCAGTCCCTCGGCCTTGAGAACCTCAAAGCCGGCTGCGCTGAGCGCGTCATTGACCTCTTGTATCCGCCTCGTCGACCCCGTAACCAGCGCTTGCTTAGCCATTCTCGGTTGCTTCCTCCATACCTCTCGTCGGACCAGACGCAGGGTGCCATCGCCTGAGTCACCGACCTCATGCTACGTAGCTCGGGGCAAGCCTACTCGTGGAGTTACCAACGTGAGTACCGGGCAAAACGACGGAAGGGCCGTGTCCGAGGTGCTTCTCATTTGGGCAAGGGGACTCTCCACTCGATCCGGGTACCGTGATCGTCGGCTGGTCCGACGGACATCGAGCCTTGCCAGCTCTCCGCGCGGGCGCGCATATTGATGAGCCCAATCGAGCCAGTTGTACCGTCGTGAGCCCGCCCGTCGTTTGTCACGGTGATCACCAGGTCGTCGTGGACTTGGATCCGCACCTCCACTGTCGATGCGGCATGGCACGCCGCGTTCGACAGGGACTTATGGATCACCGCCAGCACGTCGGGCACCAACTCCTTGGGGACGCGAGTGTCGACCGGACCGTCGAATTGCAATCGGGGTTGGAAGCCGAGCCCGCTGGTGGCCACGGATGCCGCCTCCAAGATCCGAGAGCATGTGCTCGTCTCGACGTACTCGACAGCGCGGACCTCTAGGGAGAAGATGGCCGAGCGCACATCACGGATCGTGGCATCGAGCTCCTCCACCGAGTCGTTGATCCGCTCGAGCACCCGGGTGTCGGTGATCGAGCGGATCGCAGCCTGAAGTGTCATCCCCACCTTGAAGAGCCTCTGGACCACGTGGTCGTGAAGGTCGCGGGCGAGCCGTTCGCGATCAGCAACGAGTGCCAGTTGCTCACGGTCGCTCCGCGCCCGGGCGATCTCGACGGCGAGACCTGCCTCCTAGGCGAAGCTCTCCACCATGCGAGCGTCTTCATCGTCGAATGCCTTCCGTCCCGGCGCCCTCGAGACCAGCAGGACCCCACCGGTGCCGTGCGAGGTGGTGAGCGGGGCGAGCATGAGTGGGCCTATCAAGGCTCTGTCTTCGGATCGTGGCCAGGTTCCGATATTGACGTCGAGGTCCCGACGTACGCAGTGGTCCCTACGTGCGGGGTGCTCTTGCACCATGGCGTCGCCGGTGGGCTCGCCATCCGTACGCGCGAGGTCAGACGAGGTCCAGGTCTCACCTGAGGTGAGGACGGCACCAAAGATCGACCCGTCGACGGCGACGTCCTCTGCGCGAAGTCGCGACATGGGCTCACCCTCGAATGCGGTGACTGTCATGGGGCCGGGGCTCTGTGGTGCAAGGAGGATCGCCGCTCCCTCGGTGTCGGCTAGCTCGCACACGCGCTGTACGATGAGCTTGAGCCACTCGCCCAAGCCTCCTCCAGCGAGAAGGCTAAGCTGGATCTCGGAGATCGCAGCGATCCACCGCTCACGGCGTTGGGTCTCGACGAGCAACCTGCGCTGTTCGAGTTCCGCGAGCTTGTGCTCGGTCACGTCGCGCATCAGCCAGGTGAAGCCGATCGGTTGCCCCGAAGTGTCTCTGATGACAGACATGGATTCCGAGACGTCGACCTTCTCACCGTCCTTGCGCAGCCGTCGGGTGTCAAGGGTCGACATGCGCATGCCGGCGCGCATGCGAGCCAGGTGCTCTTCGACCTCACCTCGGTGCTCGGCAGAAACCAGGCGGAAGATCGGGCGTCCCACGATCTCCTCGGCCCGGTATCCGAGCAGCCGCTTCGCCCCAGGGTTCCAGCTTGTTACCGTTCCCTTTAGGTCGATCGACACGATGGCGTCGTCGGAGGTGGACACGATGGCTGCGAGGCGTCCCATCTCTGCCCAGTCAGCTCTGCGCTGGGTCAGGTCGTGCACGGCGGCCAAAAAGAGCGGTCGCTCGGGGACGCCGAGAGGCGCGAGACTGATGTCCACGGGGAGCTCGCTGCCGTCGCGTCGTTTGGCCCAGAGCTCCAGATCAGCTCCCATTGGGTGCTGCGTAGGGTGCGACGAATAGGTTGAGCGGTGAACCGCGTGGCTCGAATGAAGACGTTCGGGAACGAGGCGGTCAACAAACTCGCCGGAAAGGCCTCCTGCCGGATAGCCGAAGAGTGTCTCGGCAAGAGCGTTGGCTGCAACGATGAACCCGTGGTCGTCGACCACTACCGCGGCATCCGGCATGAGCCGTACGACTGCACCGACGAGGTCGTCTGTCGCGCGCTCGGCGCTGCGCCCCTCCGTGGGCGCTCTCTCACTTGGTCCAGTCGTCACCGTTCCCCCCGCAAGTGCGGGTCTGGCCGGTCACGAGATCTCTCGCGCCGTCCGGCTGCGTCGCGAGCGCCAGGCTCGTGCATGGAGCGGGCCACCCGACCCCACCCGTGGCGTCAAGGAGATGCTACTCGCCGGCTCGTTATCCCCATAGGTCGATGCCATAGAACAGCCGTTCCACGACCCTCCTGGCTCGTCGGGTGACCCTTCGGTACTCGTCACGAAGAGCCGTAGGGGTGGTGCCGAGGCTGCGTGCCAGGCGAGAGAGCTGGTGGGCCTGGGTTGGCAGCGCGTCGCCTGGCGATTGACCGCCGGGCAGTGCGCCAACCAGGTACCAGCGGTTGCGGGTTCTCTCGCAGAAGCGGTAAGAGTCGCTCAGCGCCTCGGCATCTGCCGCTTCGAGTGCCCCGCGCTCGACCAAGTGCTCGAGCGTGGCCATGGTGCTGGCACCCGGGATGCCGTGGAACAGTTGTAGCAGCTGCACGGTCCATTCGACGTCCGACAAGGATCCCCGGCCGAGCTTCAAGTGGAATTGTGGATCTTCGTTAACCGGGATTCGCTCACGTTCGATGCGAGCCTTCATCCGCCTGATGTCGGCGACGTCGGTCTTCGTGAGCGCGCGGTCCCACACGAAGCTGGCGGCCATGGCAAGGAATCGTTCTCCTAGCGCTCGGTCCCCCGCGACCACGCGCGCACGCAGAAGAGCCTGGCGTTCCCAGGTTTGCGCCCAGCGCGCGAAATAGGTGGCGTACCCGCGCAGATCGCGTGCCAGACGGCCATGCTTTCCCTCGGGTCGCAGGCCCAAGTCCAGCACTGCCACACGTTGGGCGGGGTTCGGGCCGTGCACGAAGTGCAGGAGGGACTCCGCGATCGTCTCGCCCCTGGCGGCTGCTGTTTCGTCGGCAGGGTCGGCGCCGCCCGCGTCGTGCACGAAGAGGACGTCGAGGTCGCTGGCATAGGACAGCTCCGCCCCTCCGAACCGGCCCATACCGATAACGCAGAAGGGGACCTGCGCGCATGTCGCGCCCAGTGCCGCCTCGAGCAGAGCTTCGGCCAACGAGCTGAGAGCTGCTCCTGTCACGGGGACGTCGTCGATGTCGAGAAGGTCGCGCGCGGCAATCTTCACCAGCTGGTCCTGACGGAGGCTGATCAGTTGCGCCCGCCGCCTGGCGTTATTGGAGCGCTGACGGATGCGGGTCTGTGCCTCGGCAACGAGCGAGTCGCGCGGTGTGGGGACCAGTGCGCTCTCGTTGCCCAACGAGCCGATCAGCTCCGGATTATGAGTGATGTACTCGGCGAGAGCACGGCTCGACCCGAGCAGGAGGCAAAGACGCCTGGCAGCCTCGGGTGACTCTCGGAAGGTTTCCACCATCCGGGCGCGCGGGTGGGCCTGGACGACGAGATTACGCAGTCCGAGCAGACCGAGGTCGGGGTCAGGAGTAAGAGACAGCCAGTCGAGCAAGAGCGGCAACAGCTGGACCATGAGCCGCGAGCTGCGCGTGAGGCCTCCTGCGAGTTCGGAAACGGCAGCGCGCGTACGCGACTGATCGGTGAACCCGAAAGCGGCGAGGCGCTCGGCGACCGCAGCGGGGTCCATGACCGTGCCGTCCTCGTCCGGGACCACCTCCTCGCCGGCACGCCCGCCTCGCCCCTGCAGATCCAGGGCGGCGAAGGTCTCGAGCAGCGGGCGGAAGAAGAGCCGCTGGTGCACGGCGCGAACGTCACGCTGGCAAGAGCGCAGCGCCTGGTCGAACTTCTCTGCCGCAGCGGAGGACGGGTCATCACGAAAGCCGAGAACCCTGGCTAGGTGCTGGCGCGCCGCCAACTCGGTCGGCACCTGGTGGGTCTGTTCTTCCTCGACCAGCTGCAGCCTGTGTTCCACCGCGCGCAAGAACCTGTAGGCGTCGGCGAATACCGCCGCGTCTTCGCCTCCGACATAGCCCGCCTCAGACAGCTCCGAGAGGGCACCCAGAGTGGACGGGTCGCGGATCTGCGGGTCGTGACGACCATGCACGAGCTGCAGCAGCTGCACCGCGAACTCCACGTCGCGGATCCCACCGGGCCCGCGCTTAATCTCGCTCGTGGCGAGCCCTCGCCGTGCCACCATCTCCTCTGCGCGGGCTTTCATCCTTCGCACTTCGGCCAGCTCGTCGGCGCCGTAGACGTGTCCCCACAGCTCTCGAGCGGCGGTCTCGGCAAAATGCCGGCCGAGCGTACCGTCACCAGCGACTGGCCTCGCCTTTATAAGAGCCTGGAGCTCCCACGTCGCGGCGCGCCGCTGCCAGTAGGCGCGGTATCCCGCCACCGATCGCGTGAGCGGGCCCGACCGCCCGTCAGGGCGTAGGTTGGCGTCGACGCGAAAGCACCTGCGGGCGATGCCCAGCACCCGCCTGGCACGCTCGTTGCCCGACGCTTCGGCCGCGACGAAGAGCACGTCCACGTCGCTCGCGTAGTTGAGCTCCTGGCCTCCGAGCTTGCCCATGCCGATGACCGCCAGCCCGTCTGGCCCTCCCTCGACCAGGGTCACAGTGCCTTCGAGGACGGAGTCGGCGAGTGCTGCAAGGTCGGCGCCCACCTCCTCGAGCTGCACCATTCCGAGCAGGTCGCGCGCCGCGATCCGCAGGAGCTCGAGATGTTTCGACCGCACGAGCGCCTCGGCACTGCTCGCGTCGATGGTAACGGGCTTTTCCAGGGCGTCGAGAACGTCGAGCGCGGCCGGTTCGGCCAGGCAGAGCCGGCCCAGTGAGCGGCTGGCCGCCATCACGGCCACCAGGCGGCGCCCCAAAGGGGTGGTGTCGGAGCCCGCTACTAGCCGTTCGATCTCGTCGGGCCGGTCCTCGGCCAGTCTCTCCAGCGCGACGGCCACGGCTTCGGGCGCCGCCGAGCGTTTGCCTGCACGCGCCAGAGGCTTTGCAACCACTGCCTCATCTCATCACCTTGGCCCGTGGGCTTTCCAATGTCACGCGCCCGGTGCCACGATCTGGCCGCGCATTGCACCGGTAGGCTTCGCACGGTGACTCGCATACGAGCGGCGCTGTGCCAGCTCGACACCGTCGTCGGTGACATCGCAGGCAACACCGAGCGCATCCTCGCCGGCCTGTCGCGCGCTGATGCCGAAGGCGCGGACCTGGTCGCCTTTCCCGAGCTGACCATCACCGGCTACCCGCCTGAGGACCTGCTGCTCAAGCCGGCTTTCGTCGCCGACAACCTCGAGGCGATGGCCCTCGTGGCGAAGGCGACCTCGCGATGTGCGGCGCTGGTCGGCTTCGTGGATGTGGTCGGTCCCGACGGTGTCCCAGAAGCGGTCGCCGGCGCGGAGGGAGCTGGCGCGCTGTCGCGCGAAGCCGCGGTGCGCGGCGCACCCCGGCAGCTGCGAAACGCTGTGGCGGTGTGCGCGGCAGGGCAAGTTGCCGGCATCTACCACAAGCGCCTGCTGCCGAACTACGGGGTCTTCGACGAGGAGCGCTGGTTCGGGCGCGGTACCGGTGAACCGAGGTTGTACGAGGTCGCAGGCGTCAGAGTGGGCGTCTCGATATGCGAGGATCTCTGGTTTGCCGACGGGCCAATCTCCATGGAGTCAGAGGGGGGCGCCCGTCTGGTGGTGAACGTCAATGCGTCTCCGTACTCGATCGGTAGGTTCGAAGAGCGTTTGGCCGTTGTACGCGAGCGCGTGACCGAAGCTCGTTGTGTAATCGCTTACGTGAACCAGGTCGGCGGGCAGGACGAACTGGTCTTCGACGGTGGATCGATGGTGGTGGACGACCACGGAACAGTTGTCGCCGCCGCCCCGTTGTTCACCGAGGCGCTCCTTGTCGTCGACGTCGAGATGGACGATGAGCCACGCGTTGCACCGCGGCTTCGCCATGAGGCGAGACTCCTGCGCACCGTGCACTTGAGCGATCATCCTCGCGACCCCACCAGGCGCGCGCCACCGAAGGTGCCCGTTCACCTGGACGAGGAGCCAGAGGCCTACCAAGCGCTCGTGCTCGGGACGCGCGACTACTTGGCGAAGAACGGGTTCACTGATGCGGTCATCGGTCTTTCGGGAGGGATCGACTCCTCGTTGGTCGCGGTGCTGTCAGTCGACGCGCTCGGCCCGGAGCACGTCCATGGCATCTCCATGCCATCGCGGTACTCGAGCGAGAGTTCCTACACGGACGCGGCTGTGCTCGCCGAGCACTTGGGGATCGACCTGTGGACGGTTCCCATCGAGGCTGCGCATGTGGCGCTGTCCGATCTCCTGTCGCCGGTGCTGGGCGGTCTGCCGGCGGGCCTTTGCGACGAGAATCTCCAGTCGCGCATACGCGGGCTTCTCCTGATGGCGGTGTCCAACGCCAAAGGGTGGATCGTGCTCACGACGGGGAACAAGAGCGAGCTCGCGACCGGTTACTCGACTCTTTACGGCGACTCGGCCGGTGGGTTCGCTGTGATCAGGGATGTGCCGAAGATGCTCGTGTACCGATTGTGCAGTTACCGCAACTCACTCGCGGGAACCGATCTGATTCCTGAACCAGTGTTTCGAAAGGCACCGTCCGCGGAGCTTCGCCCCGATCAGCGTGACGACGAGAGCCTCCCGCCCTACGAGGTGCTTGACCCGGTGCTCGAGGGCCTCGTCGCCCGGGACCGCTCGATCGCAGAGGTCGCCGCCAGAGGTTTTGACGCTTCTGTGGTTACACGCGTCGCCCAGCTCGTCGACGCGGCCGAGTACAAGCGCAGGCAGTCGCCGCCGGGCGTGCGTATAAGCGCCAAGGCTTTCGGCAAGGACCGCCGTATGCCGATCACTAACCGTTACCGCGATCGCGCTTCATTCGGTGCCAGAAAGGACGTCGGCACCTTCGACGGCGAAGACGGCGAAGACGGCGAAGACGTACGGGACGTACAAGGAAGCCACGCTGGTGGTCGCTGAAGCTCCCCGGGTGCCCGAGGGGCAAGATGCTCTAGCTGGAGGCCTGACAGGCCACAGAGGTCATGCCCCAGGGCCTGCTTCGGGGCACCGATGACCTCGGCGCGACAGCCGGGCACCTGAGGTCGACGGAGGAGGCGTTCGCGGGGGTAGGGCCGGACTCGTTCGGTGGCCTGCCCACACGCGCCATGACCTGTGGGCTTGACCCGTGACATTGGGGCTTGACTGTGCCGTTACACTTGGATCCACAGGCCGGCAGCGCTCATACACCTGGACAATCAATGGTCTGAGCAATTGTCCAGGCTGTGAGCAGCAGAAAGGATTTCGCCCACAGGCTCGAAATACCGGCCTGGGTCCGACGAGGGGTTGAAAGCTGTGGCGAAGGAGCGCGTCGAGCGCGACGAAGAAGATCTCGTACGCCTGTACTTAACTGACATCGGGCAGTACCCGTTGCTCACGAAAGATGACGAGGTGCGGCTGGCACAGGCGATTGAGGGGGGGCGTGATGCCGAGCTCGAGCTCTTCGCCAGGTCGAAGCAGGTCACCCCGTCGAAGCGCCGCGAGCTGAAGCGCAAGCTCCAGACAGGAGAGCAGGCCCAGCAGACGTTCGTGCAGTCCAACCTGCGGCTGGTGGTCTCGATAGCCAAGAAGTACCAGGCATCCGGGCTCCCGCTCCTGGACCTGATCCAAGAGGGCAACCTCGGCCTCATGCACGCAGTAGAGAAGTTCGATTGGCGCAAGGGTTTCAAGTTCTCCACGTATGCCACGTGGTGGATCCGCCAGGCGATCACCAGGGGCATTGCCAACACCGGCCGGACCATCCGCCTCCCTGTGCACGCCGGCGACACCCTGGCCAGGGTGCAAAAAGCCCAGGCCAGGCTGGAGCTCAAGCTCGGCAGGCCCGCTACGTTGGCTGAGCTAGGCACCGAGGTCGAGATGCCCGAGGACAAGCTCATCGAGGCTCTGCGGTTCCGGGCCGAGCCACTGTCCCTGTCGGAGCCGCTTCGCGAGGACGGCGACGCGGAACTCGGGGACGTGGTCGAGGACCGTTCCGCGGAGTCCCCGTTCGAGGTTGCATCTACCGCATTGCTCCCCGACGAGATCAACCGCCTGCTCTCCCCGCTCGACGAGCGCGAACGAGAGATCCTGAGGCTGCGTTTCGGGCTCGACCGGGGTGAGCCGCGCACGCTCGAGGAGGTGGGGGAGCACTTCAACCTCACCCGCGAGCGCATACGCCAGATCGAGGCGCGGGCCATGTCGAAGTTGCGCCATCCCTCGTCTGACACCGGCGCTCGCGACCTGCTCACCGTCTAGGATCTTCTTCGTGAAGAAGCTCCTGATCCTCGCCATCCTCATTGCCCTTGGGATCGTGGCTGCTCGCCGCCTGCGCGAAGCCTGATCCTTCGATACTGAGCCGGCTCTAGCTCGGGCCGCGCAGCCTTCGGCTGTAGCGCCACGCGAGCGTCGCCGCGCCCGCTGCTGCTACCGTCACCCCGGTTAGGGCCGCTGTGGTAGGGAGGTTCGGGACCGGGACTCGGTCGCGTAGGCGCACAGGTCTGGTGAACTGGGCCACCTCCCAGCCGCGGTCGCGCGCCAAACGCGCCAGAACACGGTCGGGGTTCACGGCTATGGGGTGGCCGACTACCTCGAGCATGCGCACGTCGGTGTAGGAATCGCTGTAGGCATAGGACTCCGAGAGGTCGATGTCCTCGACCACCGCCAAGTCCCGCATCGACTGCGCCTTGTACGGCCCGTAGGCGTAGAATGCCATCTCGCCGGTGTAACGACCGTCGAGGTCGACGACTGCCCGGCTGGCGATCGTTCCGTCCACCGCCAAGTACTCGGCCAGGGGCTGGACGATCTCCTCGGGGGACGCCGAGACGATGTAGGTCTTTCGCCCTGCCGCGTGATGTTTCTCGATCAGCTCGATCGCCTCGGCGTAGATGATGGGCTCCACCACGTCGTCGAGTGCTTCGCGCACCAGGCGCGCCACTTCACGCTGGTCCCATCCCCGCGTGAGCGCCAACACCGAGTCCCGTATCTTCGCCAGCTTCTGCTCGCTCGCTCCGAGGTGCAGGTAGACAAGCTGTGAAGCCAGAGCGCGCATGACCGTCGTGCGCGAGATCAGCCCACCTCGGTAGAAGGTGTGGCCGAAGGCTGCAATCGAGGCCCTAGCTATGACCGTCTTGTCCAGGTCGAAGAAGGCCGCCTCCACATAAGGGGAGTCTACGGGTGCAAAGTCTCGTCCCCGGGGCCCTGTCGGTTCTCGGACCCCGGGGCCCTGTCGGCTCTCGGACCCCGGCGTTCTATCCCACCACGAGAACCCGGGAAGGCCCTTACTGTCTGTCTTGCTTGCCGTCTCGCCGAGTCGGTATCGTCAGCCTCGATATCGTCGGCTCCCGGTCTTCGGGATGTTGCGCTTCTTTCGCCGCCCTGGTCCCGGTCCGAACGAGTATCCGAGACTCCGAACGGCCTGGCGGGCCCGGGCCAAGAGCACAAGGGAGCAGCACTAGATGACACACGTCCTCGCCGCCGGAGAGGGTTACCAGGGATTCGTACTGACCAGCGCAGAGCGAGTGTGGCTTGTGATTGCCCTGCTCGCTGCCGTCTTTGGGCTCGTTATGGGAGTGGTGCTCATGCGAGAGGTGCTGCGCGCCGACACGGGGACGCCGAAGATGCGCGAGATCGCAGGCGCCATCCAGGAGGGAGCGGCGGCCTTCTTGCGGCGCCAGTTCCGTGCCATCGGCATTGTCCTCGTGCCGCTGGCGGTGCTGATCTTCTTCACGGCCACCAAGGTGGTCCGGCCGAACGGCACCGTGGCGCTGTCGTTCGGCGCCTCGGGCGGCTTCAGGGTCCTCTGTTTCGTCTTCGGGGCGGCGCTCTCGGGGCTCACCGGCTTGATCGGGATGAGCCTGGCTGTGCGGGGCAACGTCCGCACCGCAGCCGCGGCGAAAGATGGAGAACTCGGCAGTGCCGTGAAGGTGGCGATCCGCACCGGTGGCATCACCGGGCTTCTGTGCGTGGGCCTCGGCCTTCTCGGCGCCACGGTGATCGTCTTCACGTTCCAGAACACCGCCACCGCGGTTCTTGTCGGCTTCGGCTTCGGGGCCTCGCTGCTTGCGCTGTTCATGCGTGTCGGTGGCGGCATCTACACCAAGGCGGCCGACGTGGGCGCCGACTTGGTGGGCAAGGTCGAGGTCGGAATCCCAGAGGACGACCCGCGAAATGCCGCCACCATCGCCGACAACGTGGGCGACAACGTGGGCGACTGCGCCGGGATGGCCGCAGACCTCTTCGAGTCCTACGTGATCATGATCATCGCTTCGATCATCCTCGGTTTTGCCGCGTTCAGGTCGCTCAACGGCTCGTTCGCCGCGCACTCGGCCAGGGCCGTGGTCTTCCCCTTGATCGTGGCGGCGTTCGGCATCGTCGCCTCCACCGTCGGTGTGTACGCGGTGCGGTCCAGGGTCCGTGACCGTACAGCGATGGCCGCCATCAACCGTGGGTTCTGGGCCGGGGCCGCCCTCACAGCCCTCGGCGCCGGGCTCGTCGCCGGTTTCTATCTCCACTACATGAAGGCTTTCTACGCCGTGCTTGTAGGTGTGGTGCTGACGCTGGTGCTGGTCCAGATCAGTGAGCACTTCACCTCCACCGAGCGAAGCCCTGTCCGCGAGATCGCGGACTCGACGCTCACGGGCCCGGCGACGACCATACTGAGCGGCATTTCGGTTGGGCTTGAGTCCACGGTATGGGCGATCCTCACGATCGCGATCGCGATCGCGGTGGCGGTGGGTATGGCTCACGGCAACATCGCGATAAGCCTCTATCTCGTGTCGTTGACCGGCATCGGCATGCTGTCCACGGCGGGGATGGTGGTGTCCCAGGACAGCTTCGGCCCGGTCTGCGACAACGCCGCGGGAATAGCGGAGATGTCCGAGGAGTTCACCGGCGACGCAGCTCGGGTCATGGTGAGCCTGGACGCGGTGGGCAACACCACCAAGGCCGTCACGAAGGGAGTGGCGATCGGGTCCGCCGTCATCGCTGCGGTCTCGTTGTTCGGCTCGTTCGTAGAGACCATCGCCGCTCAGCTGAACCTGCACGCCACGGGATCCGCTCTGTTCCACCTCTCGCAGACCCAGATCAACGTGGCGAACCCGACCATATTCATCGGACTGCTGATCGGTGGGTCGATCGCGTTCTTGTTCTCCTCGTTGGCGATCCGGGCGGTGGGGCGCTCGGCTGGGACCGTGGTTCAAGAGGTGCGCCGCCAATTCCGCGAGCACCCTGGGATCATGGACTACACGGAGAAGCCCGAGTACGGCCGGGTGATCGGCATCTGCACCACTGCCGCGCAGCGTGAGCTCGTCACGCCGGCCCTCTTGGCGATCCTCAGCCCAGTCATCGTCGGCTTCGGGATCAACTACCTGGCTCTCGGGGCCTTTCTCGCCGCGGCGATCCTGACCGGCCAGCTCATGGCCGTGTTCCTCTCGAACGGCGGCGGGGCCTGGGACAACGCCAAGAAGTACATCGAGGATGGCCACCTGGGGGGCAAGGGATCCGAGGCCCACAAGGCGGCGGTCATAGGCGACACCGTGGGGGATCCCTTCAAGGACACCGCCGGGCCCGCCCTGAACCCGTTGATCAAGGTAATGAACCTGGTGTCGCTCTTGATCCTCCCCGTCGTGATCACCCTCCGGCACAACACCGGCGCCCGGTTGGGTATCGCCGTCGTGGCCCTGGTGGTGCTGCTCGGCGCCATCGCCTTCTCCAAGCGCAAGACGGCCGGTGTCGGCGGCGAAGAGGTGTCCCAGGTGCCCAAGGCGCCCACAGAGAGTGAGCCTGCTGCCGCTACACTGGGTACCTGACGCAACACCTCGCCGTCGGGCGGGCATACTCACCACGCCGCGCTAGTTGCGACAGGCGGCCAACTACTCGAACGTCCGAACGTCCGAACGTCCGAACGTGCCCTAGCCGAAGGGCGCCCATACTCACCTGACCATGCCCAGAGCCACCCGATCCACCTCCACCGGCGTCACCGGCGCCGCCAAGCCCCTGGTGATCGTCGAGTCGCCGGCCAAGGCGCGCACGATCGGCGCTCTCTTGGGTCCTGAGTTCGTGGTCGAGTCCTCGGTCGGCCACATCCGTGACCTGCCCCGACGGGCGGGCGAGGTCCCCGCCGCTTACAAGAGCGAGGATTGGGCCCGGCTCGGAGTGGACGTGGACAACGGCTTCAAGCCTCTCTACGTCGTCGCCGCCGAGAAGAAGGACGTGGTGTCTCGCCTTAAGTCCCTGCTAAAGCGAGCGAGCGAGCTGTACTTGGCCACGGACGAGGACCGCGAGGGGGAGTCCATCGCCTGGCACCTCACCGAGGTTCTCGCCCCCACTGTGCCGGTAAAGCGCATGGTGTTCCACGAGATCACCCCCGCTGCCATCGCACGCGCGGTGGAGGACTGGCGCGAGCTCGACCAGAGGCTGGTAGACGCCCAGGAAGCCCGCCGAATCCTTGACCGTCTCTACGGCTACGAGGTCTCGCCTGTGCTGTGGAAGAAGGTCATGCCTCGGCTCTCGGCGGGGCGCGTCCAAAGCGTCGCGACGCGGATGATCGTCGAGCGTGAACGCGCGCGCATGCGTTTTCGCACGGCAAACTGGTGGGACCTCGAGGGCACCTTCGAGGTGGCAGCACCGGGCGGGGTTGGAGACGCCGAGGGCCGGCGGTTCGCCGCCACGCTCGTTAGCGTTGGTGGCGTGCCGGTAGCCACCGGGCGGGACTTCTCCGAGACGGGGGAGCTGAAGAGCTCGAGGCTCGCGCTGGTGGACGAGGCGGCGGTCACGGACCTGGCTCGGAGGCTTGAGGGTCAGCCCTTTGTCGTGCGATCGGTAACCGAGAAGCCCTATAGGCGCTCTCCGGCTCCGCCGTTCATGACCTCGACTCTCCAGCAAGAAGCAAGCCGCAAGCTGCGTTTCGGCGCGCAGCGCACGATGCAGGTGGCGCAGCGTCTCTACGAACAGGGCTGGATCACCTACATGCGTACCGACTCGACGACGCTGTCGGANNAAGGTGAAGAACGCGCAGGAAGCCCACGAAGCGATCCGTCCGGCCGGAGAGAGGTTCCGCACCCCCGACCAGGCGGCGGCTGGCCTCCACGGGGACGCGATGAAGCTCTATGACCTGATCTGGGAACGCACGGTGGCATCGCAGATGACAGACGCCACCGGAACGAGCGCCCAGGTGCGCGTGGTGGGTACCCCGACTGGAGCTGCCGGCAACGTCGGCGAGGCCGAGTTCGCCGCGTCGGGGACGGTGATCAGCTTCCCCGGGTTCCTGCGCGCCTACGTCGAGAGCTCCGACGACCCCGAGACCGAGACCGCAGGTCGCGAGGTCCGACTGCCTGCCATGCGCGAGGGCGACGCGCTCGAAGAGCGGGGGATAGAGCCGAAGTCCCATGCAACCCAGCCCCCGGCGCGCTACACCGAGGCCTCGTTGGTCAAGGCACTCGAGGAGCTCGGCGTCGGTCGGCCCTCCACCTACGCGTCGATCCTCTCCACGATCCAACAGCGCGGGTACGTGTGGAAGAAGGGCGCCGCCCTCGTACCGTCGTTCACCGCCTTCGCTGTCGTGGGACTTCTCGAGCGGTACTTCGGTGACCTCGTGGACTACGGGTTCACCGCCGCCATGGAGGACGATCTCGACGCGATCGCCCAAGGTGACACCGAGGCTCTTCCGTGGCTCACTCGCTTCTACTTCGGTGATACTGAGGCAGTAGACGGGTCGGACGGCGCTCATGCAGACGGATCGGACGGCGCTCCCGGTCCAAACGGCTCTACCAAGGCCAGCGAGTCTGCCCCGGCCACCAACGGACAGGACCATAGGGGGCTAAAGGCCGACGTCGCCTCGCACTTGGGACAGATCGACGCACGCGAGGTGAACTCCATCCCCATCGGGACCGACACCGAAGGCCGCCAGATCGTCGTGCGCGTAGGACGTTACGGCCCGTACCTCCAGCGCGACGAAGAACGAGCCGGAGTTCCCGACGGACTCGCGCCCGATGAGCTCACGATCGGGCGTGCAGAGGAACTTCTGCAGGCCCCGTCGGGAGATCGCACCCTAGGCGTCGATCCCGAGAGCGGCCTGCCGGTGATCATCCGTAGCGGTCGGTTCGGTCCTTACGTGCAGCTGGGGGAGATGGAGGGCCACGAGCGCCCCCGGACGTCTTCGTTGTTCAAGACGATGTCCCCCGACACGCTGACCTTCTTCGAGGCGCTTGCCCTGTTGAGTTTGCCGCGCGTGGTAGGCACCGACCCGGGATCGGGCGAGGAGATCCAAGCGTTGAACGGCCGTTTCGGTCCTTACCTGAAGAAGGGCTCGGACACGCGCAGTCTCGACGCCGAGGAACAGTTGCTTACGATCTCTCTGGAGGAGGCGCTCCACCTGTTCTCGCGGCCCAGAGTTCGCGGGGGAAGGGTTGCAGCGGCACCGCTTCGCGAGCTGGGCCCGGACCCCGAGACGGGCGAGCCAATGGTGGTCCGCGTTGGTCGTTACGGTCCATATGTGACCGACGGTACGACGAACGTCTCGTTGCGAAAGGACGACGAGCCTGAGACGATCACAGCCGATCGCGCGGCTGAGCTGCTCGCCGAGCGTAGGGCGGCGGGCCCGCCTATCCGCAGGGCGCGCCGCGCCACCAAGGCCAAGAAAGCCACCAAGATCATGAAGGCGACGAAGCGGTCCGAGGAGCCCGGCGAGCCCGGGGCCACCTAGTCCGGTGCAGGCGTGCGCGGCCGGCTGATCGCACTCGAGGGCATCGACGGGTGCGGCAAGAGCACACAGGCCAGGTTGCTCGCCCAATGGATCGGTGAGCCGAATGTCGCGCTCACCTCTGAGCCCGGTGCCACCTCCTTGGGGATGAGGTTGCGGCAACTGCTTCTGGACTCGGCGAGCCCGGGGGTCTCGGCGCGCGCAGAAGCATTGCTCATCGCCGCCGATCGGGCAGATCATGTCTCAGAGGTGATAGCTCCCGCCCTTGCCGACGGGCGATGGGTGGTGAGCGACCGATACTCCGGGTCGACTCTCGCCTACCAGGGGTACGGTCGGGGGCTGGACCTCGACACACTGCGACAGCTTGTGACGTTCGCCACCGGAGGGCTCGAGGCGGACTTGAACGTGCTCGTGGACGTGCCCTTGGAGGTGGCGCGCGCGCGTCTGAAGCGCGCGGACGCCGACCGCTTCGAGCGTCTCGACGAGTCGTTTCATCAGCGAGTGCGTGACGGCTACACGACTATCGCCGCCTCCGATCCCCGTTGGGTGGTGGTGGACGGCACTGGCACCGTCGATGAGGTGGCGAAGCAGGTGTCCGCCGCGATCTCGGAGCGACTGGGCCCGCTCCCCGCTAGCGCGCGCTGAGTAGAGGTCGCCCCGCATGATGGAGGTTCCCACAGGCACCCGCAGATCTCGGCCTCCGGCATCGGATTCGGGTCGGTGAAAGTGCCCTCACGTCGCGCGATCGAGAGGCAGTCCGACCACGACGCGTCCCGTCTCCCGTCGCTCGCGCTGTTCAGCGGCGTCGTCGGCCAGGCCGATGCCGTGTCCCAGCTGCGCGCCGCAGCCCGTCGACCGCTGCATGCCTATCTGCTCGTGGGCCCGCTCGGCCTCTGCCAACAGGAGCTGGTGCGGGGCTTCGCCGCGGCCCTCTTGTGTCCGTCGGGGGGGTGCAGCGAATGTGAAGTGTGCCGAAGGGCCCTGGCAGGTAGCCATCCGGACCTGGTGGAGATCACACGCACCGGTGCGTCGATCAGCGTCGAGGACGCCCGAGGTGTGGTGCGCCTGGCCCAGCGTCGGCCCTTCGAGGGTCACCGGCAGGTGATCGTGGTGCCCGATCTCCATTTGGCTCGGCTCGCAGCGCCGGTGTTGTTGAAGACGCTCGAGGAGCCGGCAAGCCAGTCGGTGTTCGTGTTGCTCGCCGAGCTGGTCCCGGCCGAGCTTGCCACGGTGGCAAGCAGGTCCATCCGCATCGACTTGCGCCCGGTTCCGGCCCCCGATCTCGCGGTGTGGCTGGAGGGACAGGGCATTGCGGGCGGGCGGGCGATGGAAGTGGCGCAGGCGGCCGGGGGAAGCATCGAGCGGGCGCGCCTTCTCGCCCGAGACGAGGGTTTTGTCGCCCGCCGCGAGCTGTGGCGCTCGGTCCCGGCCAGGCTCGACGGCACCGGGAGCTCCGCGGCGGTTCTGGCGTCTGAGCTACTCGCGTCTTGTGAGGAGGCGACAGGGCCCCTGCGGGAACGTCATCGCGCCGAGATCGAGGCGCTGACTGCCGACGCACAGGCCGTGGGCGCGGTCGGCGTGACAGGACGCAAGCAGGTGGAGGAGCGCCAGCACCGCGAGGAGAGACGGTGGCGGGTCGACGAACTGCGAGCTGGCCTGGGTGTGCTCGTAGGTGCCTACCGCGACCGACTGGCGCAGGTTGCATCGCGCGCGAAACCGACCACGGCCCACGACGAGGACCGGATGCGCGCGCTCGCGGGCGCGATCAGCGCTGTGGAGGATGCGGTGGCGGAGCTGGTTCGGAACCCGAACGAGCTACTCATGCTCGAGGCGCTGCTCGTCCGGCTCTCTGCGGTCACTGTTTGAAGAAGATCGTGGTAGATAGGCCTTTGTTCGAAGTCCAGTAGCCTGGGCGATCGCTTCGCCTGGGTAGCTCAGCCGGTAGAGCAGCGCATTCGTAATGCGCAGGTCAGGGGTTCGAGTCCCCTCCCAGGCTCTCCGTTCCACGCTCACACGGTCGCCACCCTCGGCCCTGGCGGGACAGCCGACGCGTCCGTGGTGGGGAGCCACACAGCCGATGGGTATCGTGGCGGCATGGCCGAAAGGGCGGTGTTCGCTGATCTGGCCATGCAGCACATGCCGGCGCTCTACACGACGGCCCTGCGCATCACGCGCAACCCTGCCGACGCCGAAGACCTCGTGCAGGAGACTTTCCTCAAAGCCTTTCGGGCCTTCGACCGGTTCGAGGAAGGGACCAATCTGAAGGCGTGGCTCTACAAGATCCTCACGAACACGTTCATCAACAGCTACCGTGCCGCCAAGCGCCGGCCGGAGAAGGCGGACGTGGAGGACGTGGAGGACCTGTACCTCTACCATCGTCTCGACGATCTCCAGACGGCGGGCACGGGCCGGTCGGCGGAGGACGAGTTCTTCGATCACATCACCGACGACGACGTGAAGCAGGCGATCGAGTCGCTGCCCGAGGTATTCCGGATCGCCGTCCTGCTCGCTGACGTGGAAGGCTTCTCGTACAAGGAGATTGCCGAGATCACCGAAGTGCCCATAGGAACGGTCATGAGTCGCATTCACCGGGGAAGAAGAGCGCTTCAGAAAGCGTTGGCAGGGTCGACCGTGGTGCAGGGCTTGGTGGGGAGCGCCGAGCCCGGCCACTGAACCGTCCGCAGCACAGGAGATAGAGGAGGACTGTGGGAACCGGAGAGTCCGACGTCGACTGCAACGAAACGCTCTACCGGCTCTACACCTATCTAGACGGTGAGCTCACCGAGGAGCGCAGGCACAAGATCCAGCGCCACCTGGATGAATGTGAAACATGCCTCGACGCCTTCGACTTCGAAGCCGACCTGCGAATGGTGATCGCCCAGGGCTGCAAGGACCACGTTCCCGATGCTCTGCGACAGCGGGTTCTCGAGGCTCTGATAGTGGAAGAGCAAAAGCAGCAGTTCACGAAAGGCTGAGATCCCGGCGGCCGATTGGCCAGCCGGTCTTCGGGGCCTACCAGCGCACCGAACAGCCGTTCCTTATGTTCTTCCGACGGCTGATCTGTCTGGTTGGCGGAGCCCACCCAGGCCAGGTAGCTCGTTGCCGGGAGCATCTCGGTCCCGGCGGTCCGTACACTGTGCATGTGACCAACCCCGTTTCCTGGGATGTGGCTGAACGCGTCGCCACTTGGGTCGGAGGGCGCAGCCCCTTCTTGATGGCGTCCACGTCAGGCAGCGTCGACGCCGTCACCAGGGCCCGGCTCGAGGAAGATTTCGCGGAGGTCACTTCGGAGGCCGAGACCCTTGTGGTGGACGAGACCGGGTTGCGGCCCGCCTCCGGCTCGGCGCGAGCGAGGGTGGTCGACCGTGCGGGATGGGTTCGCACGAACCTCGGGTCCTTCCGTCGTCTGCTCGACCCGGTGTTGGACCAGTTGGAGACGGGCACGCTTCCTGGCCCGCTCGCAGGAGCGGCAGGCGCTATGGCAGGTGTGCAGCTCGGGACTGTGCTTGGATGGATGTCGACTCGCGTGCTCGGCCAGTACGACCTGTTGCTCTCCGAAGGTGACGACGGCGGTGACTTCGTCTCGTACGTCGGCCCGAACATCGTCGGGCTCGAGCGACGTAACGGATTCCCCACTCGGCAGTTCCGGTTATGGATCGCTTTGCACGAGGTCACCCACAGGTGTCAGTTCACGGCGGTTGAGTGGTTGCGGCCGTATTTCCTCTCACTCGTCGACCAGGTCCTCGGGGCTATGCGTCCTGATCCAAAGCGTTTTGCTGACGCACTGCGACGTTCAACCACCGCAGTCCGCCAGGGGCGTAACCCGCTGAAGGAGGCGGGACTGCTCGGATTGGTGGCTCCGCCCGAACAGCTCGAGGTGATAGGACGAATCCAGGCGATGATGAGCCTGCTCGAAGGTCACGGTGACGTGACGATGGACCGTGCGGGCGCCTCGGCCGTGCCCGATGCCGCTTGGTTTGGCAGGATCATGCGCGAGAGACGACGGCGTGCCGGATGGCCCGCGCGTTTGTTGCAGCAGCTGGTCGGCATCGAGGCGAAGCTGCGACAGTACGAGCAAGGTGAGCGGTTCATCCACGCAGTCGAGGCCGCAGGTGGCCGGCAGCTCTTGTCGCGGGTGTGGGAAGGCCCGCAGATGTTGCCGACGATGGACGAGATCCACGACCCCGAGAGCTGGGTGACGCGCATCGGTCAGTCACATGTCGCGGCAGGCTGATTCCCAGTCAGGGGGCTGGCTGATGCCCCAGGAGGAGCTGGGCGACACCCGACGCGGGGCCGGTTGATGTCCCAGACGACGTGACGGCGCGCAAAGGGGGAGTCGAAACGCTCGGCCCCCAGGTGCTGCTTCCGCGATGCACGTTCCCGCCACCTCCATCTCCTCTTGTGTGTGCGGTTTCGGGCGGGCCGGACTCTCTTGCCTTGCTCGTTCTTGCCACGGCCGCTGGGTGCCAGGTCACGGCCGTGCATGTCGACCACGGGCTGCGCTTCGGTTCGGGATCGGAAGCCGAGGTGGTCGCCGACGTGGCGCGGCGTTACGGAGCGGTATTTCGCGCCGAGAAGGTGGAGGTGGATCGTGGCGCCAACCTCGAGGCGCGTGCGAGAGCAGCCCGCAGAGAGGTTCTGCCGGCGGGGACTGCCACCGGTCACACCATGGACGACCAGGCGGAAACTGTCCTCCTGAATCTCCTGCGCGGAGCGGGTCTCGACGGTCTTGCTGCGATGCGTAGGGGTGCCGAGCACCCTCTGCTGTCGGTGCGACGCGCCGAGACGCGCGCTCTGTGTCTGCATGAAGGGCTCGAACCGGTCGAGGACCCGACGAACCACGACGCGCGTTTCCTTCGCAACCGCGTCCGTCACGAGCTTCTTCCGCTGTGCTCGGAGATTGCCGGCCGCGACGTAGTGCCCATTCTCGCCCGCCAAGCGGACGTCCTTGCCGCGGAGGCGGATCTGCTGGATGAACTGGCCGGCGACGTCGATGCATCTGATGCAGCGGCTCTCGCCACGGCCCCCGGGGCGCTCGCCCGCAGGTCCATCAGGCGCTGGCTGCGAAACGGTGACTATCCGCCAGACCTGGCGGCCGTTGAACGGGTCCTGGCGGTCGCCCGAGGTGCTACGAAGGCGACCGACGTGGCCCCGGGAATCCGGGTACGCAGGTCGCGCAGGGTGTTGGCGTCGGCACGGATCCGACGGACCGATCGCAGCGGTGTCCGCTAGTGTCTGCGCCCGATGTCTTGTTCACCACGTGAGCGTCGTGGGCACGTGGGGGCAGTCGGCCTGCTCGGGCGGCGTCGTTGAGCGCGAGCCGCTGGGATGACGACCCTGACCTCGGGGAGGTCATAGTCGCCGAGGACGCTCTGCAAGAACGCGTGGCCCAGCTCGGTGTCCAGCTCACCGCCGACTATCACGGGCGGCCACCGTTGCTCGTCGGTGTGTTGAAGGGCGCCTTCGTCTTCATGAGCGATCTGGCGCGAGCCATCCGGCTACCCGTGGAGGTCGACGTCATGGCCGTCGCCTCGTACGGGTCGGCCACCACCACCAGCGGGGTGGTCCGCATCGTAAAGGACCTGGACTCCGATCTCACCGGCCGGCACGTTCTCGTGGTGGAGGACATCGTCGACAGCGGTCTCACGCTTTCGTACCTACGCCGAAGCCTGCTTACGCGCCAGCCGGCCAGCTTCGAGGTTTGCGCGCTTTTGGTAAGGGAGGGCCGGCAGCGGGCCAAGCTCGACCTTCGCTACGTGGGGTTCCACATCCCGTCGCGTTTCGTGGTGGGCTATGGGCTTGATGTCGCAGAGCGTTACAGGAACCTGCCCGACATCCGCATCTACCAGGGATCTGTCCCTGTCGACTGACCGGGTCGAGGCCCTCGTTACCGTCGCCGTCACCGCCGAGGTGACGAGACGAGTCGTGCTCGCACACGCGAGGTCGGTGTCTCGGTGAGCATCGACGTCGACCGAGTCGAGCGCCTTGTCAGAGAGCTGCTCGAAGCCGTAGGTGAGGATCCGGGCCGAGAAGGCCTGCGAGGTACGCCCGCGAGGATCGCGGCCATGTACTGCGAGCTGTTCTCCGGCCTCGATGAGGATGCAGGCAGTCACCTTACGGTGACCTTCGCCGCTGAGCATGACGAGATGGTGATGGTACGTGACATTCCCTTCGCCTCCCTGTGCGAGCACCACATGGTGCCGTTCATGGGCAAGGTGCATCTCGGGTACATCCCGGGTCACGAGGGTCGGATCACCGGACTTTCCAAGCTCGCACGTGTGGTCGACTCCTTCGCTCACCGTCTTCAGGTTCAGGAGCGGATGACCGCGCAGATAGCCGACACTATGGAAAAGGTGCTCGAGCCGCGCGGCGTGATCGTGGTGGTCGAGGCCGAGCACTTGTGCATGTCGATGCGTGGGGTGAAGAAGCCGGGGACGCTCACAGTCACGTCGGCCGTGCGGGGGCTCTTTCGCCTCGACCCGAGGACTCGGGCCGAGGCGATGAACTTCGTTCAACGTCGCTGACCGCTGCCACGACAGGCCCGAGGGCTGCTCTACGCTCTGGGAATGGTACGTCCGCTCGTGATGGGTGTCCTGAACGTGACCCCGGACTCCTTCTCAGACGGTGGGCGCTACTTCGACCTTGAACCGGCGCTCGCCCGGGGCCTGGAGATGACCGCCGAGGGTGCCGACGTGATTGACGTGGGAGGTGAATCGAGCCGTCCCGGGGCCCAGCCGGTGCCCGAGGCGGAGGAGCTGCGCCGGGTGATCCCAGTGATCGAAGCGCTCGCCCGGCACGTCCGCGTGTCGGTGGACACGACCAAACCAGCAGTGGCGGAGGCGGCGCTGTCTGCCGGGGCGACCCTTCTGAACGACATCTCGGCGAGCTTGTGGCCGGTAGCCGCCAGTAACGGCGTGGGATGGGTCGCCCTGCACATGAGTGGCATGCCCTGCACCATGCAGGACGATCCCCACTACGACGACGTGGTTGGCGAGGTGCACGGCTTTCTCATCGAGCGGGCGAGACGGGCCGTCGACGCCGGGGTTCCCGAGGTGTGGGTCGATCCGGGGATCGGGTTCGGAAAGACTGCCCGCCACAACCTGACACTGCTGCACCATCTACCGGCTCTGGCTGCTTCGGGTTTTCCTGTGCTGGTGGGAACCAGCCGCAAGGGGTTCTTGGGCCTGCTGGCTGCAGGGCCCGGGGAGAAACGGGCCCCCGTGGCGAAGCGCCTACCGGGGTCGATTGCGACGGCGACGTGGGCCATGCTGGCGGGCGCGGCGATGGTGCGCGTCCACGACGTGGCGGCCGCCTCCCAGTCGGCAACTCTCGTGGGGTCAACCCGGCTCGTCCCAGACGTCGCACCGCGAGCGGCTCGCATGTCGCTGGAAGCGGTCGGGGGACCGGAACTGGGGGTGCGGTGAGAGGCAAGTGGGCCGCGGGCATTCCACCTCGCAACTTCACCTGGATCATCAAGGACCACCTCGCGATCAGTGAGCGTCCGGGTGGTGCCGCGCCGAACCACCGTCGCGTTCGTCGTCAGGAGGAGATCATCTGGCTGCGGGTACAGGGGTTCGGCAGGGTTGTGTCGTTGCTGCCCTCACCTCACAACCTCGCGGCGTACGAAGAGGGCGAGCTCGCCTGGTCACACTTCCCGCTCGGTCCGGGTGCTGAGACCGCCGAGGTCCTGGCCGACCTCTACGGCCAGCTCGACGGTTGGCTGGGCGCGGGGGAGCACGTGCTCATCCACCAGGAGGAGCTCGGTGACCGGGTCATGGGCACGGTGGCCGGGTACCTGTTGTGGTGCGGCCGCCTTCCGGGCGGTCCTCAGGCCATCGAGGTCACAGAGCGCCTGGTCGGCCGCCAGATAGGCCCGCAGGGGCGTGATCTGGTCGCTGAGGTGGTCGCTACTTGCTCGACGGGTCCACGCGCCGGACGGTCTTCCGGCCGAGGCGGATCGTCAGGTACCGAGCCCGGGGCACCGGAGATGAGACCGGAGTTGAGCCATGCCCCTGAGATCGCCGGGGGTGGCCTACCAGAAGGTGTCGACGGTGGTCACGTGGTCGGGCCTCCCGAGGCGGGNNGGGCCGAGGGGATCTAGGCGCGTAAAGGGGGCAGAGGTGAAAGGCGATCTCATCGAGCTGCGCGGGTTGAGGGTCTTCGCCGCCCACGGAGTGCACGAGGCCGAGCGGAGCTCGCCGCAGCCTTTCGAGATCGACCTGGACATCGTCGCCGACACCGAGACCGCTGCGCACAGCGACGATCTCGCCGACACCGTTGACTACCTCGGCGCAGCAGACGTGGCCAGCGCGGTCGTGGCCGGGCCGCCACGGCAGCTCATGGAGTCCTTGGCAGCGACGATCGCAGCGGAAGTCCTGCGCGACCCGCGCGTCTTGTCGGTAACGGTGGGGCTCAGAAAGCTTCACCCACCGGTGCCTCACGACCTCGACTCCGCCGGCGTGCGCGTCACCCGATCCCGGGGTTAGCCGGGACTGATCCACCAGATGGCACGTGCCTTCCTCGGACTCGGTTCGAACATGGGGGACCGGCGCGCGCAGCTACAGGCCGCGATCGCCCAGCTGCCTGACCTCGTGGCTGTCTCCGCTTTGTACGAGACCCAGCCGCTCGGCGGGCCGCCGGGGCAGAGCCCGTACCTCAACATGGTGGTCGAGCTCGATACCGATCTCTCACCCAGGCAGCTGCTCGAGCTGGGGCAGTCTCTCGAAGGTGCGGCCGGGCGAGTACGTGGTACGCGGTGGGGCCCGCGTCCGCTCGACGTCGACGTGTTGTTGGTCGAAGATCAGGTCGTGGACTCAGACGACCTCGTGGTGCCGCATCCACGAATGTGGGAGCGCCGGTTCGTGCTTGCTCCGCTGTCGGACCTCGCTCCCGAGCTCGTCCCACCAGGGCTGATCGAACGAGCAGTTGGAGAGGTGAAACGGCTCGGTAGCCTGACCACGTAGCCGCGACACAGGTGCTCCGCCGCCGTTACCGTTCCCGGCCGGTGCCGGCTAGAATGATCTCGAAGTGATCTGATCGCCCGACGCGACCGGCACCCGGCAGGGGCTGGAGCGCAGAGAGGGTTCTGGTGACGACTCTTAGGCTGATCGGCCCCGGTCGGGCTGGTTGCTCGCTGGCTGCGGCGCTTGCCGATACGGGCTGTGACGTCCGCGGGATCTTGGCGCGCGGCGACGATGTCTCCGATGCCGCACGCGGGGTGGATGTGCTCGTCTTGGCGACGCCCGACGCGGTATTGCGATCGGTCGCGGCCGCGGTCACACCTGTTCCTGGCACGGTGGTCATGCATCTGTCAGGCGCGCTCGGGTTGGACGTGCTCTCACCTCATCCACGCCGAGCTTCACTGCACCCGCTCGTGCCTCTTCCCTCGCCCGAAGTAGGTCGGATTCGCCTTCGCGGCGGTGTGACGTTTGCCGTTGCCGGCGATCGGATCGCCACCACGCTCGCGTACCTCCTCGGAGGGTGGCCCGTGGTCGTTGACGACGAGCACCGTGCCGCGTACCACGCTGCCGCCTGCATCGCCTCTAACCACCTCGTCGCCCTGATCGGGCAGGCCGAGCGCGTTGGCGCGTCGGCGGGTGTGGGACTCGATGCTGTCTTGGCCCTGGCTCGTGCAGCCCTCGACGACGTGGCCGAGCTCGGGCCGGCAGTGGCGCTCACCGGACCGGCAGCGCGAGGCGATGTGGTGACCATCGCCACCCACCGTGCCGCGCTAGATCCCGAGGAGCTGCCTGGCTACGACGCCGGAGTCGC
Organism: Acidimicrobiaceae bacterium; assembly: GCA_003139255.1. Classification (GTDB taxonomy): domain Bacteria; phylum Actinomycetota; class Acidimicrobiia; order Acidimicrobiales; family UBA8190; genus Bog-564. Next base: position 8,379 of record PLIG01000163.1, on the reverse strand, counting down.
CCTCGTGAGGCGCCTGTCCGCAGAGCACGACGCCGAGGTCGTGCCGTGCGCGTGATCGGTTCCGCACGCGGTTTCGCCGAGGCCCTCGACGCGGAGCGTGCATGCGGGCGGAAGGTGGGCCTCGTCCCAACCATGGGAGCGCTGCACGCAGGTCATCGTTCGCTCATGGAGCGGGCGGTGGAGGAGTGCGATGTGGTCGCGGTCACCTTGTTCGTGAACCCGTTGCAGTTCAGCGATCGGGTCGATCTCGCTGCGTACCCACGCGATGTCGAAGGCGATGTGCACGAGGCCCAGGCTGTGGGCGCCACCATCGTGTTCGCTCCTGTCGTGGAAGAGATGTACCCGTGTTACCCCGAACCACCGTTGACTTCCGTCGACGTGCGGGGGGTGAGCGAAGGGCTCGAGGGCGCCTCTCGCCCAGGCCACTTCCGCGGGGTGGCCACCGTGGTCGCCAAGCTCTTTGCTCTCGCGGGGCGCTGCAGCGCCTACTTCGGTGAGAAGGACTTTCAGCAGCTGGCGGTGGTGCGGGCGCTCACCGAGGACCTTGGTTTTCCCGTGCAGATCGTGGCTTGCCCGACCGTGCGTGAAGCCGACGGTCTTGCCCTTTCGAGCCGCAACGCGCGCCTGTCTCCGGCAGAGCGCCGCGCTGCTAGCACGCTTTACAAGGGTGTTCAGGTCGGGCGCGGTGCTCTGGAGGGCGGCGAGCGCGACCTCGATGTCGTGCGTGGACTGATGCGCTCCGTGATGGAGGCTGAGCCGCTGGTGGACTGCGACTATGCCGAAGTCGTCGACGCACTTACCCTTCGTCGACCGGCGGTCACGGCTGGAGAGCTGCGTCTGCTGGTGGCAGCGACCGTCGGGCCTGTCCGTCTCATAGACAACGATGGCGTCGTGGTCGAGCCTGTCGCGCCGACGCGGCGCGTCGTGGCAGCGGGCACAGCAGCGGGCACAGCAGCGGGCANNGGGCACAGCAGCGGGCACAGCAACGGGCCCTGGAAAGGAGCGCTGAAGGGATGCGGCGACGCATGATGAAGTCCAAGATCCACCGGGCAATTGTCACGGGCGCGAACCCCGACTACATGGGATCGATCAGCCTTGATCGCGAGCTCATGCGTCTTGCCGACATCTTCGAGTACGAGCAGGTTGCGGTGCTCGACATCGACAACGGGGCGCGGTTCGAGACCTATGCGATCGTGGGTGAACCCGGTGAGGTCTGTCTGAATGGCGCAGCGGCCAAACTGGTGGACAGAGGTGACAAGGTGATCGTCATCACCTATGCTGATTACGAGGAGGCGGAGCTCGAGAACCTCATCCCGACGATCGTGCACGTCGACTCGTCGAACACGCCCGTGGACGTGGTCGGCGCGCAGCTCGACGCAGAGCTGAGCCGGATCACAGGCGGCTGACGAGGCTCCCGGCGATGGGCCGGAGCTGCGCGAAGCTCGACGTCTTGGTCCTCGGTTCCGGCGTAGCCGGGCTGTCCGCTGTCGTGCGGCTGGCCGACGTGCCCGGTATGCGTGTCGGCGTGCTCACGAAAGCCGAGCTGTCCCAGTCCGCCACTCGATGGGCTCAAGGCGGAGTTGCGGCCGTGCTTGGTGGGGACGAGGACTCCACCGACCTGCATCACGCCGACACGCTCGCGGCGGGGGCTGGGCTCTGCGACATCGATGCCGTGCGAGTCTTGGTGGACGAAGGCCCGAGACGCGTGAGCGAGCTGATCGCTCTGGGCGCCGTGTTCGACCGCGAAGCCGACGGCGGGCTGGCGCGCGCCCGAGAAGGCGGGCACTCGACCGCCCGTATCCTTCACGCGGGCGGGGCTGCGACGGGGGCCGAGGTCGAGCGGGCCCTCGTGGATGCCGTAGAGCGCACAGCCGCCGCCGTCCTGGAGCGTTGGTTCGCGCTCGACCTGATCATCGAAGGCGACAGGTGTGTGGGGGTCGCCGCATTTGATCCTGACGGGCGCTTGCAAGAGGTGCGGGCCCGGCACGTTGTGCTTGCCACGGGCGGCGCAGGACAGCTTTATGCGGTGACCACCAATCCGACCGAAGCCACTGGCGACGGCATAGCCATGGCGCTGCGTGCAGGTGTGCCCNNAGTTCTTCCAGTTCCACCCGACGGCCTTGCACCACCCAGCTATGCCCCGTCCCCTTCTGTCCGAGGCGCTTCGTGGCCATGGAGCGCTACTTCGCGATACCGAGGGCGAGCGTTTCGTCGACGAGCTTGCTCCGCGCGACGTTGTAAGTCGCGCGATGGCCGACCGTATGTGGGCGCAGGGAGTGGACCATCTGTGGCTGGATGCCACAGGTCTCGAGGCGTTTGCCGAGCGCTTTCCCACCCTTGTCGCTTCGTTGAGCGTCGCCGGGCTCGATCCGTCGGTCGACTGGTTGCCGATTGCTCCCGCGGCCCACTACCTCTCTGGCGGAGTGGTGACCGACCTCGACGGTGCGAGCGCTGTGGCGGGACTGTGGGCAGCTGGCGAGACGGCGTGCACCGGTGTCCACGGCGCCAACCGCCTCGCGTCGAACTCGTTGCTCGAGGGGATGGTGTTCGGGGCCCGCTTGGCGGAGGCCATCGAGGCCGGTCGCGAGGGCCCGGTGGCGAGCGGAGCCATGGGTGGCGTGCTTGCAGCGAGCCGTGTCCCGGCACACGGTGACGAGGTTCCGGGGGCAAGAATCGGGTGCACAGACCTTTGGGACCTCGCTGTGCCCGCGTGGTACGTCGAGCCCCCTCGCTACGTGTTCGAGACGGGCGAGGAGGTCATGACAGGTGCAGTCGCCGGTACTCCGGGGGAAGACCTCGATGCCGACGTGAGAAAGATGCGAGAAGAGCTACAAGCGGCCATGACCGAGGGGGCGGGCGTATTGCGTTCCTCGGAGTCCCTTGATCGGGTCGGCGCCTGTGTGAAGGACGTACGCGCCCGGATGCACGAGGTTTCACCCGGGCGCGATGCCGGCGAACTGGCGAACCTGGTCGATCTGGCTCGGGCGTTGTTGAGGGCAGCGGCCGCGCGCACCGAGACCAGAGGCGCTCACGCTCGCCGCGACCACCCCGAGGCCCTTCCCCAGTGGCGCTGGCGCCTGCTCCATCGCCGCCCGTCGAGCGACGTTCGCGCGAGCTCGGGAGTCCTGTCGTGAGGTTAGAAGCCAGACACCAGTCTCATCGCCGCCCATCGCGAGAGGTCCCCGACAGATCCGGGGCCCAGCCGTGATACCGGAAACCGGAGGTGTCGGCTCCTTGCCACCGGGCTGTGTGGACCCGCCGCTCGTGGCGGTGAGAGAGGCGGTGGCCCGGGCACTCGCCGAGGACCTGTTACCGCTTGGTGATCTGACCGCGTCGCTCGTGCCCGAGAGCTCGACCGGGCGCGCCGCGCTCGTTGTGCGCTCCGAGGGTGTCGTGGCAGGGAGGCTCTGCGCCACTGAGTCCTTCGCCCAGGTGGATCCCGGCCTGATCGTGGACTGGCATTTTCCCGACGGCAGCAAGGTGCTTCCCGGGAACGCGGTGGCAGAGGTTTCGGGTCAGATGCGAGCGCTTCTTGCGGCCGAGCGTACGGCGCTCAACTTCCTGTGCCATCTGTCTGGCGTGGCGACCATGGCCCGGCGCTACGTCGAGGCCGTTTGTGCGGCGAATCCCGCCACGCGCGTCCTGGACACGCGAAAGACAACGCCCGGCCTGCGCGCGCTCGAGAAGGCGGCTGTGCGCGCGGGGGGGGCTCAGAACCATCGCGGCAACCTGTCGGAGGCGGTCCTGGTGAAGGACAACCACCTCGTCGGGCTCCGCATGAGCGAGGCGGTGTCCCTGGCGCACGGGCGGTGGCCGGGACGTCTGGTCGAGGTCGAGTGTGACCGTGCCGAACAGGTGGCAGAGGCGCTGTCCGCAGGTGCCTCGGCGGTGCTTCTCGACAACATGACCCCTGACGCGGTGGCGTACTGCGTCGCGCTCGTGCGCGAGCGCGCCGGGCCCGGCACCGTGCTGGTCGAAGTCTCTGGAAGCGTGAGTCTCGAATCTGCTCCCGCGTACGCGCGTGCCGGTGCCGACCTGATCTCGGTTGGTGCGCTCACCCACTCAGCCCCCGTGCTCGACATCAGCCTCGACCTGATAGCTGTTCGTGGCGATGAGGCAAGACCAGTGCTCGGAGGGCTCTAGTGCTCCTTGCCATCGATGTGGGTAACACCGAGACGGTGGTGGGCTTGTTCAGCCTCGCTCCGCAGGACGCTCCTCTGCCACAGAGACGGCGCGCGCCGCCGATAGAACCCGAGCCTGCAGGCCTCACTTACCACTGGCGGTTGTCGACCGTCGACGACCGGACACCCGACGAGCACGCGCTGCTTCTGTCTCAGCTTCTCGACCTCGATGGATTGGACGTGGACGAGGTCGTGAGCGGCATAGCAGTGACCTCGTCGGTCCCCCGGGTTACCACGTCGCTGCGCCAGATGGCGGAACGGTGGTTCGACGTCCCGTGCATCGTGCTCGAGCCAGGCGTGCGTTCGGGCATGCCGATCCTCTACGACAACCCGAAGGAAGTGGGCGCGGACCGCATAGCAAATGCCATCGGCGCGTACGACCTCTACGGTGGCCCGTGCATCGTGGTCGATCTGGGAACCGCCATCACGTTCGATGTCATCTCGAGCGAAGGGGAGTACCTGGGTGGAGCGATCGCTCCAGGTATCGCCATCTCGATGGACGCCCTGTTCCACCACGCCGCGGCCCTGCGCAGAGTGGAGCTCGTGGAGCCGCGGAACGTCGTCGGCAAGTCGACGGTGGAGTCGATCCAGTCCGGGGTTCTCTACGGGTACGTTGCCCAGGTAGACGGTATGTGCCGGCGCATTGCCGGCGAGCTCGGACGCCCGGCAGTAGTGGCCACCGGGGGGCTTTCGGAGGTGATCGCCCCGTTGTCGGAGATGATCCAGCACCGAGAGCCGTGGCTCACCCTGCACGGCCTGCGCTTGGTGTATGAGCGCAACTTCAGGTAGTTGTGGCCGCACGGTAACGTCATCGCGTGGCGGAAGTCCCCTACCGGTTCGAGAGGACCGACGAAGCGCGTGCTCTGGCCGACCGGTACGCGTCTCTCGAAGCCGGTGCTGAGACTGACGACGAGGTGTCTGTTGCCGGACGCGTGATGCTTGTGCGCCCGATGGGTCGTCTGGCGTTCGCCACGCTTCGCGACTCCTCGGGCGAGATCCAACTCTTCGCCACCCAGAACGAGACGGCAGGATTCGAGGACTTCTCGGCACTGTCGCTGGGCGACTGGGTGGGAGCGACCGGGCGCGTGGTGAGGACCAGAAGGCGCGAGCTGTCTGTGTTGGTGCGCGACTGGGTGTTGCTCGCCAAGGCGCGCCGGAGCTTCGGTGACAAGTGGCGTGGGGTGAGCGACATCGAGACGCGTCTGCGCCGGCGCGAGGTTGACCTGTGGGTCAACGAGCGCACCCGTGGCGTGCTTGCTCTGCGCAGCAGGCTGGTGAGTCTCCTGCGCAGGCGCCTGGAGGGGCTCGGATTCGTCGAGGTCGAGACTCCCATGCTCCATCCGATCCCGGGCGGCGCGCTGGCGAAACCGTTCGTCACGCATCACAACGCGCTCGGCACCGACCTGTACCTGCGGATCGCCCCCGAGTTGTACCTGAAGCGCCTCGTGGTAGGAGGCTGCGAGAAGGTGTTCGAGATCGGCCGGGTGTTCCGCAACGAGGGCCTGTCTCCCCGGCACAACCCCGAGTTCACGATGCTCGAGCTGTACCAGGCGTACGCCGACTATCGAGATCTCGCCGAGCTGGTCGAGGATCTGGTGTCGGAACTTTCCTACGAGCTGCGGGGCTCGACCCGCCTTCTCTACCAAGGTCGCGAGCTGGAACTCACCCCGCCTTGGCGGCGGGCGACGATGGCCGAGCTCATCGCAGAGGCGACGGGTACGCCTGCCGATGTGCACACGCCGGTCGAGGAGCTGCGGCGGCGTCTGGCAGCTGCGGGTAGCGAGCCCCTCGAGGCCTGGGGGGCGGGCAAGCTCCTGCTCGAGCTCTACGAGAAGACCACCGAGCCAGGGCTGTGGGGCCCGGTGTTCGTCATGGACTTCCCCGCGGAGGTGTCGCCACTGGCGCGACGGCATCGGCTCGATCCCGACCTGGTGGAGCGCTTCGAGCCGGTCGTCGCTGGGAGAGAGCTGGGCAACGCCTTCTCCGAGCTGGTCGATCCCGACGAACAACGTGCCCGTTTCGATGCTCAGGCCGCCGCGCACGCGGCCGGCGACGAGGAGGCGATGGCGATCGACGAGGATTTCCTGCGAGCTCTGGAATACGGGCTGCCGCCTACCGCAGGGCTCGGCATAGGCATAGACCGGCTGGTCATGCTCTTTGCCGACCTGGCCAATATCCGTGAGGCGATCGCCTTTCCCACCCTTCGCCCCGAGCGTTAGCTGCCCGGCCAACAGGCCAGCCCAGCGTGGTGACCGCCGGTTTCTACCACCGGTTCTACCTGCTGGTTTCTACTGCCGGTTCTACCTGCGGACCCCGAGAGCACCTGCCGGTCGTCTGTCGCGCGTCCGTCGTTCCTGGTGGCTCAGCCGCTCTCCTCTAACGGCGCGCGAGGGGGAGGTCCGCGAGCAGCGAGCCAGCCAGGTCGGCCAGCGCACGGCTCAGCTCGGTGGCGGGGACGGCCGTGGCGGCTTCGACTGCCTGCTGGACGTATCGACGGCCGATGGACAAGGTCGAGTCGATGGCGCCCGAGGCGGCCACGATGGCGCGTGCCTTGTCACGCTCCGGAGGCCCGAGCGGCTGGCCTAGCAACGGGGCGAGCTCCGGACCCGCTTCCGGGTCGCGCAGGGCGAGCAGCACGGGAAGGGTGTAGATGCCCTCTGCGAGATCCTGGCCGGCGAGCTTGCCGAGCTCCTCTTCGGTGCCGATCAGGTCGAGGATGTCGTCGCGCAGCTGGAAGACCATGCCGAAGCACCTGCCGAACGTCGTGAGCGCCTCCACCTCCAGGCGCGCCAAGCCCCCGGTTAGGGCACCTATCCGGCACGAGGTGGACATGAGAGCGGCGGTCTTTCCCGCGATCGACGTGAAGTAGTCCTCGTCCGTGCGCGCCAAGCTGAAGGCCGATCGAACCTCGGTGACCTGTCCCTGGCACAGGCGGCCGAGCGTCTTCGCCAGAAGACCTGCGATCTCGGTGCCGAGCGCAGCGGCGATCGCCGCTGAACGCGCCAGCAAGAAGTCACCTGCCACGATGGCTACGAGGTTGCCGAAACGGGCGTTGACCGTCTGGGTGTTTCGTCGCATGGTGGCTTCGTCTATGACGTCGTCGTGGTAGAGGGAGGCCAGGTGGACGAGCTCGACCGCGACGGCACCGGAGATGTCGTCCATTCCAGCCGGTCGGGTGCCACTGGTTGCCGAAGCGAGAGCCAGGCTCGGACGCAGGCGCTTGCCACCAGCAGCGATCAGATGGGTCGTAACCTGGTCAAGGAACTCGTCACCGGAGCTCACCGCCGCGCTGAGCTGCGGTTCCAGGCGCACCAGGTCGTCTGCCAGGAACGAAAGAGAAAGGAGGGGTGAGGCGTTCACCAGGGTGAACGATATGCGACGGCGGTCGCGAGGCGACAACGGAACCTTCGGGGCTGCGAGCGACGGTCGTTATGCAGGCGAAAGGGTGGGTGCTCACCAGGGCACAAAGGCAGGTTCTGACTATGTCAAAGGCTGGTGTCCCCCCGTAGGCCCCGGCCGTTAGAATCTGATTGTCGAGCCGTGGAGGGAGGCGGGCTGGTGTTCGAACGATTCACGGACCGAGCACGCAGGGTGCTGGTGCTGGCGCAAGAGGAGGCTCGCCTTCTCAACCACAGCTTCATCGGCACCGAGCACATCCTGCTCGGCCTGATCCACGAGGGTGAAGGAGTGGCCGCCAAGGCGCTCGAACAGCTCGGCATCTCCCTCGAAGCCGTCCGGGAGAAGGTCGAGGAGACGATCGGCGCTTCGGGCACCGCTCCCACCGGTTCGCCCCCGTTCACACCGCGCGCGAAGAAGGTGCTTGAGCTCTCTCTGCGAGAAGCCCTCCAGCTGGGGCACAACTACATCGGCACCGAGCACATGCTTCTCGGCCTCGTGCGTGAGGGCGAGGGTGTGGCGGCCCAGGTTCTCGTCAGCCTCGGTGCCGACCTCGCACGGGTGCGCCAGCAGGTCATCCAACTGCTCTCGGGGTACCAGGGCAAGGAGTCAGTGGGTGCCGGCCCGGGCTCCCCAGCATCCGAGACGCCATCCGGCTCGCCGGTTCTCGACCAGTTCGGGCGCAACCTGACCCAGCTCGCGCGCGACGGCAAACTCGACCCGGTCATCGGACGCGAGAAAGAGATCGAGCGCGTGATGCAGGTCCTGAGCCGCCGCACGAAGAACAACCCCGTCCTCATCG
>PLIG01000080.1 GCA_003139255.1 Acidimicrobiaceae bacterium | reverse complement strand
AGTCGATCCCGCCCTGCTCCAGCGAGGCGCGGCGGCGCTCCAGCTGACGGGCGAGCTTGGGGTTGACGGTGAAGCCGTCGGGGACCCGGAAGAGTTCCTCGTTGAGGGCGCTGAGCTCGGCCGCGTGGACCCGGGTGAGAGGGGCCGGCGGCTCCTGGAAGTCGGGCTCGTCGCGGCCGTTGGAGGTGTCCTCGTCGATCAGGGTGGTGAGGTTCGCCTTGATGCGCTTGTGAGCGCCGGCGATCCGGGCCATGACCTGTTCGGACTGCTGCTGGGCCTCCTCGTCGGTGATCAGCCCCTCCTGGATCAGGCGGCGGACAAAGAGCTCGCGGACCGTCGGGTGCTCCCGGATGCGCTGGTACATGAGCGGCTGGGTGTAGCTCGGGTCGTCACCCTCGTTGTGCCCGAAACGCCTGTAGCAGACCAGGTCGATCACCACGTCCTTCGAGAAGGCCTGGCGGAACCCGAACGCAAGTCGCGCCGCGCGAACGCAGGCCTCGGGATCGTCGCCGTTCACGTGGATTATCGGCGCTTGGACCATCTTGCCCACGTCGGTCGGGTACACCGACGACCTGGCTGACTCGGGGGCGGTCGTGAAACCAAGCTGGTTGTTGATCACGAGATGGACCGTGCCACCCGTTCGGTAACCGGCGAGCTGGGAGAGCTCCAACGTCTCGGCCACCACCCCCTGCCCGGCGAACGCCGCGTCGCCGTGGACGAGCACCGGCAGCACGCCGTAATGGCGGTCTGGGGCGAGCCGCTCCTGTTTCGCCCGCGCCATCCCCTCCACAACGGGGTCGACCGCCTCCAAGTGCGAGGGGTTCGCCGCGATCGTGACGAGCAGCTCCTCGCCGCTTCGCCCGACAAACTTGCCCACGACGCCCTTGTGGTACTTGAGATCTCCAGATCCCTGGACCGACTCGGGGTCGACGTTGCCCTCGAACTCGGCGAAGATCTCCCCGTAGGACTTGCCGGCGATGCTCGCCAGCACGTTCAACCGACCTCGGTGGGCCATGCCGAGCACCGCCTCGGTGATCCCCTCGGTCGCCGCTTCGTCAAGCAGCGCGTCAAGGAACACGATCGCAGATTCGGCCCCTTCCAGCCCGTATCGTTTCTGTCCCACGTAGCGAGTGTGCAAGAAGCGCTCGAACGCCTCGGCGGCGTTCAGACGATCGAGGATGTGGCGCTGCTCATCCTTCGAAAGCGCGCTGCGCACACCCTCGAGATGGCTCTGGACCCACCGCTTCTGCTCGGGATCCTGGATGTGCATGTACTCGATCCCGAGCGTCCTGCAATAGGCGTCTCTAAGGATGTCCAGTGCCTTGCCCAATGTGAGAACATCACGCCCGGCCAAGCCGTCCACCACGAACTCGCGATCCAAGTCCCAGAGGGTGAGGCCGTAGGTGGTGGGATCGAGCTCGCGATGAAGCGGACGGTGCTCTGCAGAGAGCGGGTCGAGGTCTGCGATCAGATGGCCGCGCACCCTGTACATGTTCACCAGGCTCTGCACGTGAACCTGTTTCACCAACCGCTGGTGCTCACCGTCGATCGCGTTCACGTCCACGTTCACATCGGGCTGCCAGTGCACGGGCTCGTAGGGGACGCCCATGGCTGCGAACACTTCCTCGTAGAACCCACGACCGCCGGTGATCCTCTCGGCCACTTCACCGAGGAAGAGGCCCGACTCAGCTCCCTGGATGATGCGGTGGTCGTAGGTGGAGGTGAGGGTGAGAACAGGCCCCACCCCGAAAGCTGCCAGGCTGCGGCGGTCTGCCGCCTGGTACTCCGCGGGGTACCCGAGCGCACCCACGCCGATGATGGCGCCCTGTCCCACCATGAGACGCGGGACGGACTGAAGCGTCCCGAGGCTTCCAGGGTTCGTGAGGGTGACGGTGGCCCCGACGAAGTCGTCGGGAGACGCCTTGTTCGTCTTGACCTTTCGGACCAAATCCTCGTAGGCGACCATGAAGGACCAGAATTCGAGCGTCTGCGCGTCGCGGACCACCGGCACGAACAGTGCGCGTGAGCCGTCGGGCTTCGACACGTCCACTGCGACACCGAGCCCGATGTGCGTGTGGTGCGCCACGCCCGGAGTGCCATTGCCGTCGGCGTCGGCCACGAAGCTCGAGTTCAGCGCGGGCACAGCCTGCAGAGCACGAACGACCGCGAAACCGATCAGGTGCGTGTAGCTCACCTTGGCGCCGCTCGTGAGCGCGAGGTGCTGGTTCAGGACCGAGCGGTTCACCTCGAGGAGCCTTGCGGGGACGCTTCGCACGCTCGTCGCCGTAGGCACCGTGAGCGACGCCTCCATGTTCATGGCGATGCGTGCTGCAGCCCCGCGAAGTGGTGAGGCCAGCGGTTCCGAGGCAACCTGCGCGCTGCGCAGAGGGGCATCGACGACGTTCGGCGCGCCCGTCACAGGCATAGCAGACGTAGGCGAGGTGGCCTCAGACACGTCGGCAAAGAACTCACGCCACGACTCGCTCACCGAGGAGGGGTCAGCGCGGTACTGCTCGTACATGTCGTCGACGAGCCACGCGTTCGGGCCGAAAGCGCCCCCCGTCGGCATCTTTCGGCGAGCTTGCTTTTCGCCGGACATCACATTCGATCCTAACGGGCCACCGCGCGTACGCTCCCCGGCGCGCGGTCAGCCATCATGCCCCGGGATCGGCCGGAAGCCCGAGAACACGCTCGGCAATGATGTTGCGCTGCACCTCGGCGGTGCCTCCCCCGATCGTGAGAGCCCTGGCGAACAGGTATCCCTTGACCCATGCATCAGACGGCTACCTCATGCCCGTCGCTGTCTTTGAATCCGTGCCCCACCCGGCTCCCGCTACCATCAGTCCAGAACGCCTAGGCGCCGATCGGCCGGCGCTCGTGGAGCCGGCCTCGTCGTTTCGCAGTCCGTCTGCGGGACCTGCGTCTGCAAGCATGCTCCACGCCCCGGCGAGATCCATGGCCAGCTCCATGACCCGCTGGCCGTGGTCGTCCGCAAGGGCCTTTCTGACCGACGCCTCCGGACCCGGAGCTCGGCCTGACAGCGTCGCACCCACCGTGCGCAGACGGATGAGCCGAAGGATCTCGCCCTCGGCCCACACCCGTGCCAAGCGGTCACGAAGCTGCGGGTCGTTCGTCCCCCCGCGTTCGCGGACGAGATCGACCAGGTCCTGCGCAGTCGGTCCCTGTCCCCACAACGCTCCTTCACCGGACAGCGAGACGCGCTCGTTGCTCAGCGTGATCTTGGCGAGGGCCCAACCCTTGTTCACGTCTCCTACGAGATTGGCGCGAGGTAGATGCACCCCGTCGAAGAAGACCTCGTTGAACACATGCTCTGCGGTCATGTCGACTATCGGACGCACGGTGACACCCCGAGCGTCCATCGGGCAGATGAAATAGGAGATACCACTGTGCTTCTCGGCATCAGGGTCGGTGCGCGCCAGCAGGATCCCGAACGCCGCTTCGTGCGCGAAGCTGGCCCACACCTTGTGTCCCTCTACGACCCACTCGTCTCCGTCTCTGGTCGCGCGCGTCGACAGCGAAGCCAGGTCCGAGCCTGCTCCTGGCTCGCTGAAGAGCTGACACCACAGCTCCTCCCCGGCGAGCAGCGGGAACAGGTACCTCTGCTTCTGCTCCTCGGTTCCTGCATGGATGATCGTGGGACCGGCCCACCCGATCCCGATCTGGTTCGATGGCCGTCGAACGCCGGCGCGGCGAAGCTCGTCGTCGATGACGAGCTGCTCCACCGCACCTGCACCCAGTCCCCAGGGTCGCGGCCAGTACGGTGCGACGTAGCCGCTCTCGGCGAGGTCACGAGGTGACGGCGAGGGATGCTCGGCCAGCCAGCGGCGCAGCTTGCGGCGAGCCGAATGGTCCTCCCCGGGAATGGACAGCTCCACGGCGACGAGCGTAAAGCGTTCCCAAACCCGCAAACGACCTCCGAGGCAGCAGGGGGATCCTCGACGACCGGGGGCCTCGCGTAGGCTGCGTCGGTGCTCACCGACTGGAACTTCGCGGACGTGTGGGAAGTGGTCGCCGGCACGTTCGGAGCCGCCCCGGCGCTCGTCCAGGGACCGAGGACGATCTCGTGGGCCGACATGGACACACGGGCGGACGCGGTGGCCCGATGGCTGCTCGACGTCGGCTTGGAGCACCAGGACAAGGTTGCGCAGTACCTCTACAACTGCCCCGAGTATCTCGAGTCGATGTTCGCGGCCTTCAAGGTTGGTCTCGTCCCCGTCAACACGAACTACCGCTATGCCGACGACGAGCTGGTCTACCTGTGGGAGAACGCCGATGCGCTGGCAATGGTGTTCCACGGCACCTTCGCGTCGCGCCTCGACCAACTGCGCAAGCGCGTGCCGCGCGTTCGCGGTTGGCTCTGGGTGGACGACGGGAGCGGACCCTGCCCGAGATGGGCGACGCCCTACGAGAAGGTCGCCGGGCTGGTCTCTGGGACACGCTCTCGCGTCCAGGCCCCGTGGGGCCGAAATGGCGATGACCTGGTCATGCTGTACACCGGCGGCACGACCGGGATGCCGAAGGGCGTCATGTGGCGCCAGGACGACCTCTTCGCCCGGCTGAACAACGCCAACGCGATCCGCATCCCCGAAGACAGGGGGCTCGAGGGGCTGCGACGGACCCTCGTCGGAGCAGGACCGCTGGTGATCCCAGCCTGTCCCCTGATGCACGGAACCGGGATGTTCACGTCGATGGGGACCCTCTGCATCGCCGGGTGCGTGGTGATGATGCCCGAACGTGGCTTCGACCCCAAGACGCTGCTCGACACCGTCGACGAGAAGAACGTGAACGCACTGGTGATCGTAGGTGACGCCTTCGCCAAACCCATCCTCGCCGCTCTCGACTCCCACCCGCGCCGCTGGCGTCTGAAGACGCTGCTCGGCATCATCTCCTCGGGCGTGATGTGGAGCGAGGAGATCAAACGCGGCCTGCTTCGCCACCATCTCGCGCCGGTCCTGATAGACGCCATCTCGTCGTCGGAGGCCGTGGGAATGGGCACCTCGGTGTCCATCGGGACTGTGAGGGAGCGCACAGCACACTTTGCTCTCGAGCCCGAGGTCCGGGTGATCGACCCCGAGTCCGAGAAAGACGTGCTGGCTGGCTCAGGCGAGGTGGGTGTGTTGGCGCTGGGGGGCCGCAACCCACTCGGGTACTACAAGGACGACGAGAAGACCGCAGCCACCTTCAGGGTGATCGACGGGGTCCGCTACTCGATCCCGGGGGACTACGCGACCGTGGAAGACGATGGCTCGATCCAACTGCTCGGGCGCGGCTCGGGGACCATCAACACCGGCGGGGAGAAAGTCTTTCCCGAGGAGGTCGAAGAGATGCTCAAACGCCACCCATCGGTGTTCGACTCGGTGGTGCTCGGAGTTCCCGACGATCGCTTCGGGGAGACCGTGCTGGCGGTGATCGAGCTGCGCGAGGGCGCTAGCGCCTCCGACCATGAGCTCATCGAGCACATAAGGGCGCAACTTGCAGGGTTCAAGGCGCCCAAGCGAGTACGCTTCGTCGACGGCATCGGACGGACCCCGTCGGGAAAGGTCGACTACGTCCGTCACCGTTGCGAGGCGATCGAATGGCTCGCATCCACATCAGTCACATCCACATGAGTCGCATCCAGATGAACGGCGTCGTGCTTTGAAAGGCGTGATCCTGGCGGGCGGAAGTGGGACCCGGCTGCACCCGCTCACCCGCATCACCAACAAGCACCTCCTACCCATATACGACCGGCCGATGATCAGCTACGCGATCGAGGCACTTGTGCTGGCCGGCATCACCGACGTCATGGTGGTCACTGGAGGTACTCACGCCGGGGAATTCCTGCGTCTCCTGGGCAACGGACACGAGCATGGGATCGGGCGGCTCTCCTACTCGTACCAGGAACGCCCGGGGGGCATCGCCGAGGCCCTGGGGCTTGCTGAGCGCTTCGTCGCCGAGGAACCCGTGCTGGTCATGCTCGGTGACAACATCGTCGAACGGACCTTCAGACCCACGGTCGAGCGCTTCGACGTCCAGGGGCTGGGTGCTCGCATCGTGCTCACCGCCGAGGAAGATCCCCTTCATCTTCGGCATCTCGGGGTACCTGAGTTCGACGACGAGGGGCGCATCGTGCGCATCGTGGAGAAACCCGAGGACCCTCCGAGCCACTACGCGGTGACGGGCATCTACTGCTACGACCCTGACGTGTTCCGGGTGATCGCGACGCTCGAGCCTTCGGGGCGCGGAGAGCTCGAGATCACCGACGTGAACAACTACTACGTCGATCAACAGACGATGGCCTACGACGTGCTCGACGGGTTCTGGGGCGACGCCGGAGAGTCCATCGACGCGTACTACGCGGTCAACGACTTCGTGCGGGAGAACGGCGCCAACAAGGGCTGAAGGCGGAATTGGGGCTCCACCGTCTGGAGAAGGGCAGGGTTGGGGCCCGCCCGGGGCGCCGAAGGGGCCAGCTACTCAGCTCAGGTCTCGAGGAACCGCCGGATGGCGAAGGCGGAGCCGACAGTACCCACCACCAGCCCTATCACCACGACCACGGCGCTCGTGGCCAGCACCTCCCCAATGGGCATGCGCATCTGCGTGAAGACGTTGCTGGTCCTGCTGTCACCGAGCGTGTTGAGCACCAGGTGCAAGCCGATCACGGAGAGCGCGGCAATGACTGCTCCTGACAGACCCTGCAACAGGCCCTCGAACATGAACGGGACGCGGATGAACCAGTTCGTGGCCCCGACGAGCTTCATCACCGACACCTCTCGGCGCCGAGCGAAGATCGCCAGGCGGATCGTGTTCAAGATCAACACGGATGCCGAGAGCAGCAAGATGACGGCCACGATGAGGAATACCCACTGCAAGATGCGCGTGACCTGCTGCATGTTGTGCACTGCCTGGCTCGGGTAGGTGACGCTAGCAACGCCGGGACGCCCGCTGAACTGCTGGGCCACGGCTTGGGCTTGGCCCGGGTCGTTAAGCACACATCGCAGGGACGCGGGCGTGGTGGAGGCGCTCAGAGACTGCGACTCGTCTGGAGTGAGCAGGTGCTTCGCCTCGTTGTAGTCATAGGCCTGTGACCGGTAGGTGCACGAGTGGACATAGGGCAATTGGAGAAGGTCCTGATCGATGACTTTCTCTTGGGCCACGGGGACGCCGGCTTTCAAAAAAACGTCCACATTGACCCCGTGCTGCCACTGCGTCGTGGCGTGCGCCACGCCTTGTTTCAGGAGCATCGCCGCTCCCACCAGCGACAGCGACACCGCGACGGTCAGCACCGCTGCCACCGTCATGAGACGGTTGCGCCACAGATTCGAGGCGGTCTCGCGAGCAACGTACTGAACGTTCGCAGCCATCAGTTCGCAGCCATCACTGGTCTGCGCTCGTCGTGACGCTCACAGCCGGCTCAGGTACCATAGCCGTAAACACCTCGGGCTTGGTCTCGCACCATCGTCCCCTCGTCCAGCTCGATGACTCGGCGACGCATCATGTCCACGATGCTCGCGTCGTGGGTGGCGACCACGACCGTGGTCCCCGTGCGGTTGATGCGGTCGAGCAACCGCACGATACCCAGGGAGGTCTTCGGGTCGAGGTTGCCGGTCGGCTCGTCTGCGAGGAGGATCAGAGGCCTGTTCACGAACGCGCGCGCTATGCCGACACGCTGTTGCTCGCCACCAGAGAGCTGGCCCGGCAGGCTGTCACGCTTCCTTCCCAGGCCCACGAGGTCCAACACCTGTGGCACCTGGGAGGCGATCACATGCTTCGGGCGGCCTATCACCTCGAGCACGAACGCGACGTTCTCGAACACGGACTTGTTCGGCAGAAGCCGGTAGTCCTGGAACACACAGCCGATGTTGCGCCTCAGATATGGCACTCGCCACTGGCTCAAGAGCGCTACCTCGTGACCGGCAACCCAGATTCGCCCTCCGTCGGGGAGCTCTTCTCTGAGCAGCAGGCGGATGACCGTGGTCTTGCCCGAACCCGTGGAGCCGACGAGGAAGACGAACTCACCCTTCTCGATGTCCAAGGACAGGTCGCGCAGCGCTACGGTCCCGGTCTGGTAGGTCTTGCTGACGTTCTCGAGGCAGATCATCGTCCAGAAGACTCCTCGGCGGCTCTCCCACCTACCTTTGGTGCTCGGCGCGGCGCTCGAGGTCACCAAAGGTTACCAGCCGCCCCTGCGCTTGCGCGTGAGCCTTGCAACGCTCCACTTCAACCGCCCAATAACGGCGCGCACGGAATCGGGTGCCTACACCGTCAGATGTTCGCAGACTCTCAAGATTCGGTCCGGCGGCGACGCAGCTCTGCCTCTATGAAATCGTCGATGTCACCGTCGAGCACGGCCTCAATGTTCCCGGTCTCGAAGTTCGTGCGCAGGTCCTTCACCAGCTGGAAAGGCGCGACCACGTAGGAACGAATCTGATTGCCCCAAGCGACATCGACTCGGGGACCCGACATCGACTCGAGCTCCGCCCGTCGTTCGGCACGCTCGCGCTCGGCAAGCTTTGCTCCGAGAATCTGCATGGCGCGCGCCCGGTTCTGATGCTGGGAACGCTCGTTCTGGCACGACACCACGATCCCCGTGGGCAGGTGCGTGATACGCACGGCTGAATCGGTCTTGTTCACGTGCTGCCCTCCCGCGCCCGACGAACGGTAGGTGTCCACCCGAAGGTCCTTGTCGTCGATCGTCACCGCGTCGACCAGTTCCTCCAGGAAGGGAATGACATCGAACGAGGCGAAGCTGGTCTGGCGTCTGTGCTGCGCGTCGAACGGCGACATTCGTACGAGCCGGTGCACGCCCCGCTCCGCGGAGAGCAAGCCGTAGGCGAACCTGCCCTTCACGATGAACGTGGCCGATAACAACCCCGCCTCACCACCCTCGGTAGCTTCGTCGACCTCGGTCTCGAAGCCGCGCCTTTCCGCCCACCGCAGATACATGCGAAGCAGCATCTCGCACCAGTCCTGGGCGTCGGTTCCGCCGGCACCGGCGTGGAGCTCGGCGATGGCGGCGCGTTCGTCGTGCTCACCCACAAAGAGCGATCGCAGCTCGAGCTGGTCGAGGCGATCGGCGAGGTCGTCGACGGACTGGGCGAGCTCGCCCTCCACCGAGTTGTCAACCTCCTCGATCATGAGCTCGTGCAGGGTCTCGGCATCAGACAAGCGCCGTTCGAGGTCATCGAGAAGCCCGATGTCGTCTCCCAGACGGCTGAGCTCCGAGGTCACTTCGCGGGCGTGCCCTGCGTCGTCCCAGAGGTCGGGACGTGAAACCTCTTTCTCGAGCTCGCCTTTGCTGTCGCGCAGACGCTCGAGGCCCAGATAGCCCTCGGCCCCGGTCAGCCGGGCGCGCACGCTCCGAAGCTCGGCCCGAAAATCCCTCGGCGCTGCCGGATGCGCTTCGCTCACCGATGCCCGGGGAGCTGCTCAGGAAGCGCCATGGCAGAGCTTGTACTTCTTGCCGCTCCCGCACCAGCACTTCTCATTGCGCCCGAGCTTGTCGCTCGGTGCCTTGAACACAGGAGCCTGCGTGTCAGGATCTGCCGGTCGGGCACTGGGAGCGTTCCTTCGATCGATCTTCTCGCGTGTCGTACCGGGTGCGGCCACCGACGCACTGCGAGACGGCTCTTCGCGTCCCGGTCGAGAGCCGTCGCCTCCAGCGGCATGCGACCCTGCAGCGCCGGCGGGCCTCGCGCTGACCGGCGAGGAGCCGTCTGCGTCACCCGATCCCCTGCCGGCACCCACCCCGGCGGGGACCGCGGTGCCTGCTGCGACGTACTCCGCCTCCGAGCCCGTAGCCCGGAAGGCGTCGAGAAGGCTGGGACCCTCGAGCGGGTCCTCGGCTGCCTGGTAACTGGCCTGAGTCAGGTCGGGCTCGTCAGCGGGCTGGGCGATGACCTGCACGTGCATCACGTAGCGCAGGTAGTCGTCGTCGATCGCCTCGATCATCCGACCGAACATCTCGAAGCCCTCGCGCTGCCAGGCCACGAGGGGATCCTGTTGGCCCATGGCCCTGAGGTTGATGCCCTCGCGTAGGTAGTCCATCTCCGCGAGATGCTCTCGCCAGCGCTGGTCGATGATCTGGAGCATCACCTCGTGCTCGACTTCACGCGCCTGGGCCTCGCCGCCGGGAAACATCTCGTCGCGCGCGTGATAGGTGTCGAGCGCCTCGGCCAAAAGGCTCTCGGAGAGCTGGGAGGAAGATGTCGCGGCGGCGAGGTCTTTGGTCGTGAATTCCGTCGGGTAGTACTGTGTCACCTCGGCCAACAGGTGCTCTAGGTCCCAGTCTTCGGGGAATTCGTTCGGGCACGCCGCTCTCACCAGCTCGCCGATGGTCTCCTCGAGTAGCTCTTCGGTACGCTCGCGAAGATCCTCTCCGTCGATCACCTGCAGCCTGTGGGCGTAGATCACCTTCCGCTGCTCGTTCAACACCTCATCGTACTTGAGAACGTCCTTGCGGATCTCCGCGTTGCGACCTTCCACCGTGTTCTGAGCACGCTCGATGGCCCTGGTCACCATTCGAGCCTCGATAGGCACGTCCTCGGGCAGCGCCTTGGTCATCACCCACTGCATCGCCCCTGTGGCGAACAGGCGCATGAGCTCGTCCTCGAGGGACAGGAAGAACCTGCTCTCACCAGGGTCACCTTGGCGCCCGGAGCGCCCTCGCAGCTGGTTGTCGATGCGCCGCGACTCGTGTCGCTCACTGCCGAGCACGTAGAGCCCACCCAGCTCGCGAACCTGTTCGCTCTCCTGCGCGCATTCCTTCTCCAAGTCGGCCAGAAGCTGCTCGTAGGTGGCTCTCCCCTCATCTGTGTCGAGGTCGATCTCCCTCGCTGCGGCCTCACGCAGCGCCAGTCCCTCGGGGTTACCCCCGAGCACGATGTCCACACCTCGTCCTGCCATGTTCGTCGCCACGGTCACCGCGTGGAGCCGTCCCGCCTGCGCGACGACCTCGGCTTCACGGGAATGCTGTTTCGCGTTCAGCACCTGGTGCGCTACGCCTCGCCGCTCGAGCAGGCGTGACAGGTGCTCGGACTTGGCTACCGACGCCGTGCCCATCAGCACGGGCTGGCCCCGCTCATATCGCTCGAGGATGTCGTCTACCACCGCAGCGAACTTGGCATCCTCGGTCTTGTACACAAAGTCGGCGTGGTCGGCGCGGATCATCGGCTCGTTCGTAGGGATGGGTACCACGGGCATGTTGTAGGTGTTGGCGAACTCGCCTGCCTCGGTCTCTGCGGTCCCGGTCATCCCGGCGAGCTTCTCGTAGAGACGGAAGTAATTCTGCAAGGTCACCGTCGCCCACGTGTGGTTCTCCTCACGGATTCGCACACGCTCGTTGGCCTCGACCGCCTGGTGAAGCCCGTCGGACCAGCGGCGACCCTCCAAGGTCCGCCCTGTGAACTCGTCGACGATCTTCACCTCACCGTCGGAGACCAGGTAGTCCTTGTCCCGGTGGAACAGCTCCTTCGCACGCAGCGCTTGGGTCATGTGATGGACGTAGTTGACCGAGACGAGGTCGTAAAGGTTCTCGGCACCCACCTGGGTCTCGACCTTCGCGATGCCCGCCTCGGTGGGGACGACGATGCGCTTCTCCTCGTCCACCTCGTAGTCCTCGTCGCGCACGAGGATCCGGGCGATGCTCGCGAACTGGTAGTAGAGCTTTGCCGACTCCGCCGCCGGGCCGGAGATGATGAGAGGGGTTCGGGCCTCGTCTATGAGGATCGAGTCGACCTCGTCCACGATGCCGTAGATGTGCCCGCGCTGGACCATCGCGTCGCGCGAGCGGGCCATGTTGTCTCGCAGGTAGTCGAACCCGAACTCGGTGTTCGTCCCGTACGTGACGTCACATGCATATGCTCGGCGCTTGTCTTCGAAGTCCGGCAAATCAGGGCTGACCCGACCGACGGTCAGCCCCAGGAACCGGTGCACCTGGCCCATCCACTCCGAGTCGCGCCGCGCCAGGTAGTCGTTGACAGTGATCACGTGCACGCCTCGTCCGCTCAGCGCGTTCAGGTACACGGGCAGGGTAGAGACGAGAGTCTTGCCCTCGCCGGTCTTCATCTCGCCGATCCACCCGAAGTGAAGCGCCATGCCGCCCATGAGCTGGACGTCGAAGAGCCGCTGCCCGAGGGTCCGCCAAGCCGCCTCGCGCACTGTGGCGAACGCCTCGACGAGCAAGTCGTCGAGGCTCTCCCCGTTCTCGATCCGCTCGTGGAACTTGTCGGTCTGGCGCCTCAGGTCCTCGTCCGAGAGCGCCTCGATCTCGGGTTCGAGCTCGTTGACGAAAGGAGCCAGCTCCGCCAGACGGCGAATCTTCCTCCCCTCACCGGCGCGCAGGACACGCGTGAACACGCTCATGGGGTGCTGAGTCTACGCCCGTGGTCCGTTCAGGGACGTGCAGGAGTCCTCGTACGCCGGGGGTGTGAGCGCGCCAAGAGCTTGCCCTTGAGCCGCTCGACTTGGTGCTCGAGCTTCTCCACCGCGACATCGACGGCTACCAGGAGATCATGCGCGCCGGCGCGTGCTCGCAGGATGTACCCGTGCCCAGTGGCGGTGACCTCGCAGACCCTATTGGCGGCAGCAGGAGCACGGGGGTCCTGCCCAAGTTTCACTTCCGCCTTGTCGAGCACCGGGGCATGCCGGATGACCCTGGACACTTTCGTCTGGACCAGCTCTCGAACCTCGTCCGAGACCAAGTCCTTTCGCCCGTGAACGGCCACGTCCAACTTTGAGCCTCCTTCAGTCCATGTCTGGATGGGTGCCTTCGCCTTCTAGAGCCCTATTGGGGTCCACGTTGGCCCCGGCGCGTCCAAGAGCAAGAACACGCACAGAGACCCGCGGGGAAGAGCGTGCGGCGGAACGTCGGAGCTGCCCACCGTGCCTTTCAGTGCGATGGCTCCAGTGGGCTGCGCCCGGCTGACCTGGTCTTTGACCCCACACCCGCCTGCAGAGGAGGTGGCGGCCAGGCGCCGGCGACCATTTCGACGTGCCGCCTGCAAGCAGGCGGCACGTGCCTCGGCCCTGCGGCGCCCGTGACGGCCGACTTCGCTCCTTCTCCACTTCGTGCCGACTGCCGGCCCGCAAGTGGGCAGGGCTTACCTCTAAGTCGCACCATGCTCAGCAACCACGAGTTGCCTTACGTGGGTCGTTTCGCCTGCGACTGGCTTCGACTTGCAACCACAGACCCGGGCACAACCCACACTCCAATGTTACGCCAACCACACCTGAGATATCACCCGTTCGGCACGATCGTCGCTTGATCGTCATCATCGCCGGCCAGGCGCTCGCACCAGCAGCGGTGGCTCGTCGATGCGTTGCTTCTCGCGACAGGACTTCTGTCGGTAGGTTGCCCCACTCTGTCGGGCCCACCCGCGGCGCTTCTCAATCGCGGAGCGTCTCAATAACGGTACCCGTCCGGCTTGTACGGTCCGTCCACCGGCAGGCCCAGGTACTGCGCCTGGGCCTCGCTCAGGCGCGTGAGCTTGACACCCAGCGCGCCCAGGTGCAGACGGGCCACCTTCTCGTCGAGGTGTTTCGGCAGCACGGTCACCTCGTTCGGGTACCCCTCGGCGCTGGTGAACAGCTCGATCTGCGCCATGGTCTGGTTCGTGAACGAGCTCGACATCACGAAACTGGGGTGACCGGTTGCGTTGCCCAGGTTCAGCAGGCGGCCCTCCGAGAGCACGATCACAGCATGCCCGTCGGCGAAGACCCACTTGTCCACCTGAGGTTTGACGTTCACGCGTTCGATCCCACGGACGCGAGCCAAATCGGCCATGGCGATCTCGTTGTCGAAATGCCCTATGTTCCCCACGATCGCCTGGTGCTTCATCCTTGCCATGTGGTCGGCGGTGATGACGTCACGATTGCCGGTGGCCGAGACGAATATGTCCGCCGTTCCCACCACGTCCTCGAGCGTTGTCACCTCGTAACCCTCCATGGCCGCTTGCAAGGCACAGATCGGGTCGATCTCGGTGACCACGACGCGTGCGCCCTGGCCGCGAAGAGACTGCGCGCAGCCCTTGCCCACGTCGCCGAAACCACAGACGACGGCCACCTTTCCCCCGATCAACACATCGGTGGCCCGGTTGATGCCGTCGACGAGCGAATGGCGGCAGCCATATTTATTGTCGAACTTCGACTTGGTCACCGAATTGTTCACATCGATCGCCGGGAAGAGCAGTTCGCCCTTGCGCTGCATGTCATAGAGCCGATGTACACCCGTAGTGGTCTCCTCGGTCACCCCACGGATGCCGCCGGCCATGTTGGTCCACCGGTTCGGGTCCTCCTCGAGGCTCCGGGAAAGCAAACGCAGGAGCACTTCGAGCTCCTCGGACTGGGCGGTCGAAGGATCGGGCACAGCACCGGCCTTCTCGAACTCGACGCCCTTGTGCACGAGCAGCGTGGCATCGCCCCCGTCGTCGAGGATCATGTTCGGCCCGCCCTCGGGCCAGGTGAGCGCCTGCTCGGCGCACCACCAGTAGTCCTCGAGCGACTCTCCTTTCCAGGCGAAGACGCTCACCCCACGCGGGTTCTCGGGCGTGCCTCCGGGACCCACGACCGCCGCAGCCGCCGCGTGGTCCTGGGTGGAGAAGATGTTGCAGCTCGCCCAGCGAGCTCGAGCACCGAGGGCCACCAGCGTCTCGATCAGGACTGCCGTTTGCACCGTCATGTGCAGCGAACCCGTGATGCGCGCGCCCGCCAGAGGGCGCGCTGTGGCGTACTCGGCACGCATCGCCATCAGCCCGGGCATCTCGTGCTCGGCCAGTTCGATCTCGCGCCGGCCGAACTCTGTCAGCGAAAGGTCGGCGACCCGGTAGTCAGTTACGTTCGACATGGCCGCGATCCTCGCACGTCATTCATACACCAGCGAACACCGCAGAACCTCAGGCCTCGGCCAAGCGACGCTTCAGGTCCTCGAGCACGGGCACCGGCCCCGGGTCGATCCCCTCGCGAGCTGCGAGGTGGAGGGAGACGAAGTCCCCCACGAGGATCAAGTCGAGGAGCTGAGCGAGGTCACCCTCGCCTTCGGCACGCACCTCTACGACGTCGGCCACCGCTTCGCGAAGCATCTCCGAGACGAAGGCTATGCGCCTCACCACCTGTGGATGCTCGGCGTCGTGACGCAGGTTCACGAGCGTGATCAGCTGGCGTGTCACGTCCCCGTGCTGGCCCCAACCGGCTATCTCGTTATGACAGAGCTCCGGGAAGACGCTGGAGAAAGCAGGCGACTTCGCATTCTCGTTCACCTGAGTCTTCCATCTGAGCGCCGCAGTAGCACCGAGAGCGTGCGCGCCGTAGAAGAGCGGGATCCGCCGGCCGATGCGGCCGGCCAGCTCCTCGGCGAGAGAGCCCGGCCGGACCAAGGCGTCGCGCCGGCGGGTCAGCTGCTCCACGGCCTGCGCCACCCATTGAGCGGCGCCTGGAAAGAGACCTATCTCTTCGAGGATGATTAGTGCAGGCACTGCCATAGCCCCGAGCGCCGCACGCGGCTGGGGGATGCTGCTCGGCACCGGTACGACCGGCGCACCCCACTCCTCGGCCAGTTTGGCGAGCTGTCCGCCGCTTGTCACGGCTACCAAGCTCGCACCTGCGCTCACTACCTCCCCCGCCGCCTCCACGGTCTCCTCCGTGTCGCCCGAGAAAGAGACGGCGAACACCAACGAGCCGGGGCCGACGAAGTCAGGCCGGTCGTAAGACTTCACGACCACCACGGGCACCGGAAGGAAGGGGCCGGCGACCGACGTCATCACGTCTCCTGCGATGCCGCTCCCCCCCATGCCCAGGACGACCACGTTCTCCACGTACTCACGGTCGGGCAACCCGTCGATACCGCGCGCCGCCCCAACGGCCGCGGCTACCTGCTCCGGGAAAGCCTCGGCAGCCTTGAACATCCCCAGAGTGTCGAGGGCCCCCGTGGTCGCGTGCCCATGTGACACGTCTTTCTGTGTCACGTCTTTCTGCGTCATGTCTACCCGCCGGCCGGACTCATAGTCTGCTCGACCCCCCCTGTGTCGGCCTTCGCCATCAGCCGATCGTGCTCCGCGTCCTCGACGGTGGTGGCCTCGTCGATGAGCATCACTGGGATGTCGTCGCGCACCGCGTAGCTACGGCGAAGCCGCGGGTTGTAGAGCCGCTCCTCGTCGGCGAAGTACATGAGCGGTCCTTTGTCCTCGGGGCACGCGAGCACCTCGAGAAGGAGTGGATCCAAAGTCATACGAGCAGTCCTTTCGTCCGTCTGTGCGCCCCGGCCCGCCACGTCAGCGTGCCCTAGTGTGCCCCGCCGCTCCGGGCAGTTCCGGGCAAGCACTCGAGTACCTCTTTCACATGCCTCTCGCACTCGGCCTCGTTGGCCGCTTCCACGTTGAGGCGCAGCATCGGCTCGGTGTTCGAGGGCCTGAGATTGAACCACCAATCGCCGTAAGAGACCGTGATGCCGTCGGTGCGGTCGACCTCGGCGCCCCGAGCACCGAAGTGCACCGCCACCTCCTCGACCGCACGGGAAGGATGAGGAACCTCCCGATTGATCTCTCCCGAGTCCGCGTACCGCCGGTACGGGGCAAGGAGCTCGCTCAGCGGCTCGGGGCTCACGGACATCACCTCCAGCACGACCAGGGCGGCGATGATGCCCGAGTCCGCCCGGTAGTTGTCGCGGAAGTAGTAATGGCCCGAGTGCTCGCCCCCGAAGACCGCGCCGGTCTCGGCCATCACCTGCTTGATGAAAGAGTGCCCCACACGCGTACGAACGGGCACCCCACCGTTGCGCTCGATGGTCTCGGGGACCACCTTGGAACAGATCAAGTTGTAGAGGATCGTCGCGCCAGGGTATTTGGCCAGCATGCTGCGCGCCACGAGGGCGGTGGTGAGCGAACCCGATACCGGCTTGGCTCGCTCGTCGACGAGGAACACACGATCTGCGTCGCCGTCGAAGGCGAGCCCGACGTCCGCGCCGTGGTCGATCACCGCCGAGCAGAGCGCGACGAGGTTCTCGGGCTGAATGGGATCAGCCGGGTGATTGGGGAAGGTCCCGTCGAGCTCACCGAAGAGCATCACCACCTCGAAGGGAAGACCTCCGAAAACCTTCGGGACGACCAGCCCTCCCATCCCGTTCGCCGTGTCGGTAACGACCTTGAGCGGGCGCAACGCCGACATGTCGACGAACGACCGGACGTGAGCCGCGTAATCCTCGAGCAGGTTCTGGGTATCGGAACCTCCGGTTTGCGGACCCAGGTCCGAGCCTGTGGCGAGAGCCTTCTCCGCTTCCCTGCGCACCTCGACGAGCCCCGTCTCCGCGCCGACCGGTCTGGCGCCGGCCAGACACATCTTGATGCCGTTGTAGGCCGCGGGGTTGTGCGACGCGGTGAACATCGCACCCGGCGCCTCGAGGCGGCCCGATGCGAAGTACATCATGTCGGTCGACGCCATTCCGAGGTCTGTGACCGACACGCCCGCGGCGCGCGCCCCCGCGGCGAACGCCGAGGACAGCTCGAACCCCGAGGCTCGCATGTCGCGTGCGACGAGCAACCGTGGTGCCCCGGCGTAACGGGCGAATGCCCAGCCGATCGCCCGGCATGCTCGAGCGTCGAGCTGGTCCGGAACGGTCCCTCGCACGTCATAGGCCTTGAAAACGGCATCGAGCGCGAACATCAAGCTGAGCCTAACCCTTCGGCTCACCGCCTCCTCGGGCCCATCTCTCGTCGACCTTGCCCATCGAGAACACCTTGCCCATCGAGAACATGGGAGCGATGACGCGACGGCGACGCACAAGCACCACCAGAGCTACCAGTCCCACGACGAAGAGCAGCTCGCCTGCGAGGCCGGCGTTGCTGGAGCCGTAACGCAAGGTGACGTCGTGCGCAGAGGGGACCACCACCATCAGGTTCGGCTCGGCACGCCATGGACCCGCCGCCCCGATCGCGTGCCAGGCCGGGAAGTAAGAGACGCGCACCAGCACCGGCACACCGGTTCGATCCACATGGAAGCTGATCTCGTCGTCGGTGGCGCGCACCCGGCTCACCCGGATCGCGGGGAGCCGCTGTCCCGCCTCGGCTGCATCGGGCACGACGCGGGTGCGGGCCCACGACGCCGGTCCCGCGGCAGTGAGCTCGGTGCTCCACAGGGCCGGGTTCGCGTACCACTTCTCGGCTACCGGCAACCAAGACGCTTGGCCTGCTCCGGTGCCCACCAGGACGTCGGGACGCCGGCTCAGCGGGCTCACCATCGACGTCTTGTGCACCAGGTAGATCTTCCAGGTGGTGAGCACCGTCTGGTCCCCGTTGAGCGTGCGCCAGGGCCCGGTGGTGGCGACGAGGGACAGTGCCGGGTCAGCGCTGGCCTGAGCCTGCACCGAAGGCGAGGAGGCGAGGAAGTACCGCACTCCGAGCAGCTGCAGGTGCTCTACACCCAGGGACACGTCGAGCGGGCCGTAAGGCAGGCCGACCATGGCCTCGGACGGGGCTGCCGAGAGCTCCGCCTGGTTCAAGAAGTGGTAAGGAGTGGTCGCCGAGGACTCGAACAGGAGCCCCTCCATGGAGTCGATGCAACCACCGGTCCACATGGGCAGGTTCATGAGCGCTTCGGGTGTGCCGAACCGGTTCAAGCTCGAGTTGTACTCCCACATCGCCCTTCCACACCCGTAACGGCGGTCGACTCGGTCGAGCGTCGCCACTATCCCGTCTTTGAGCTCGGCCCAACCAGCCTTGCGTTCGTAGCCGGAGTAGTTCCATCGCGCCCAGTCGCTCACGGCGCTGTGCCGCACGTGAACGGGGCCGATCGAGAACGAGGACGACGGCGACACGACCAAGTCCGGTACCACCACCGCCAGGGACGCGACGATCGCGACCACCGGTACCGTCACTGCACCAGGAGCCCACGCGGCAAAGCGCGCGCGCAACCGCACGCCAGGCGGCTTGCGACCACCCTCGCGCGCCGAAGTGCCCGGTGGCGCAACGATCAATAGCGCGGGCGCGAGCGAAGCGAGCGCTGCACCCTCCAAGATCCGCAGTCGCATTGACCGCAATAGACGGGCGACCAGTACGCCGGCCTCGGAGAAGGCGGATCCCGCCATCAAGTAGACACACAGCCACCACAGGGGCAAAAAACGCGTGTTGTAGAGCTTTCCCTGTGGATCGAGTACGACTGCAATCGCCGAAAGCGCTCCGAGGATGCCGAGCACCGCTACCGCCCGATCGCGCCGTATGAGAACGAAGACGAGACCCACGGCCGCGAATCCAAGCGCCCAGCGATCGGCAGTGGGTGCCAGCAAGGTTGCGAAACCCTTGACGTTAACCCAGCCCATGTTCGTGCTGTACGCCTGCTCTGTCACGAACGGCACCACCCACCACGACACGAGCAGGAGCCCGACGCCGATCGTGGAAACCATCCACCACAGCCTCCGCCAGGTGAGCCCCGCAACGACCAGCACGACGAGCGCCCCCACCACTGCGAACAGCGCCGTGACCACGTGACAGAGGACGCAGGCGGCAAGTAGCAATGCCGCCGGCACTCGCATGTGGCCGGTGCGCATGCCTCGGATTGCAGCACCGAGGAAGACGAGCGCGAGCGAGAGGCCAAGCGAGAACGCGTACTCGCCTGCGAGCGTCGAAAAGAGGTTCCCTCCGTAGATGGTGAAGGTCTGGTCGAAGAGGAATGGCAAGGTTGCCAAGGCCAAGACGGCCGGCCGGGGACGCTCCAGGCCAGCGAGGCGACCAAAAACCCACGCGGCAACTGGAAGCGTGACGGAGCCGAGGATCGTCACGAGCTTGAACGCGATGTTGAAGGGGATGACATATCCCGCCAACGCGGCGAGCGTGTCGGGGAGGGGGAAGTAGAAGGTGTTCAGGGGGAACCCGTCGTAGGCGCCCGGGTCCCATCCGGTCACGTGGAGATGAGGCAGCAGGTTCGTCTTCAGGTACTGCACCAGCGCCACGTGGGCTCCGGTGTCCCCTCCGGCCGTCGTGGTGTTGGCGAGCAGCAATCCCGGATCCATCGCCCAGACGACCACGACGACCACGGCGACTACAGCAAAGAGCGTCACTAAAAGGGGGGCAGCCGGGCGATGCATCGGCCCCCATCGTGCCCGACCGACCGACCGATGATCGTTCAACCCGCCTGCCGGCTCACCTGCTCACGCTCTCGTCGGCGCACCATCTCGCCGCGGAGCCGGCCGCCTGCGGCGCAAGGACGTAACCAGAGGCGGCAAACGTAACCGGAGGCGGCAAGGTAACCAGAGTCAGCAACGTGACTAGAAGCGGCCCAAGTGGACGACCCCAGTCGGGTACGCCACCACCAGGATCGCCACCAGGTTGAACGCCCCGTGGGCGAAGATGCACGGGCCGAGACGGCGGAACTTGTATGCCATCCACGACAGCACGACACCGAAGGCGGCCAGACCGAGCAGCTCCAGGAGCTCGAAGTGGGCCAGACCGAAGACGACCCCGGTCGCGCCGCAGGCCAGCGCTGGACCGAGCAGGCGACCGGCTCCGCTGAACACCCGCAGGAACCCGCGCAGCACGAGCCCCCGAAAGAACATCTCCTCTATGACGGGGACCACCACCACCGTGAGCACGGCGATCACGGTGAGATCTGTTCCCGGAAACCCTCCGGTCAGGTGCTTGGCGGGCTGCGACAGCCGCTTCGAGAGATGGGGGATGAGTTGCTCGAGCGGCAGGTAGAGCAGAGGCAGCAACAACAGCTGGAAGGCAAGGCCCACGGCGGCGCCGACGACGACGTCCCACGGCCGCACCTCGAGTCGCATGTCTCGCCGGACGCTCCCCGTCCCCCGAGCCAGACTCGCCACCACGGCCGCACCCGAGAAGCCGATCCACAAGCCCACCAGGCCACAGACCACCACCCAGGCGGGCGGCACCGAGCGCAGAGCGAGGTGCGCGACCGTCGAGAGGTTCCCGGTCGCCGCCGCCCCGACGTACAGCAGGGCCGTGCTGAGGACCTGTCCGAAGAGGAACCCGACGACGGCGATGGCAAGCCAGATGCCCGCGTCCGCGCGCGTTCGAGGAGGCGAGCAGTCGTCCTCCACGCTCGGTAGCGGTTGTTCGAGATGCCCTGCGTGCACCGGAGACGGTGGACGGCCCGGCCGTGGCGAATTCGGTTCTTCCATCGGCCCACCGCCTTCGGAGCCCGTCGTCCCGCTGTGCACCCGGGCCACGTTATCCACCAGTTGCGTCGAGACAGCCTCGATCGTCGGCTCTCAGGCTCTTCCCATCACCGTTTCGTCGGTCTCGATCTCGTCCCATGAGCGCGGTTCGGGTGCCTGTGCCATATGCGTATCCTTTGCCATATGCGTGCTCGCGGATGGGCGGCACCTAGCATGTCGCACATGAGCCGCCTTACCGACCGCCGCCCGGGACGCCCCATGCCCGGTGGGTCTGGTAAGCCCGCGCCAGGAGGAGCCAGCGGGCAGCAGTCCGGAGGCGACCGGAGCTGGCGCTGGGTGTTCGCCCTGCTCATACTCGCTGTCATAGCGGTGGTGATCGTCCCGCCGCTTCTGTCCAAACCGGCGGTCTCGCAGATCGGCTATCAGAAATTC
Source organism: Acidimicrobiaceae bacterium (assembly GCA_003139255.1). GTDB lineage: Bacteria > Actinomycetota > Acidimicrobiia > Acidimicrobiales > UBA8190 > Bog-564. Next base: position 8,536 of record PLIG01000080.1, on the reverse strand, counting down.
ACGAAAACCTTGCTCCCCCAGCACGAGGTGCGGACCGCCAGCGTCGACAACACCACGGGGGTGATCACCGGCAAGCTGAAGGACGGGGTGAACTACTCGGTCAACGGTCCCAACCCCGCCACCGACTCGGAGCACAGCGTGCTCGAAGGCGACATCGCTTCGGGCAATCTCAAGTACGTCACCCCGCAATCGAATTTCCTCCAGACGTGGCTACCGACGATCCTCATCATGGCGATCCTCATCGGGGTGTTCATCTGGTTCAGCCGCCGTGCACAAGGTCAGATGACCGGGATGATGTCGATCGGCCGTTCACGCGCGCGCCTGTACACGACCGAGCGTCCGCGAACGACGTTCGCCGACGTGGCCGGTTACCAGGGTGTCAAGCTCGAGATCAGCGAGGTGGTCGACTTCTTGAAGTCGCCTCACCGCTTCAGGGACATCGGCGCCAAGATCCCGAAGGGGATCTTGCTCGTCGGTCCGCCCGGAAGCGGTAAGACGCTGCTCGCGCGCGCCGTGGCGGGCGAGGCCGCCGTTCCGTTCTTGTCGGTGANNATGTTCGTCGGCGTCGGCGCCAGCCGGGTGCGCGACCTGTTCCAGACCGCCCGCAAGCAAGCCCCGGCGATCATCTTCGTCGACGAGATCGACTCCATCGGCCGCAAGCGCGGTGCCGGGCTGGGTGGGGGACACGACGAGCGCGAGCAGACGCTCAACCAGATGCTGAGCGAGATGGACGGCTTCGACCCCGCAGAAGGCGTGGTCATCATGGCCGCCACGAACCGGCCGGACATCCTCGACCCCGCCTTGCTGCGACCAGGGCGCTTCGACCGCCAGATCGTCGTACCCCTCCCCGACCTCGAGGAGCGACTGCCGATCCTGAAGGTGCACTGCAAGGACAAACGGATAGGGCCCGACGTCGACCTCGATCTCGTTGCCCGGGGTACTCCGGGGATGAGCGGCGCCGACCTGGCCAACCTGGTGAACGAAGCCGCACTCCACGCGGTGCGCCGAGGATCACACCAGGTGGAGATGCGAGACTTCGACGCAGCGCGCGATCGCGTGCTCATGGGCCAGGCGCGAGAGAGCCTCGCGCTCTCCGAGTCCGAGAAGGAGCGGGTCGCCTTCCACGAGGGGGGCCACGCAGTTCTGGCCTATGTGCTCCCCCATGCCGACCCCGTCCACAAAGTGACCATCCTCCCGACAGGGATGGCCCTCGGAGTCACCCAGCAGCTGCCCCTCGAGGAACGGCACATCTATCCCCGCGAAGTGATCGAGGACGCGCTCGCCGTACGAATGGGAGGGCGCGCCGCCGAGCTGCTCGTCTACGGCGACTTATCGACGGGCTCCAGCAACGACCTGGTGGGAAACACCGAGATGGCCCGGAAGATGGTGCGCGAGTGGGGAATGAGCGAAGAGCTCGGCCCGATGGCGTGGGGATCTCAGGGCATGGTGTTCCTCGGCGAGGACCTCCTGCACTCGCGCGACTACTCGGAGGACACCGCGCGGATCGTAGACTCCGAGGTGTCGCGCATCCTGCGCGTACAGGAGGAGAGGGCCATCGAGTTGCTCAGCCGACACCGTGGCGGTCTCGACGCGGTGGCCAGAGGGTTGCTCGAACGCGAGACACTCGACGGAGCCGAGGTCACGAAGCTGGTCGACGCCGCCTACGGAAGACCCGTGCACGACACGGACGTGAGCGCGGTTCCCCACTTTGCCCCGCCCGAACCGGCCGCCGACGACACCGCATCTTCAGCGCAGGGCTCCGACGCCGGCGCAGGCCCACAGGCCGACGGAGGTTCGCACGCCGGCGCAGGATCGGATACTGAGAACGCCACGGCCGACGGCGGCGCATCGACACTGAACGGCGCCGTCGCGCAGCCCGAGTCGACGGGCCCCTCTACACGCAAGAACCCGAAGTGAGCCCCTCGCGATAGGCCCGTCAGCCGAGGAAGAAGGCGGGGACGACCACCGCACCGGGTGCGCCAGTCGGAGCAGCGTCGAGCTCGACAGCGACCGGGCCACTAGCCACCACGAAGAGCGGCGCCACGCCGATCGGTGAGCCGGGCTGAGGGGTTGCGATCAGGGACCTGCCGGGCTGCACGAGGCGATGATCCAGACCTGCGAGCGGCACTCGGTGGGCGATGCTTAGGACCGTGACCTTGACAGGACGCGACGAAACGTCCGAGATGACAAGCGATGCAGCGCCCGTGCCCGGAGGGATCACGGCCGGCAGGAGCGCCCTGGAGGCGCCTCCGGGAACTCCATGCTCCTGACCCACTTGGGGGGCGGCTGAACCTGCCGGCGCGGAGACCTCACGGTCGACGACGATCCCGGTTCCAGCGGCAGCGGAGAACTCGAGCGCGTAAGGACCGGAGGTGGGGATCCGCGTCTCGCGCTCGGCCACGAGCTCGGATCCCGAATGAGGTGGGACCCGAAGCGACAGCGGCTCTGCCTCGCCCTGTGCGAGCCCAACGTTCACCGAGACCGAGGCTTCGTGACCAGATGGGTTGAAAACGTGGAACACCATGCTCCCGCCGGGCGGGTCGACGTTCTGCGGGAAGTCCCACTCGGAGACGGGCGAGCGCACACCGAGAAGGAGGGACGACCCGCCACCTCCCCCGGCTTGCGGCGTCGACTGCAGCTCGGCGGCAACCACCATTCCCGACGAGGTCGAGATCTCGGCTGCCACATCCGGGTCGTTCGTCAGGTGGTCACCGACGTTCTCCACCACCAGTGAGCCGCCGGGCACCGCTATCCCCTGGTACGCCGGAGGCTGCACTACACCGGCGGAGGACGAGTCCAAGGTGATGTTCACCACGGCGTCGGTCGTCGACGGGTTGTACAAGGACAGAGAGAGGCTGGCTCCCGAGGCGGTCGAGCCATGCGCGAAGTACCAGTTCGACGCAGTCGACGAAGCACACGGAGCGGAGCTCCAGCCGAGCGGGCCGACCACCACCTGGGACACACCCACACCCCCACCGTCGAACAAGACGGTGGCCGCCACCCAGGACCCCGGCGCCACTTGCGCCGGCACCATGCCGATCTGGCCGTCGGCGGGGACCGACACCCGAACCGAACGGGTGGCTCCACCGGCAGGTGCAGCCACGACGGTCCCACTCACCGCACGGGCGGTCGCATTGGTCAGCACCAGCGTGCCGAGCGCCCCCCCGCCGGCGCCGCTCCCCCCCACGCAGAACCAGGCCGAGGACTCCGCGTCCGAGGCGCTGACCATCGCCCAGGTGGCCGAGCCGGCCGGCATCGCCGGGGAGTTCGACGAGCCCGAGCGCCCCACCGAGCCGTCGACCACCGCAGCTCCCACCACCACCGCGACCACCACGAAAAGCAGCCGGAGACGCCGACCGACCTCGCCCACGAATAGCGCCCGGTGCCGGCGAGACGGCTCGCTCGCCGGCACCGTCTCGATGTGCGAACCCGGCTGGCTCACTCGACGCCCTCGGCAGTGCAGACGCCGCGGACGATCTCGGGCCCAAGAGCGTGCTCCGTGGAGCTCGTCAGCAGAGCGTCCGGCGAACGGCCCCGGCTTTGATCGCTCCCGTGCATCCAGCGTGAAGGTCCGCGCCACCTCTCGAACCACCGCCTTCGCCCCCCGAGCGCGCCGAGCACCACGATCCACAGCGCCACCTCGGCCCCGACCGCCAAACCGTGGCGCCATGACCCAACGAAGCGGACGGTGACGGTGGTGGGACGGACCAACTTGAAGCTTGGCGCGTACCCGAACGCGGGCTGTGCGCGCTGGTTCTGTATTGCGGGCCCAACCAGTTGCCATGCGCTTTCGGGGGCAACGGCGTCGAAGATCGTCCCGGCACCGACACGTCCGGTCACGTGCGTGGATCCGGGTGCGCCACGAAGCACGGCACGCCAACCGGACAGGGCGGACGAAGAACCCAAAGCAGAGCCACCGAGAACAGTTGCGTTCGGAGTCGTGCTCGTCGCGCCATGTGCCGCATTGGCGCCCCCCGCATGTGAGGCAAGGCGCAGAGCGCGCTCGGGCAAAGCGGCGTCGTCGACGAAGACCTCGAACCCTGACTGGCTGATGAGCTGGCGCAGATCGATCTGTCTTCCCAGCCCCGGGAGCAGATCGGAGGGCGGAGAGCGACTCAGGATCGACTGCGAGCCGACGGTCGACGGGCCGAGGGTGCTCACGACCACCACGTAGCGGACCGCGTACGGGGCGAGCAGATGCCCGAGACGAACCGTCTTGGCAGACTCGGCGAGCCTCACCGCCGCGCCGACGGCGCTGGCCGGACCCGGAGACGACCCCGGCCACAAGGAGGTCGCATCACCTAGCCCGTTCTCGCTCAGCGCGTAGGCGAGCCCCGTCGACAGCTGCCACGCGCCTGCGGGAAGAACCGCCGGGTCGCCAAGCCACAACACCCGGAAGTTCCCCGGCGAGCGCGACGCCATCCACGAGGTGGCCTCGCCGTAGCCGTTGGCCGGCAAGTCCCAGCGACCCGATACGGCCGCCGCGAGCACGGGCAGGGTGCCAAGAGCCGCAAAGAGGGCTGCCAGTCCCGTCGCCGCCTGGCGCCAGCCGAACCGGTAGCCGGGCAGGTCCTCCTCGAATGCGGCTACGCCCAGGCCCACAGCCATGGCGATCCCGACGCCCGCCGGCACGAGCATGACCTCACCAGGCACCGACAGGGCACCTAGCCAGCCCCGCCCGCCTGCCCATGCGCAGGTCCACGTCAACCCTGCCAGGATCCAGGCGCGACCGGCCCAGACGAGGCGCGGACCCGAACCGATGAGGAGTGGAAGCGCAGCCGCGAGAACGAAACCCCAGGCGAGGGGGGTGTCTCCTATCGGGCCTACCCCCAGGTGCAGCAGCGCGCCCCAGGTCGCACCCGTGCGCGGTGCCGACGCCAACCCGGCAAGCTCCTGCCATCGAGCAGGACCCGCCAGCACAGAGGCCGACCAAGGCGCCAGTAGCACTGTGGTCACCACTGTCGCTCCGGCCCCCACCGCCGCGACCCGTCCCGCGGCCCTCTGCGAACCTCGGCCGCCCACGACCAACGTACCCAGCGCGAGACCGGCGGTCACCACCAGGGTCAGCACTGCACCCGCAGGAGCCACTGACGTGAGGAGCGCCTCGAGCACGCCCAACCCGAGAGCGCGCCCAGCGAGGGTCGTCCTCCATCGAGGAAGTGGTCTGCCCGCGCTATCAGCGCCGTCACGAGCCAGCGGGGCAAACGGCTCTGACCCGACAGCCGATCCCCCCGAGATTGGTCCCGCGACAGGTCCCGCGATCAGTCGAGGGGAACTCGCCGACGCGCTCGCCAGGCGCACGACGATCCATGGGCAAGCCGCATATGCGAGGAGGGCGTCCCAGCGCCCGGTGGCGAGGGCGTCGTAGGGAAGCGGAACCACCAGGTAGGCAACCGATGAGGCCACCCGCGCCCACAACGATCCGAAGCCACTGACCAGACGGGACATGCCGAGCGCGCCCAGCGGGATGCAGCCGAGCACGACGATCTTCTGCAGCAGCCCCACCCCTCCGAAGAGGACGAGGCCCCCCAAGCCCAAGATCCCTGTGCCCGGTGTGGCCGCGCTCGTGGTACCGACACCAGACGGCTGCCATCCCGAGATGAAGTGGTGAAGGAACGAGCTCCACGACGCGAACGGCAGCAACTGACCCACATAGGGGAACCCGCTCCCGAGCAGCTGCCGGCTGCCGAAGACCAGAACCACCGTGACCGCCGCCCATATGACGGCACGCGCCGTGCGGGTTGCGCGCGCCTTGATGCGCCGCTCGACGTCTGCTGCGGCTGCGGCCCGACCCTGCGTTTCCTCGGTCTCGTCGATGTGCCCGAGGCGAGCCGCGCGCATCCCGTACGTCACCGCCCGGCGCAGGTAAGCGAGGAAGCGCGCGCTGCCGTGCAGCTGGAGCCGACGCACCGACGAGTCGTCCATCCTCCGCGTCGCTCGTACCTTGGAGCGCGCCACACGCAGCGTGGCGCGCTCGGTGACGTTCCAACGCCACGCGTGGACCACCGCCGCAGCCCTGTCACGGTGCCCGGTGGCCCACGCGACGACGATCTCCGCCGCCGACGACAGCGCCAGCTGTGGCAGTACCCGCAAGCGATGAAACTGCCCGTAGTTCTTGAGAACGGCGCGCAACTCGTGACGCCGTTGCAAGGACTGCAAGGTCACTTGCTCGGTACGCGTTCGCACGCGGCGACCGCGCAACACCCTGCGCATGCGCCCGGGTGTGTCTATGGCTTCGTCGGCCGGCTGCTGTGACTTACCTTCGAATTCGGGGCCCTGCGCGAACGAGGTGTCGAGCACTCGGGGAACGGCGTAACGGACGTCGTCGGGTAGGCCGCGGCGCCCTGATGCCAGCAGCTGTAGGTGGCGAACCCGAGCCCCGGGCGCGACCACCACCCTTGCACCCGCCACCTGTGCTCGCCAGCAAAGATCGAGGTTTTCTCCCATCGCGAAGATCTGAGGGTCGTACCCGCCGATCTCTGCAAAGAGGTCGGCCCGCACGAGCGTGCACCCGCCGGGCGCCAAGAACACATCGCGCACCGAGTCGTGTTGGCCGTGGTCAATCTCGCCCAGCTCGATCCGGCCGACGATGGCACCTCCCTTGTCGACGGTCATGCCCACCTGGAGGAGACCACGGGGGTCCTCCCAGCGCACGTACTTCGGGGCGACCACACCGGCGTTCGACCGGAAGGACTCCTCGACCATGATGCTCAGCGCCTCGGGGTCAGGCGCCACGTCATCGTGGCAGAACAGGAAGTGCGAGGCCCCTTCGACCATCTCGAGCACCGTGTTGGCGCTTGCCCCGAAACCCAGGTTGCGAGCCAGGCGCCGTACGTAGGCGCCTGGCGCCACTACCGCCACCCGGTCGGTGAGGTCTTCGAGGCCGGCGTCGAGGATTAGCACCGACAGCTCCGGGTAGTCCTGGGCGACGAGAGCCGCCAGCTCCTCTTCGAACCAATCCCCGGGGTCGCACGCCACGACGACCGCGACGACTTGAGGAGCCAGCGCCTCCGGGGTCTCCATACAGGCTCGCGAGGCTACCCGTGGCCGCGTGCTTGCAACTGTTAGCAGAATAGCTACAATTGCTAGCAGAGCCCACAGAAGGTCCGTGTCCGTGTCGGGGGCGGTCCTGGACCCCAGGCAGGGGTACAAAAGAGGAGGAGGACGAGATGCCCGAGCTCAAGGACGTCACGAGCGAAATGACCCGCATCGCACGCGAGACCGCCTACGTCGCGGTGGGCCTCGGGGTGCTCGGTCTTCACCGCGCCCAGGTGCGCCGCCAGGAGCTGATGAAGCACCTGGCGGAGCCGAAGAGCCAGGGCTCCGAGCGACTCGGAGCGGTGCGCGGCGAGATCACGAAGCAGGTCAAGGCCGTGGACCAGGCCTTCGAGCAGGTGATCGGCCGGGTCGAAGCCTCATTGAAGCCGATCGAAGACCGGCTTCCCACCCAGGCCCGGGACCTGGTCGAGCAGGTGCACGAGAGGTCCCGTGAAGCGCGTGAACAGCTTCGCAGCGCGCTACGCGCCATGGCCGCCTGAGAGCGTCGCCCGGCCGCTCTCGCGCGCGCAGACTGCCGAGCGCAGTTGCGTCTGCCGCGAGGAGGCCGAGTTACGCGACCTTCTCGCCGCAGACGTCTAGCACGTCGCGCAGTGTCCTGCTGAGGTCGATCTCCGGCTTCCACCCGGTCGCCGCATGCACCTTGCCCGGGTCGCCGCGCAGCACGGGGATGTCCACAGGCCTGGCGAGGGCAGGGTCGACGATGAACTGCAAGTCCACACCCGCCAGCCCCAGCAACATCCGAGCGACCTCTTCGATCGAAACGTCTTGGCCCGAGCACACGTTGTAGACCTCGCCAGGAACCCCGCGCTCAACCAATAGTCGGTACGCGCGCACGACGTCACGCACGTCGGTCAAGTCCCGCCGCGCCCCCAAGTTCCCTACGGGGATGCTCTTGGCACCCGAAGAGCGCGCCCCGTCGATGTGCGAAGCGAGGGACGGCACGACGAACTGGGAGGCCTGTCCGGGGCCGACGTGGTTGAAGGGCCGGACGCGCACAACCGGCAACCCGTATCCCAGGTGAGCCTGGACGGCGAGGAACTCGGTAGCGACCTTGCTCGCCCCGTAGGGCGTGACCGGCGCCAGTGGCGCTTGCTCGAGGACCGGCAGCTCGTCCTCGGTGACGGTCCCGTACACTTCAGCAGAGCTGGTGATCAGTACTCGCGGCGCCCGTGCACAAGCTCTCGCGGCTTCAAGCACGTTCAGCGTGCCGAGCGCGTTCACCCGGAACACCTCGCCCGGATCGGACCACGAGCGTCCCACGTGAGTCAGAGCAGCCAGGTGGTACAGCGCGTCGGGCCCGGCAGCGGTAACCGCCTCGCGGACGGCAGCGGCGTCGGTGATCTCCACCTCGCGATCGATCGAGACCACCTGGTCCCCCTCGGCGCGCAGGTGCGCGATGAGCCACGTCCCGACGAAGCCTCTGCCGCCGGTGACGAGCGCGCGCACGCGGCGCACCTTAGCCTCAATCCACCGATAG
>PLIG01000096.1:3182-35040 GCA_003139255.1 Acidimicrobiaceae bacterium | reverse complement strand
CAACGATCGAGTGAACCTAGTCAGTACCTCTCTATTCGATACAGCGAGCGCCTGGCTGACATCGAGGCGGCTGCATCGGTGGGATCGAAGGGCGACAGCTATGACAACGCGCTCGCCGAGTCGACCAACGGTCTCTACAAGGCCGAGTGTGTTGGGATCGACGGACCGTTCAGGACGGTCGGTCAGGTGGAGCTCGCCACCGCATCATGGGTCGAATGGTTCAACGCGGACAGACTGCACAGCTTCTGTGGCAACATTCCACCCGAAGAGTACGAAGCGGCGTATTACGCTGCCAAGGACGTGACCGACGAGGTCGCGTGAGACCAAGGAATTGAGTCTCTAGGAAAACCAGGGCGATTCACACTCTCGGATCGATCATGACCTTGTTTCAGCCTGGATTCCAGCTTGAGCTGGTGGACAAACTGGACACCCTCAAGGATGGAGCAGTTCCTGGACCATCACCGGTGATTATCCCTGAGCCCGCAGGTCTACAGGGCCTTGGCGCTCCAGCCCTGCCGGAGACCATGATTGATCCTCCGATTTCTGTTGGCGGACAATTTGATCCGGGCGTTCCAACTCTCGTTTACCTCTTGTCGCAAATCGAGAATAGGGACCTCGCATTGCCGGACTTCCAGCGATCCTTTGTGTGGGAGCCCAACGCCACTCGCGAACTGATCGTCTCCATCATTCGCGGCTTCCCTGCAGGAAATCTCTTGTTCCTTCGAGGTGGTTCCAACGTCTTCCTCCCGCGAGCTGTCGAGGAAGCTCCTTCCCTAGATGGTCATAAGCCCGCCCTGCTGGTTCTAGATGGCCAACAGCGACTCTCATCACTATTTCAGGCTTTCTACGGAGTCGGCAGCCATCGTTTCTTCGTGGATGTGAGAGCCCTGATGCAGGGGGCCGACGTCGAGTCAGCCGTCAAGGTGTTCAGCACTACCAAAGCAAGACAGTGGTCAATGCTCGATGGACAGGCTCGCAGTCTCATGTTTCCTCTGGCTCGAGTTCAACACTTCGCGGATTGGAGAGACGAAGTCGTTGAAGCGCGAAGCGCTCTTGACCCCGAGATGAATAAGACGCTCCGCTCGTATCTGAATCGGGTCGAGACAGCAATCATCGAGCCGATCCGGAGCTATCACTTCCCAACAACCACGTTGTCTGAATCCACACCAACGGAGGCAGTTTGCACCATCTTTGAAACACTAAACCGCACCGGGATCAAGTTGTCAGTGTTCGAGCTAATAACTGCTCGAGCCTTCGCTCAAGGTGAGCGGCTACGTGAGCGTTGGAACGAGACAATCGAACGGAATCCTGTACTAGAGGATTTCGCTATCGACCCGTATTACATTCTCCAAACGATTGCGCTCCGCGCCGATCTCGTCCCTCGGCGAGGTGTTGTGGCTGCAATGGATGTGTCTACCATCGTCGAACACTGGGATGCTGCTGTAGCTGGCATGGCCAATGGACTTACGATGATTCGCGACGAGTGTGGAGTCCTAATGCTGAAGTGGCTTCCATATGCACCGATGCTGCCGACGCTAGCGGCCGCGTGGCAATGGGTGGAAGAGGGACTTGGGGCCGGCTCAGGAGCTCGCAGGCTGAAGCTTCAGCGCTGGTTCTGGTGTGCGACATTCGCAGGCGACTACGACAACGCCCCGAACTCTAGGGCCGAAGCTGACATGCCACTCCTGTGTCAGTGGTTGAGGGGAGGCGAACCGCCGCCAGTAGTTCGCGATTTCGAGTTCGAGCCTACACAGTGGGCCACTGTGACAATCCGTCAGCGGGCGCTCTATCGAGCCACAATGGCGCTGCTTCTCAGGCACCGACCCCTTGACTTCCACGAAGCCGTCCCATTGACCAGAACGGTGATCGAATCAACCGCGGTTGATGATCACCACGTGTTTCCCAAGGGGTACTTGCAGGATACGAGGCTTGGCAACCGAATAGACAGTGTGCTCAATCACTCCCTTATCGACCGAGAAACGAATATTCGCATACAGAAGAAGGCACCTTCCGTATATCTCGGGGAGATTGAAGACGAGCTACCTAACGACCTTCCGCGAATACTCACAAGTCATGGCCTGCCCCATGAAAAGGACGGACCGCTATGGAAGGACGATTTCGATGGATTCCTTGAATGGCGTCTTCACTATCTCGCCGAGGAGCTACAGAAAGTGACATCTGAGTAGTTCAGTTTTTCCGAGCCTTTCCAGAGATTGGGTAACACTGGCGAGACCACCGGCCCTTCTGAGGGATAGTCAGACGCTCTCGGTGATATGACCAAAAAACAATGACTGGGCAACTCAGAGTCCGATTAGATCAGAAGGCCTGACTGACACGGCATGGAGGAGCTACTTTCAGGTCGTTGATCCGCTCCACTGTTGACCAGTCGGACTCACAGCCATGTCGTCGCTCCTCTGTGGACGCATCACTCGTTACGACCAGAGGTCCCGTTGGACGCGGGGTACGTAGCCGTTGCCGTCAAGTGTCGCGCAGGCAGAGGCCTTCATCTGGGTGCTTGCGCCCGGGGCTCATGAATCGAACAAGGAGATGAGCGCCTCGCGCGTCTCGGGCCAGGGATCCGGCTGATGCCGCATGCGCGGCTCGAAATGCTCCATCAGAGCCAGGCCGCGCACTGCGGCGAGCATGATGCGCAAACGCCCCTCCCAGCCGGCCCGTGTCGTGAGGTCGCTGACCGTCTCGACGGCGAGCCTGGTGATCTCGTGCGCCATCCGCCGCTCGGCTGCCGCGAGCCGCACGTAAAGCCCGTGATCGTCCGCAGCGGCAACCCAGAGCTTCACCACGACCGTGAAGAGCGGGCCTGAGAAATCCGCCCAAAGCAGGTCGAGGAGCCCCGGGGTGAAGTTCCCCGAGCCACCTCGCAGGGTGGGAGCCATGGCGCGCCAGGCGTCGAGCCGTTGCTCGACGAGCCGTTCGATCGCTGCGGCCACCAGGTCGGCTCGCCGGGGGTAGTAGTGGGCCATCGCCCCTGCCGAGACGCCGGCCAGGGCCGCGACCTGCCTCGTGGTGGTCTGTGCGTAACCGTGCTCGAGGACGCTCCGGATCGTCGCGTCGAGGACCTTCGCCTGTGTCTCGGCGCGGCGCTGCTCCTGTGTGCGGTGGTGGGGAGGCTGTGCTCGGTTGACGCCCCGGGGCATGGGGGTATGATAATAACAAATCGGGTGTCCGATTTATATCATTCCCGTGCCGGTTGATCGTCCCTGGGGGGAGGACTGAACACGATGGCCACCTCGACCACGTACGCGCGGCGGGCACTGTTCGAGCCTGAGCACGAGGACTACGCCGAAAGCTTCCGGCGTTTCCTCGAGGCCGAGGTCGGCCCGCACCACCGGGAGTGGGAGGAAGCCCATGTCGTGCCCCGCGAGCTCTTCCAGAAGATGGCCGCAAGCGGCTTCCTCGCGATGGAGGTCCCAGAGGAGTACGGGGGCCAGGGGGTCGACGACTGGCGTTTGAACGTGGTGCTGTCCGAGGAGGCCGCGCGCTCTGGCGTCGGCGACGCGATCCTAGGGCCGAGCCTGCACACCGATATCTGTCTCCCCTACCTGATGGAGTCCTGCGACGAGGCGCAGCGAAGGCGTTGGTTGCCCGGTGTGGCGTCGGGCGAACTGATCCTCGCGATAGCGATGACCGAGCCCGGCGCCGGGTCGGACCTCGCCGGTATCAAGACCCGCGCCAGGAGGGACGGCGATGGGTGGATCCTAAACGGCAGCAAGACGTTCATCACCAACGGTGTCAACGCCGATCTCGTGATCGTCGCAGCGCGCACGAACGACGAGAAACATCGCGGACTGTCGCTCTTGGTCGTGGAGCGAGGGATGGAGGGCTTCGAGCGTGGGAAGCCGATCGAGAAGCTCGGCCAGCACTGCTCCGACACGACCGAGCTCTTCTTCACCGACGTCTACGTGCCCGAGGAGAACCTCCTCGGCCCCGAGGGCTCCGGGTTCGCCCAGCTCATAGAGCGGCTCGTTCCAGAGCGGCTGATTCTCGCGGTCGGCGCAATGGCCGGCGCCGAGGCCGCTTACGAGCTGACGCTCAGCTACGTGAAGGAGCGCAAGGCGTTCGGGCGGCCGATCGGGTCGTTCCAGAACTCGCGTTTTTGGATGGCAGAGCTGAAGACCAAGCTCGAGATCACCCGCTGCTTCATCGACCGCACGATCGAGCGCCAGTGCGCCGGGATCGCGACGGTCGAGGAAGCCGCCATGGCGAAGTGGTGGACGACGGACCTGCTCGGTGAGGTGACCGACGCGGGCGTCCAGCTTCATGGTGGCTACGGCTACACCACCGAGTACCCCATCTCCCGGGCGTGGGTTGACGCCCGCATCACCCGCATCTATGCAGGCACTAACGAGATAATGAAAGAGCTGATCGGGCGTGGGCTCGGGCTCTGAAAGGAAAGTAACNNCAAAGAACGACGATGAGCCGCACTGTGTTCGTGGTCGGCGTCGGGATGTCCAAGTTCGACAAGCCCGGTGCAAAGGACGGCGACTACCCTGACTGGGCACGAGAGGCCGGCGAGAGGGCACTTGCCGATGCGGGCGTCCGCTACGACGAGGTGCAGCAGGCGTACGTCGGATTCGTGTACGGCGAGTCGTGCGCGGGGCACCGCGCCGCGTACGAGCTCGGAATGTCGGGCATTCCCGTCTTCAACGTGAACAGCAACTGCTCGACGGGCTCGAGTGCCTTGTTCCTGGCCGCTCAGGCGATCCGCGGCGGGATTGCGGAGTGCACCCTCGCTCTCGGCTTCGAGAAGATGCAGCGAGGCTCGCTGGAGGCGATGTTCACCGATCGCGCCCATCCGCTGGAGCGTCACATAGAACTACTGGCGGAGATCTTCGAGATGAACGTCCCGTTGGCCCCTTGGATGTTCGGCGCGGCCGGCCGCGAACACATGCGCGATCACGGCTCTGAGCCGGAGCACTTCGCGAAGATCGGCTACAAGAACCACAAGCACTCGGTCAACAATCCGTACGCGCAGTTCCAGGTCGAGTACACGCTTGAGGAGATCCTGGCATCGCGGATGATCTACGACCCGTTGACGAAACTGCAGTGTGCTCCGACTTCAGACGGTGCCGGCGCGGCGGTCCTCGCCAGCGCCGAGTTCGTCGAGCAGCACAATTTGGCTGGCCGGGCCATCGAGATCGTCGGCCAGGCCTTGACGACCGACTTCGAGTCGTCGCTCAGCACGCGCACAGCCAAGGACGTCATCGGCTACGACATGAACGTGCAAGCCGCCCGCGCGGTCTACGAGCAGAGCGGTCTGGGGCCCGAGGACTTCCAGGTCATCGAGCTCCACGACTGCTTCAGCGCCAATGAGCTGCTGCTGTACGAGGCCCTTGGCCTTGCCGAGGAGGGGGAGGGCCCCCGGTTGATCGACGACGGCGAGAACACCTACGGGGGCCGCTGGGTCGTCAACCCTTCGGGCGGCCTCATATCCAAGGGTCACCCGCTCGGCGCCACCGGTCTCGCTCAGTGCGCCGAGCTGACCTGGCAATTGCGCGGCGAGGCTGATGGCCGCCAGGTCGACCGCGTAACCGCGGCGTTGCAGCACAACATCGGGCTCGGAGGCACCGCCGTTGTGACCGCGTACCAACGCGCCGAGCGCTAGGGGGAGCAAGCCAACCTGGCACAAGTACATCCGCACAACCAGGCGTGCCGCGCGTCCTCGCCGGTCGCCGGAAAGATGCTGTGGGTGCCGAGAACCTCATCCGTATGCCTCACGCAGCGAGTTCGTACTTGTGGATGAGATCACCGAGCCCGTCTATTCTTCGTAGTTGCCTTGCATCGGGACACGGTTAGCCGGTGCTCGAACCGGCACGAGCCTGTGGGTGCCGAGAACCTCATCCGCATGCCTCACGCAGCAAGTTCGTACTCATGGATAAGACCACCGAGCCGGTCTGTTCTCCGAGCGCACGGTGCTAACCCGGCAGGTTAGAGGTGATCTGTTCCAGCGGCCCAGTCCGGCTCAGAGCCCGGAGCGACAGGACGATCGAGCCCGTGGCCATCGAGCCATGCGTAGTACTTCCTACGGATGATCTGTTCGGCCTGCACCCAGTTCTCTGCTCTCATCCCAGCCTCGGTGTCTAGGTGACGGTTGGTGAAGTTGGACATGACGACGACGTCCTTGCCTGCTCCGGCTAGCGCGGCGATGTTCTCGGGTGAGTCCTCGACATAGAGGTCGGCTCCTACTGCTCCTTTGTGGCGTAGGAAGCACAAGTCCCAGTACGGGATCCCGTGGTGGTCGAGCCACCTGACGGTCTGGGCAACCGCGATCTCGTGGAAGTGAGGGATGACGAGGCGGTGAGTGACGATCCGGACCCGGATGCCCTCCAACGCGAGGCGGCGGATGGCCTGAGGGGCACCCTTGATCGGCGCCATCGACTCGAACAGTGCACGTTGGGTCACGGCAAAGCGGTGGAAGCGGCGATAGTTCGCTTGGCCGATTCCCCACTGCTCCAGCTCCCAATCGGCGTCTTTGGGTAGGTCTTCGAGCTTGGTGTCGGTCCACTCCGCCGCGATCTCGCGCATGCGCCCGTAGAAGTCCGCACACGTGCCGTCCAGGTCAAGGGCGAGGACGAAGCGATCGGTCACTTCAGCCGGGACCATCACAAGGCCGTGAGAGAGTCGTCGCCGTAGCGGATGCGCGCACCGTACCCCAGTTCTCGCAGGCGGGTGCCTGCCTCTAACCATTCAGATCGCGAAGATCTCCCGGCCCCCGGTTACCAGTTCACGAACGCCCTCCATTGACTGCTGTAGGTGAAGGAGGTGGCGCTCGACTGCACCGTCCGGTGTGAGGAAGAGGAACGTGACACGTACAACGGGTTCACCGGTTGCGGCGGCGACCGCCAACGCGTAGGAGGCGCCCTGGTTCCGATATCCCTCAACGCGCCGGTCGAGCTCAACTGGGTCGGAGGTTGCCGCCGTCTTGTAGTCGACGACGACGAGTCCGTCAGGTCCGCGATAGAGAAGGTCGATGTATCCCTCCAGGAGGCGGTCGTCAACCGGAGTGCAGACGTAGACCTCCCGCCAGTGCGGGCTGGTGGCGGCCTCGTGCACCGACGGCGAACCGAGGGCCGCCAGGACGAGCCCCTGCACATCTCCGGCCCGATCGCTTATGGCCTCCGCCTCGCACTGCGTGGCGACGGCCAGCTCGAGCCCAGCACCCGTGATGAGATCAAGGCTCTGCAACACCCCGTGCACAGCGCGTCCGACCGCCGTCCCGTAGCGGCCTTTCAGCCACGGTGGCAGATCGAGGTCCCGTGGGCGCTTCTGGAGGCCGGGATCCGGCTCGCCGTCGGCGTCGAGACCACCCTCGTCGGTCAGGGCGCTCGCGGCGACCGTCCTTGGGCGGGACGCTCGTTCGAGGGCGAGCGCCCGCTCTGTAGCCCATGTCTCGAACGGTGGGGGTGGAGTGGGCGGTTCCACCGCCACGGCCGGGACCTCGCCGGCCGACTCGGCGCCGTCGGGCAGTTCGTCCAGGAGGCTTCCCATGCCGTCAACGAGCAGCTCGGCGTTCGTGCGGGCCGCCGATTTGGGAGCAGTGGCTCGTGCCTTGCGGTGTAGAGACACCACCAGGTGGTCGCGTGCCCGGGTGCACGCGACGTAGAGGAGGCGGATCCGCTCGTGGAAGTCCATCTGCTCGTCAACCGGCTTCCAGGCCTCATACTCGTCGGTGGTGATATCCCTGCCCAACTTGTAACCGACGACTCCGGTCGCAGGGAAGACCACTTCTGCCGGTGCCCGGAGCCCGTGCGGCACCGTAGAGGTGCCCGAGACAATGGTTATCGGAAATTGCAAGCCCTTGGAGCTGTGGATCGTCATGATGCGTACGGCGTCGTCATCACTCTCGGGTAGAACCGCCTCGGCCACGCGTGCCCCCTCGGAAGCCTGTTGCTTCACCCAGGCGAGGTACTGCCGCAGGTTGCCGCCCGTGGCGTCGCTCCAGGCCCGCGCCTGGTCGATGACGAACCGCAGCCGCCGCCAGACGTCTCGGGGCCTCCCCTCGGTGAACCCGAGCTCGAGCGCCCGCCGATCGCGGGCGATGCGCTCGAGCAGCTCCGACGGCGCGAGCCAATGGCGTTGGTTGTAGAGGGAGCGCAGATAATAGAGCCCCATTCGAACCGGGTCGTCGGCCGGCACCGACTCGGGCTGATCGGCCAGGTAGCTCCACCGGCCGTTGCGTTCGCATTTGAACCGGAAAAGGTCGTCGTCTCCGCAGGAGAGGAGCGGGGTGCGCAAGGCGGAGACAATGTGCAGGTAGTTGGTCGGATCGTCCACCGCCCTCAGCACCATGAGCAGGTCACGCACCGCGCGGCTCGCGTAGACGAGCGAGCTCAATTCGGCCCGGAAGGGGATGCCCGCCTCATCGAGGGAGTCTTCGAGGAACGGGAGCGACGTCCGGGCCGGCACCAGGACGGTGATGTCTCCCAGACGGGCCCGGCGCCACCCGCCCTCGCCGTCGTCGACCTGCCAGCCCTCGTGCATGATCCGCGCCACGGTCGCCGCCACCTCGTCGGCCTCTGATGCCCGCAGCTCGTCGGCCCGGGTTTCCTTCGGGAGCTCCGTGCGCCCGAGGACGCAGACCGGTGGCCCCACTACGGGGGCGGCGCGGGTCTGTTCGAGTGCGATGTACTGCGGCTGGGAGGCCACGGGAAGTGGGGTGTCGTCGGGCTCGCTCATGAGCGCCCGGAACGTCGTATTCACCCAGTCGATGACGGGAGCCACGGTGCGGAAGTTCGCCGTCAGCTCGACCCGCCCGCCGTCTGCGCCAAAGCGAGCAGCCGCCGCAAGGAACGTCGAGATGTCGGCCCGGCGGAAGCGGTAGATCGATTGCTTCGGGTCGCCGACGACGAAGATGTGGCCGGGCGCCACCTCCACCTGCTCCCAGGATGCGTTCCCGGCCGACTCGTCCAGAGGGACAGCCGCGGCTATGCGCACCGCCAGCTCGATCTGGATCGGGTCTGTGTCCTGGAATTCGTCGAGCAGCAGTCGCTGGTAGCGCTCGTGCAGCCGGGCCCGCACCGCCGACCCGTTCCCGGCATCACGCAGGAGCGCGCGGGCGAACACGAGCAGATCGTGGAACTGCAGTTGTCCCGCTCGTTGACGCTCGTGTGCGCTGTCCAAGGTGAAGCGCCGGATGACGCTTCCGACCCGTCGGGCGCAGGCGTTCGCCACTTCGTCACGCACGGCGGCTATGCGTTCGCCAGCTTCGGTTACGCGCGCATGTACGTCATCGATGTCGTCGAACGACTTCTTCTTGCCGAGACCGCCGACCCTGAAGCTCGGCAGTCTCGGGTTCGCTTCGGGGCCGAGTGCCTGGAGCAGGTCCAGCTCGTCGGAGATCGAGGCCAGCTCGGCCATGCGTCCGGCGATCTCCTGCAGTCGGAGACCCAGCTTGTCGGTCGGATCGCGGCACGGCTCGGAGCAGACCCTCGTGACGAACTCCCGAGCAAATTCGAACAGCGCATGGACCGAGGGGGGATCGGGTTCGTCCTGCGGTACCTGCTCCTCGACGAGGTCCCAGTTGTCATCGAAAGCCTGTGCCAGTGAGTGCAGCGCCGCCGGACGAACGCCACAGACGAAGAGGAGCAGAAGCGTCCGCTCGAGTGCGGGATCGGCGAGCAGCTCGTCCTGGAACATCGACCAGCGCTGTTCGAAGGCGACATTCGAACTCACCTCGTCGAGCACCTCCACCCGGGGCGGAAGACCCGCCTCGACGGGATGCTCGGAGAGCAAGCGCTGCGCGAAGGAGTGAAGCGTCCCGATGGCGGCACCGTCGAGCTGCTCCAGCGCCGTCCAGCAGCGTGCGCCTTCCTCGGTGTCAGGGCTGGTCGCGGCGTGCTCCTCGAGCTCACGCCGGATGCGGTCGCGCAGCTCGTCACCGGCCTTCTCGGTGAAGGTGATGGCCGCGATGAAGCGCAGCTCGGCCTCACCTGTGGTCACGAGCGCCAACACCCGGTCGACGAGCGCGGAGGTCTTGCCCGTTCCCGCGCCGGCTTCTACGAACAGCGTTGAGGCGAGATCGGAGGTGATCCGGTCCCGGGCCGCCTGGTCGGGAGGAGCGGTGCGCTCAGGCATCGGAGACCTCACCCATCTCTGTGTCCGTCGCGGGCGGTTCGGCCAGGTCGAGGAAGAAGGCGAGCGCCGGATCGGCCTTCTTGTGCTCGATCCGGCGGCGCAGGTCGACCACGCCGAGGGCGTCGGGATCGCAGTATGCGCACTCCACCCACGGGGTCGTACTGCTCGCCGTCGGGTGGTTCGGGAATACTCCGTTCTCGATCCCGGCCACCACCTGCCCCACGGACTTACCCACCCGGTCGAGCACCTCGGAGGTGACCGAGTACCCAATCCGTTTGAACCCGCCTCTGTCCGAGGTGAACCAGTACTCGGCGCGCACCGGCACATCGCTTGCGCCCTGGTGGAGGCGGCCCGCCAGCCCGTAGACGGCGAGCTGCAGCTTCGTACCATGCGCGTCGGGGTTGTCTTCGCTCAGATCGGCGTAATCATCTGGTCGGCCTGTCTTGTAGTCCACGACATGGACGGTGCCGTCTGTGGCGACATCCAGCCGGTCGGCCCTGCCCCGGAAATGGACGCTGCGTCCGTCAGAAAGCTCCAGCGTGACGGTTCCGAGCGCGGCACCGGGCAGCCCGAAGGCGAGTTCCGCGGCCACGAGCCGGGTGGCGTGGCCGGCACGGTGATCGCTGTCGGCGCGCAGGAACCGCTCGAGATCGGCGATGATCCTGCGCTTGTCGCGCTGCCAGAAGATGGGTCGACCGGTCAGTCCGTGCTCCTCGTAGCGGTCGCACACCGCCTCGGCGATCGCCACCATCCGGGCACGATCAGACTCCGTCCACGGCTCTATGGGAGCGGGCTGCTTCGCCGGTGGGCGGGCGAGCACTTCGTCGATGAAGGTTTCGAGGACTTCGTGGATCAGCGAACCCAAGTCGAGAGGGGAGATCTGCAGACGGTCCTCGGGGTTCTCCACCTCCTCGACGCCGAAGATGGCATGCAGGAGGTAGGCGAACGGGCAAACGGCCCATCCCTGGAGCCTGGTGGCCGAGGTTGGTCGGTCGACCGGCGAGGGGACCCGAAGGCCGGCCAGGTTCCCGTCATAACGGGTGAACACGTCGCTGCGACGAGAGGCGACCATCTCGATCCCGTCGTCGAGTATCCGGTCACCGAGTACTGCAGGCGTTGCTCGGCCCGATCCGGCCGGACGCTGGGCGAGGAGCGCACGGAGTCGGTACTCCTGTTCGCTCGCCGGGAAGTCGACGCGGCGGAGCCCCGCGTCATAGGAGGCGACGTGCTCGAGCCAGGGTCGCTCGCCGCCGAGTAGGTCCTCGCTCCAGAGGCGCTCACTGGCGATGGCGCTCGCGATGTCGAGCACCCAGCGCGACGGGATCCGCTCGGTACTCCGTCTGAGATCGCCGCGCGCCACGCAGAGCAGATGCCGCGAAGCGCCGGCCAGGGAGGCGAGCAGTTCCCGGTGCTGGCGCTCGACACCCTCCGCCCGCAGCGCGAGCTCGTCGCCGACCACTTCGCGCTCGTGGTCGGGGAGAAGTGAGTCGTCGTGGGTCGGTGCCGGACAGGACCCTTCGGTGAGACCGAGAACCACGACGAGGTCCAGGTCGAGGCCGACGCCCATGCGCAGAGAGCCGACCAGGACCCCTTCGCCCATCCGTCCCACCCGGCCGAGATCTGCCTCAAGCTCGAGCTGGAGCGTCCGGGTGAAGACGTCGAGCCCGACTGCATCTTCGACAGCGTCGAGACAGCCAAGCCGGTCCAACGCGCGCTCCACCCGCTCAGCTGCCTTCTGCTCGATCATCGGCCAGACCGCTCGTCTCCGCTCCCGACCGAGCAGATCCTCGAGGTGAGCGTGTGCCCACCGGGCCCGCTCTGCCCAGGAGCGAGGAGAGGCGGCGGCTCGCCCCAGGTCATCGATGAGTCCCAGCACGAACTCCCGCAGTGCACGGGCCCGGACGGCATCGGTCCGCAACTTCTCAGCCCGCCAGATCGGCGCGTCGGGATCGGCCTCGGTCAGCTCCGCCTCGGCTTCGCAGTCGGTCGCGTAGGTTGCAAGGAGCCGGTCCCAGTGTTCGCGCCCGGCGACCACGCCGGCATCGCGCGAGAGCCGCTCCCAGGCCGTTACCGGGAGCGGGCGTCGCCGGTGGTGCACCCGGGCACCGGCTAACCAGGCAAAGACGTCCTCGCGCCGGAAACCCCCTTGGGGGAGAGCGAGCAGACCCAGCAGGGTCCTTCCGGCGAGCCGGGCGGTGAGGGGTACGACAGCTGCTCCGTTGTGGGCGATGTCGGCCGCCGACAGCTGTTCGTGCACCAAGCGGGCATAGGGCTGCGGGCTCGCATGGAGGATGGCGATCCGTTCGAGCGGTGTGCCGCCACGCACTGAGTCGATCACGGCGCGCACGGCCGCTCGCACCTCCTCGTCCGCGTCCGAGGTGGTGACGATCCGTGTCCTTTCGCCAGAGACGACTGCCATGGGGTCGAGATCCGTCAGCGTCGACTGCGAGTCGCCTGCGTCAATGAGGCGGCGGACGGAATGCGCCACTTCGGCGTCGGCGCGTGCGTCGCCCGTCGTCCCCGCCAGCACCGTCACGTCGAAGAACTTGGACACCGCTTTTAGCAGGAGGGCCCCGTGGCGCGAAAGCCGCTCGGGCAGATAGACGACAAGGGAACCGAATCCCGCGCGTTGCGCCCCCTTCACGCCAAGAACCTCGATGGCTCCGTTGATCAGGTCCTCCTCGTCGTACCAATCTGAAACCAGTCGGCCCCGGGCGGCGCGGTAGAGGCGGACGACGTCGGCCGCCCTCGCACTCCGGGCAGCAAGGTGGTCGAGACCCTCTAGGGAGACGTCGCGCAGCTCTTTGTAGGCACTCACCAATGCCATCTCGGTGGCGGGGTGGTCTGCCACCGGCGCGAACACCCCGGCATCCTCGGCGAGCGCTCGTCGCAACGCGGCGGTGAGGACCGGCGTTGACACCGGGCGACGCCTCTGGGCAGCCAAGGCGGCTGATCCCATGAGCTCGGCCATGCGGTAGACGGTGAGGAAGGAGACCGCCACCACCCCCGTTCCCTGTCCACAGAGCTGGCCGAGGGCACCCGAGGCGAGCAGCCGACGTGCAGCGACACCGACATGGTTGGAGGGGACGACCACGCTGACCGGCGCCAAGGGTTCCTCGGCCTTGGCAGCGCTGATGGCCTTGCGCAGCGCCTGGGCTGCCGGACACCCGTACCGCACCCATTCCACTCGCATACCCACCGGGCCGACGCTACGTCGCAGGTGTGACACCCCGCTGGCTGTCGGAAGCGCGAAATGCCTTAGCCAGGTCGACGTTTACAACCGCCGGGGACCCACCACAGCCTAAGGAGGGGAGTCTCCACAATGCCCTGGTTAGAGGCCGTGGATGGGATTCTCGGCACCCACACGTTCAGATACTTCAAAAAATTCGAGGGGCCGACGGACTTTGTAACTTATAAGCATCCCGAGGAGGCACGATTGACCCTCCTGGTAACTCACCAGGCTCCCGACGAGGGGGAAATTCCCGAGGATGTAGCCGGCGACATCATGAAGTCATTTCTCTCGACCGGCGAGAACAGTTACGACTTCATCGCCCCGAATTTCGGAATCGGTTGTCTCGAACCCGACAACACCTTCGGAGCGCTCGCCCGTCTAGTTGCCCTTCTCTCCGCCGCTAGGGGACTGGAGCCCGCAGGGCTGGTGCGCTCAGCCGTCGAGCATCTCGAAACGGTGGTCATTCTGGCGCGAGAGGCTGAGAAGAAGATCGCCCAGAGGCGCTCTGCAATCGCGCTACGAAACGATCGTCGCGCCAGCGCTGATCTCCCGGACCTCGATCGCTACGAAAGGCTCCTGAAGGCTAAGCGTTCACATGAACGATCCGTCGGCATGTGGATCGACCGCATCGAGGCTTCACAACGAGCTAGGGCGGGCGCGCTCGCTCAGCCGATCCGTGTCCAGGTAAGTGGAGATGTACACGATGATTCTGACTGACCATTTCGGCCGCTCCGCCTGCAAGGGCACGTTTCAGCGGCTCCAACCTTGGAGCTAACTCAAAAAATTCCGAAACGAACTCCAGCGTCGAACGCCAGGTGAAACCACCGACAGTGCTCGAGTGTGCGCGCTCGGAGGGACTCGAACCCCCAGCCTTCTGATCCGTAGTCAGATGCTCTATCCAATTGGGCTACGAGCGCGTTCGGCTGACCCTAGCGGACACCAACAGGGAATCCCGAAGTGTCCGTGGCCACACCAACCACTAATCTTACCCAGCCGCGAAGCGCTCCGAACCCGCCCATTTGGCCGTATTAGCCTGCCAAAGGCCGTGCTCTAGGGCCCGTGAGGACGATCTTTCCGAGCTTGGTGGCCACGGCAAGACACTTGCACCCGTCGGCGGCACGGTCCGTGGGAAACGTACCTTGGATGGGAATTCTCACGTGCCTCGAGGGTGCCCAACGGAACAACATGAACCTCAACCGAGGACGGCTCAGTGCAGCTCTCCGTCGACGATCATGACTGCTTGCGTCCTCAGCTCGAGCGCCCGCGTCGTGAGCGCCAACGCACACGAATGGCCCGCGCGACGGCCAGCTCGGCAACACCGCCCAGAACGACGCACACAAGCACCAACCAAAGAAGGCCGACGTGTCCGGTCGCGAACCAGAGGCGAACGGTGACGGCTTGGCGGTTCTGGACGACGA
Source organism: Acidimicrobiaceae bacterium (assembly GCA_003139255.1). Classification (GTDB taxonomy): domain Bacteria; phylum Actinomycetota; class Acidimicrobiia; order Acidimicrobiales; family UBA8190; genus Bog-564. The sequence goes on along the minus strand of PLIG01000096.1, from coordinate 20,298 downwards.
AAGTGACGGCCGCGGCAAGTACAACCAGCGCGACCACCGCGCGGGCCGGGCTGCGCTTGCGACGCCCGGCCTTAGGTTCGAGCTCCGTGTGCGATCCCTTGCTGGGCTCGCGTGGCACGAACGAGAGCTTACAGGCCGCCTCTGCTCGCATCCGCCTGCGGCTCGGCTCAAAGCGCTAGTTGATGCCCCTCCCACAGCTTGATGCCCCCCAGAATCCCTGCCGAGTTGTCCACGATGCTCACGTCGGCACCCAGGTCGATGTTGATGCGTCTGCTGTTGCCCCCGCCTACGTAGCATCGGTCGAAGAAGGTCAGGGCACGAAAGACCGCTACGGCCTTGCGAACTCGTCGGTTCCACCTCTGGCTGCCAATCACTTCGCGGGCCCTTTCGCCTATTTGCTCGTTGTAGGTCTCGCCCCTTCGGAACGGCGTATGCGCGAACTCGAAGTGGGGGAGGATTCGCCCTTCGTAGAAGAAGGCAGTTCCAACGCCCGTGCCGAGCGTGAGGACGAACTCGAGCCCGATGCCTTTCACGACCGCCGCGCCCTGCATGTCCGCGTCGTTAACCACCCTCGTCGGCTTGCCCAGACGCTTGCGCAGAGCGCCGGCAAGGTCGAACGCGGCCCACTGCTCGACCAGCCCGTCGTCGACGGCAGTTCCAGGACCAGCCACGGTGACGAAGTGGGGAGCGGACAGGACATGGCCCTTTCGGACCATGCCAGGAAAGCCCGCAGACACCCGGGCCGTGTCTGGCAGGGGAGCCACAAGCGAAACCAGGTCGTCCACAAGCTTCGCCGGGGCACACGGATATGTGGTGTCCACACGGACCCGGTCGGCCACCATGGCTCCCGAGGCATCGAGCACCGACGCCTTCAGGCCCGTCCCCCCGATGTCGATCGCCAGGGTAAGGGGCCTCACGGGTCCGGCTCGAGTGCCGGTCGCGGCGGTGGTGCTTAGAGTCGCCATGGCCCCGCCACCTTACTTAGACCTAGCTCGCAATCGCGAACGGGTTGGCAGCAGCGTGTAGCCCTACACGCAACGGGTTGCCGCCGCGGCCTACCCCTGACCGGATCCCAATCTTCGGTCAGGTGGACCGATTTCAGGGAGTCAGGTCAGCCCTAGCGGGTCGGAGGGGAGCTGGCCGGCGAACGGCCCTCCGCCGCAGTCACCGTGAGGCCTGCCATGCTGTTGGCAATGTTCGGCACGTCCGGGCTGTCGCAGAGCACGGTGGAAGCCGGCTTCGCCGCGCTCGGCGCGTTTGCGATCGTTGCAGTGGTGGTGGCCACCATCCTTGGTCGGCGGTCAGGGCGCCACTCTTTGGAGCAACGGCTCTCGGCTCTGGCCTCCCGACTGGGCACCGACGCACCCACAGGCACGCCTGAAGGCGTCGAGCCGGCCCTGCACCACCTGGAGCTCGTGACCGATCGCGCAGCCGAAGCGGTGGCCGAGTCGTCGGCGGACACGATCCGGCTGCGACACGCTCTGGACACGCTGCCTCAGGGAGTGATCGTCTGCGACGAAAACGGCGAGGTCGTGTTCCGCAACGCGCGTGCCGTAGAGCTCATGGGGGGCCGACACGGCGACGCACTGGCGGCGCAGACGGTCGTCGACCTGCTGGGAGAGGCCTGGGAACAGGGCTCGGCGTCGCGGACCCTCGACCTCTACGGCCCCCCGCGCCGAACCCTGGCCGTGAGCACCCAGCTGATCGACGACGGACGGCGCACCCTCGGCGCCATCGCCGTCATCGACGACGTGTCGGAGCGAAGACGGCTCGAGGAGATACGCCGCGACTTCGTCGCCAACGTGAGCCACGAGCTGAAGACACCCATGGGTGCGCTCGGACTACTCGCCGAGACCCTCGTGTCAGAGACCGATACCGCCGTCGTGCGCCGTCTGGCCAACCGCATTCACATCGAGGCCTTCCGGGTGAACAGGATCATCGACGACCTGCTGGATCTGTCGCGCATAGAGGCCGAGAAGGCACCTCCGCGCGAGCCGGTGCTGGTCAGCCTGCTGATGGCGCAGGCGGTCGAGCGTGTACGGGCTTCCGCCGAGCACCGGGGAGTGAAGATCATGATGGAGGAGCCCGAACCACCCGTATCCCTCTTGGGTGACCGCCGCCAGCTCGTGTCGGCCCTCTACAACCTGCTCGAGAACGCGGTGAAGTTCTCCTATGACTCGGGCACGGTCCGATTCGAGGGTCGTCGCGCGAACGGCGAGGTGATGATCGAGGTCTCCGACCACGGGATCGGCATCCCGGCGCGCGACCTCGAGCGCATCTTCGAGCGCTTCTACCGCGTGGACCAGGGCCGCAGTCACCTCACTGGAGGAACCGGGCTCGGCTTGTCCATCGCCCGGCACGTGGCTACCAACCATCACGGGCGTATCGAGGTGGATTCGCGCGAAGGTGAAGGCTCCACGTTCCGCTTGATCCTTCCCGCTCAGCAGGAAGCGGACTGACCATGGCTCGAGCCACCAACCTGCCACAGCACCCGCGGGCAGAGCCCGACGCTTCTGGGGACCGGATCAAGGTGCTTCTGGCCGAGGACGAGGAGTCGTTCGTCGAGGCCCTGGCGGTTGGCCTGGATCGTGAGGGCTTCGACGTTACCGCGGCGCGCGACGGCCCCGAGGCTTTGCGCTTGTTCGAAACCCTCGACCCGGACCTCGTGCTGCTCGACATCATGCTGCCCAGGCTCTCGGGCATCGACGTCTGCCGCACGATCCGGTCCCGCTCGTCGGTGCCCATCATCATGGTCACTGCCAAGGGAACTGAGATCGACACTGTGGTCGGGCTCGAGATGGGAGCTGATGACTACGTAGTCAAGCCCTACCGGCTGCAAGAGCTCGTCGCCCGGATGCGGGCCGTGCTTCGCCGCTCGCCGCGTGACGCGATAGGCCCCGGTGCAGGTGAGCACGAATACGAACGTAACGTCGTCGAGGTCGGCGCAGTGCGTCTCGACACCGACCGCCACCGCGTGTTCGTACGCGGCAGCGAGGTCCACCTGCGCCGCAAAGAATTCGAGCTGCTGGAGCTGCTGATGGAGAACCCCGGGAGGGTTCTCACACGCGACACGTTGATTGACCGTGTCTGGGGCACGGACTACGTCGGGGACACCAAGACGCTGGATGTGCACATAAAGAGGCTCCGCTCCCACATCGAGGAAGACTCCTCGTCGCCCGCGGTCATCACCACGGTTCGCGGCGTCGGCTACCGCTTCGAGGTTGCCGGCGACAGCTAGAGAGGTTCAGCGCGGTTCGATGACCATGTTCCCGCCGAGATAGCCGGCGAGCGCGTCAGGTAGGCGCACCGACCCGTCGGGCTGGCGACCGGCCTCGATGAGCGCCGGCCAGATACGTGACCAGGCGAGCGCCGAACCGTTCAAGGTGTGGACGAACACTGCCTGGCCTCCACCTGTGGGACGGTATCGGATGTTCGCTCTGCGTGCCTGGTAGTCGCCACACCAGCTGACTGAGGACACCTCGAGCCACATGTCACTTCCCGGCGCGTAGACCTCGAGATCGAACGTGCGCATCGCGGCATTGCCGAGGTCACCGGTGCACAGGTCAACGACCCGGTACTCCAGGTCGAGCGACTGCAACAACGACTCGGCGCGCGCAACCATCTCCTCGTGCTCGGCTGGGGACTGCTCGGCGGTCGCGTAAGCGAAGATCTCGACCTTGTCGAACTCGTGCGTCCGCAGCACACCACGCGTGTCGCGCCCCGCAGACCCTGCCTCACGGCGAAAACACGCCGTCGACGCGCACAGGCGCAAGGGGAGATCGGTCTCCTCGAGGAGGTCCCCCCTGTGCATGGAGGTAAGAGGCACCTCCGCCGTGGGGATCGCCCACAGGTCGTCGCGCTCGACGTGGTACGCCTCGTCGGCGAACTTCGGGAGGTGGCCGGTCGACAACATCGTCTCGGTGCGCACAAGTGTGGGTGGGCGGATCTCCTCGTAGGTCTGAGCGTGGTGGTCGAGAGCAAAGGCGCTCAACGCCCTGATCAGACGCGCCCCGAGACCCCGGTAGAGGGGGAACATCGATCCCGACAGCTTCGCCGCACGTTCGAGGTCGAGGATACCCAGCTCGGCGCCCACGTCCCAGTGCGGGACCCGCTGACACTGCGAGTACGAGCGCGCCTTCGCGGGCCAGCGCCTTACGACGACGTTGTCCTGCGAGCCCTCGCCGTCAGGTGCGTCGGGTGCCGGAAGGTTCGGAAGCCACAACAGCAGCTCGCGAAGCTCCCCCTGAGCGGAGGTCGCCTCTGAGTCGGCCTGGCGCTCCTCGTCCCTTAGAGCGCGGCTCTGCTCGGCGAGCGCGGCAGCCCCCGTCGTGTCGTGCGAACGTCGCGCCTCGCCCACCTGGCGCGACAGGTCTTTCACCTGGGCACGAATCTCGTCACGGCGGCTGACCGCAGCGCGAGCGCGCTTGTCCGCCTCGAGAAGGCGGTCGACCTCGGTCGGGTCGACCTGCCGTCGGGAGAACGCCTTCCTCACCGCATCAGGGCCGTCCCTGACCAGATGGATGTCGATCATGTCGCGCTTAAAGGTAGTACCCACAAGTAGCCTCGCCGTGAGTGGCCGTGCATGCGATCGACTGCCGTGGACTCGTCGTGCGCTACGGAGCGCTCGTGGCGGTGGACGGCCTCTCGCTCACGGCCGAGCGCGGCCAGGTGCTGGCGCTTCTGGGCCCGAACGGAGCGGGAAAGACCTCGACCGTCGAGACGCTCGAGGGCTACCGGCGTGCCACGGCAGGAGTTGTGCGGGTGCTCGGGTGCGACCCGATCTCGCAGCACAGATCGCTCGTGGCGCGTATCGGGGTGATGCTCCAGCACGGCGGTGTCTACCCCACGATCAGCACTCGCAGGGTGCTGGAGCTCTTCGCCAGCTACTACGAGGACGCCGAAGATCCCGACGCGCTCCTCGAGCTGGTCGGACTGAGAGGGCTGTCCAGCACACCGTGGCGGCGCCTGTCGGGAGGAGAGCAGCAGCGCCTCTCCATGGCCCTCGCTCTCGTGGGCCGCCCGGAGGTGGTGTTCCTCGACGAGCCCACGGCCGGCGTGGACCCAGAAGGGCGCCTGGCGATCCGCGCCGTCATCGCGGCACTTCGCGATCGCGCGACGTGCGTCCTTCTCACCACCCACGAATTGCCCGAGACCGAACGTCTCGCAGACGAGGTCGTGATCATCACGCGCGGGCGGGCCGTCGCCAGCGGCTCGGTGGCCGAGCTGGCCGGTGCCGGAGCCCAAGGGGGCATCCACTTCTCAGCCCCGCCCGGAGTCGACTTGAACGGGCTCGTCGCAGCTCTCGAGGTGGACGCGAGCTCTGTCGTCGAAGAAGAGGCGGGGCGCTACGTGGTGAAAGACCAGGCCACCCCCGCTCGGCTGGGAAAGCTGGCGGGGTGGCTGGCAGAGCACGATCTCCCGCTGGCTGACCTCCACGCCGGGCGCCGGTCGCTCGAAGAGGTGTACCTGGAGGTGACCCGCGCGCGCTCTGCGCGCGAGGAAGAGCCACAGGGCGCGAACGAAGACGCAGACGATGAAGCAGATGACGGGAGAGCAGATGAAGAGGAGGAGGAGCGTCACGCGCCGGGCCTCGGTGAAGACCAACTGGACGCCGAAGACGGCAAAGACACCTCAGGCTCGCCCGTCGGACCCACGGCCCGTCTGTCCGCGCACGCTCTGAGACGGCTGGCGGCTCAGTGTGGAGCGGAGGTGGGCATGACCCTGAGACGCGGCGAGTCCCTGCTGCTCACCATCGGGATCCCGGTCGTGCTCCTGGTCTTTTTCTCCGAGGTCCACCTGCTTCCCGTCGGGACGGCTCATCCCGTCGCGTTCCTGGCGCCGGGGATCTTGGCCCTCGCGGTGATGGGGACATCGATGGTGAACCTCTCGATCGGCACCGGCTTCGAACGCTCCTACGGCGTGCTCAAGCGTCTCGGGTCGACTCCGCTCGGACGCCCGTCGTTACTTGGGGCGAAGATAGCGGCGATAGTCGTCGTAGAGGCTCTCCAGGTGGTGGTGCTGGTGCCGGTGTCGCTCGGGCTCGGCTGGCACCCGAGCGCCGCAGGAGCCGGCGCCGCGGGGGTGGTGGTGTTGCTCGCCACCGCCGGGTTCGGCGGCATCGGCCTGTTGCTGGCGGGGGTGCTGCGCGCCGAGGTGAACCTGGCGGCCGCCAACGGGTTGTGGCTACTGCTTCTCTTGGTGAGCGGAATGCTGGCGCCGCTGTCGAAGCTCCCCGGTTGGCTCGAGGGGGTGGCGAAGGCGCTGCCTGCGGCGGCCCTCGCCCAGGCGTTGCACGACTCGTTGGGGCTCAGGGTCGCAGTACCCGCGTGGGCCTGGTTGGTCCTCGCCTGCTGGGCGCTGGTGGCACCCACAGCCGCCGCTCTCACCTTCCGCTGGGAGTAAGGCCCGTCGCTATTGCGATGCCGCCGCCCGCACAGGCTCTTGGGACAAGATCTGGATGTGAAAAGGCCCCTCTACATCGCGGTCGTGGGTGGCGGTAACGCACCTCCGGCCGAACGCGAGATGGCGCAGGTGGTGGGGCGGGGGCTCGCCGAGGCCAGCGCCGTTCTCGTGTGTGGCGGCCTCGGTGGCGCCATGGAAGCGGCCTGCGAGGGTGCGCACGAGGGCGGTGGGCTCACCGTGGGGATCCTCCCTGGGACTCAGCGCTTCCATGCGAACGCACACATCGACGTCGCCTTGCCGACCGGGATCGGCGAGGCCCGAAACGCTCTGGTCGTGCGAGCCGCGGACGCGGTAGTGGCGGTAGGCGGGGAATTCGGCACGTTGTCGGAGATCGCGCTCGCGCTCGCGACCGGTGTCCCGGTGGTGGGGCTCGGCACTTGGGAGCTCACGCGTGCGGGCAAGCAAACAGATGCTGTCGTACGCGCGAGCACACCCGAGGAGGCCGTCGCCCTGGCGATCGAGCTGGGCAGGGCGCGCCGATCCGCCGCGCCCTGAGCCGTCCTCAGTGAAAACGGACCATCACGTCAGCGGCGAGCGCGACGAACAACAGCGTGAGATAGGTGATCGAGTACCGGAACAGCGCCATGGCAGCTGCGAATGTCTCCGCCCGGCGCAAGCGCAGCGCATACCCCAGGAGCAGCGCGCCCAGGACGGTGGCGGCTGTGGTGTAGAGCAATCCCATATGCGCAACCGGGATGACCACCAGCGTCACCCCGACGAGCGCCAACGCGTAGAGGAGGATCTGCCGAGAGGTGCGCGCGAACGGGGCGACCACCGGAAGCATTGGGATGTGAGCAGCCTCGTAGTCCTCACGACAGCGAACTGCAAGCGCCCAGAAATGTGGGGGAGTCCAGAGGAACACCACGGCGGACAGCGCTACCGGCGCCCACCCGAGACGGTCCGTGACGGCAGCCCACCCCACGAGAACCGGTACAGCTCCCGCCGCCCCTCCGATCACGATGTTCAGCGTCGAGGTCCGCTTCAACCACAGCGTGTACACGAAGACGTAGAACGCGGTGGCCGCCATCGCCAGGAGAGCCGACAGAAGGTTCACCGCGAACCACAGCTCCGCGAACGCGACCAGCTCCAGCGTCATGGCGAAGACGAGCGCGGCCGTGGGCGTGAACTCACCCGTGACGAGGGGACGATGCCGGGTGCGGCGCATCACACGGTCGATGTCGCGGTCAACGACCATGTTGATGGCGTTGGCGCCTCCTGCGGCCAGCGCCCCACCCGCGAGCGTGGCCACCATCAACACGACGGAGGGAACACCCCGGCGCGCCACGAACATCGTCGGCAGAGTCGTGACGAGAAGCAGCTCCACGATGCGTGGCTTCGTGAGAGCCACGTAGCTGCGCAAATGCATCGAGCGGGAGCGAAGACGCTCGACGACCGGCGCCTCTTTCAGGACGGGGGACACCACTGACATTGGGTGCTGAACATACGGCAGCGGCAGGTACGATTGTGCGCTGGTGCAGGCTTCCCGTGCCATCAAGTCCCCCACGGTGACCCCCAGGGCCTTCTTGCGCGTCGCGCAGGTGACGTTCGGGCTGACGGTCCTCAACATCGTCTCGGGCGGTGCCGTGCGGCTGACCGATTCGGGGCTTGGGTGCCCGGACTGGCCCGGTTGCTACAAGCAACATTTCACGCCTCCTCTGGCGCTTCACCCGGCATTGGAGTTCGGCAACCGGATCGTGGTGGTCGCCGTGTGCGCGGCGGCCATCGTGGCTCTCGTCTGCGCCGTACACCGGGCTCCGCGCCGCGGTGATCTCGTGGCGCTGTCAACGGCCCTGATAGGCGGCATCGTGGGCGAAGCCGTGCTCGGCGAGATCGTCGTGTACTCGAAGCTCAATCCCTACGCCGTTATGACCCATTTCGTGGTGGGCATCGCGCTGCTGACGGTGGCATGCGCCCTCGTGCTGCGCGCCGGGCGCGCACCCGGGCGAGGCGTCGCCAAGGTGACCCCCCGGGAGCTGTGGGTGACCCGCCTCGCCTGGGGCCTGCTCCTGCTCGCCGTCGTGGCCGGCACCGCCACCACCGCGGCAGGTCCGCATGCGGGCGGGGTCGGCGCAAAGCGTCTTCCTGTGCCCCTGGCCGACATGGCACGCACCCACTCGGGGATCGTCCTGATCCTGGTTGCCGTGGTCCTAGGACTGCTCTATCTCCTCGAAGGTGGTGGAGCGCCGCAATCCGTGCGAATGAGAGGACGCGCGATGTTGGCGGCGATGGCGGCACAGGGAATCGTCGGATACGCGCAGTACTGGAGCCACCTGCCTGCATTGCTCGTGGGTGTGCACGTGTTCGGCGCCACGGTCGTGTGGAGCGCCATGTACTGGTTCGCCAACGAGTTGTGGCCTCACACCCCGGAGGCCATCCCCGTCGGTGCAGGCTCGGGCCCTCGCCCGGCAACCTCCGAACTGGGCGTCGAGCCGGCGAACGCCGTGGTGCCAGGATGACCGGTTCGGGCATCACCACATCGGGCGTCGGCATTGCCATGGTCGGTGGTCCGGTCGGGGGCGCCCGTTCGGCGACCCCGACCGGACCGCTCACGGCGCCCGTCGAGACCGAACGGCCCTCGGGCGACGACGACGTCCGGCCTGACCGGCCCTGGCTCGTGATCGTGTGGAACGATCCGATCAACCTGATGTCCTACGTCACCTACGTATTCCAGAAGCTCTTCGGATACAGCCGCGAGAAGGCGACGCGTCTCATGCTCGACGTCCACCACAAAGGTCGAGCCATCGTGTCCTCGGGACCACGCGAGCGCGCCGAGCTGGATGTCATGCGCCTGCACGAGCACTGTCTGTGGGCAACCCTCGAACAGGCCCAGTGAGAGCAAGCGAGCAGTCGTGATCGGGCGGCGCCGCTTCAGGCGAGACCGTCACGGTCGTTTCAACACCGGTCTCGGTGCCGACGAGCGGGAGTTGCTCAAAGCGCTTCCACTGCAGGCACGCGGGCTGCTCGAGGCGCGCGACCCGAGCGCGGCGCGGGTCTTCCCGGTCGCATACCCCCAAGAGGCCAAAGCCGAATCCGAATATCGTGAGATGATGGGCGCGCACCTGCTGCACCGGCATCAAGATGCCCTCGACACGCTGACGATGACGGTGGACGCGCCGAGCCTCGACGAGGAGGAGATCCACGAGTGGCTTGACGCCCTCGAAGTGCTCAGACTCGTCCTGGGCACCCAGCTCGATGTCATCGAAGACGAGATCGTCGTGGAGGAATCCGACCCACACGCCGCACAGGTCGCCGTGTACCGCTACCTGAGCATGCTCCAGGGCGAGATCGTCGACTCGCTGGCCGCGACACTCCCGAAAGGCGAAGCCGGGGGTGGCGGAGGTGATCCGCCGTGAGAAGCGAGAGTCTTCCCAGGTTGCTCACCATCATGGGATCGGGCGAGACGGCACCGACGATGGTCAAGGTGCATCGGGCGGTGACCGAGCGCCTCCAAGCGGCGCAAGCCGGGACAGAGGACCGAGCCGGGCACGACTCCGATTCCATGTCGGTCCATGGGCTCCTTCTCGACACGCCGTTCGGTTTTCAGACGAACGCGGCTGAGATAGCTGCACGCGCCGTCTCCTATTTCCGCGAAAGCGTCGGGGCCACGCTCGAGGTAGCGGGTATGCGAACGGCCGCCGACTTGGCGGGTGATCACGGACAGGGGATCGTCGCTCGGATGGCGGCTCTTCCGCTGATCTTCTCCGGTCCGGGAAGTCCCTCGTACGCCCTGCGCCAGTGGAGGGGCACCCTCGTCCCTTCTTTGCTGTCGGAGAAACTGGCGATCGGTGGGGCGGTGACGTTCGCCTCAGCGGCTGCGCTCACCCTCGGCAGCGCCACTGTCCCGGTGTACGAGGTGTACAAGGTGGGCGAAGAGCCCCACTGGCTCGAAGGCCTGGACCTGCTTAGCCCCCTGGGGCTGCCTGCAGCGGTGATCCCCCACTACGACAACTCCGAGGGCCAGACGCACGACACGCGCTATTGCTATCTCGGAGAGGAGCGCCTCTCGCTCATCGAGCCAGAGCTCCCCGACGGGACGTTCGTGCTCGGTGTCGACGAGCACACCGCCGTGTGCGTCGACTTCGACTCCGGGTTCGCCACGGTGGTGGGCCATGGCGGGGTCACGGTACGCGTGCGCGGGCGCTCGCAGCGCATCGAAGCAGGCGCGACGTTGCCGCTGGATCGGATGCTCGAGCTCGCCTCCGATCTCGCCTCCGCGCCCGCCTACGATGGTGCAAGAACGACAAGGCGCGTCAGCGATGGCGGGAGGAGCGGCGGCACCGAGAGAGACGGCGTCGGTGCCTCCGCGCTGGGCGCCGTCGCCGATGAGAGCCAGGAGCCCGCTCCTCGGGGATCCGACGGCGTGGCGCGGACCATGGCGCGCTCAGGCGGCTCACCGTTGCTGCGCGCCATCCGCGTCCATGAGTCCGCTTTCCGCTCGGCGCGTGACAGGTCCGATGCGCCCGGAATGGTGGCCGCCGTGCTGGCGCTCGAGGAAGAGATGTGGGCATGGCGAGCAGACACCCTTCAATCCGACGAGATGGATCGGGGCCGAGCGAGCTTGCGCGCGATGATCCGCGATCTGGGCCTTCTGTCCGAGATCGGCACACGCGACCCCGCCGAGTTGATTGGTCCTTACGTCGACGTGGTTCTGGCTGTTAGAGACTCCGCCCGGCGGGAGGGGCGCTTTGCCGAAGCTGACTCTGTTCGCGATCGGCTCGAGTTCCTCGGCGTCGACGTCCATGACACTGCTGGAGGATCCACATGGGAGATGCGGCGCGACAGCAAATCGGACAACTGAGCGACAACGCGGGCATTGAAGAGGGGCTGCTAGCCTCCTTGTGCCCCGATCGGTCGAGCCCCCATCGTCTAGCGGCCTAGGACGCCGCCCTTTCAAGGCGGTAACACGGGTTCGAATCCCGTTGGGGGTGCGCTCAAGCAGGCCCATGCGAGCCGCTTCGCTGAAGCCATCTCGGTGCTCAAGGCGCTGATTCGGTCATTACCCAGGCGAGGCCTCGCGTGCCGTCTGGATGGCCTGCCCAAGCGCCATCAGGCCCACGATCGGCCGTACCATCACCGTGAAGCGCACGATCTTGTCGTTCTCGACCTCGATTAGGTCGACACCTTGTATCTCCTCGGGACCTGCTTTGCCGCGAAATACGATGGCTTGGCGGCGCGAATCGGCAGGGCTATCGGAGGGTTCCTCGAGAACATACAGGTGCTCGAACTCGGAGAACACCCAATCGAGCACGGCGAATGTCTGCCGAGCCGCTTCCCGACCGACCAATGGCTGGCTTGACGCGGGGTTGTACAACTCGACGTTCTCGTCCATCTCGGCGACGGCACGGTGGAAATCGTGGGCGAGCACTGCCACGCGGAAGCGGTCGAATGCCGACACGTGTCTCTTATGCCATCCGTTTGGCAGTCCAGGCGTATGGTGGTTACCTGTCATATCTCTTCAGGAGGCATCGTGAGTGACCAGGAACCGGGTGGCCCCGGCGAGCCCTCTCAACAGGTTCCTGGCGGCGACCAAGCCCCGCCGCAGCCTCCCGGTTACCCGCCTACGCAATACCCATCACCTTCATACCCGCCATCGCAGTACCCGCCTCCGCCGCCGACACCACCGAACCCATACGCTCCACCCGGCGCGTATGGGCAAGCGCCGCCCTACGGCTACGGCACCCCCGGCTATCCACCGCCTGCCGCCCCTTACGGTTACGGATATCCGCCATCAGGACCGCTCGACCCCCTCGGCCGGCCCCTCGCCAGCTGGTGGGAGCGTGTCGGCGCTCTTCTCATCGACGGGCTCGTGGTCTGGGTCCCCGGTGCGATCCTCCTCGTCGTCCTCGGCGCCTTCAGGTCGACCACGACCGTCAATTCGTTCACCGGAGCCCGTACGACACATCTCGCTTCGGGCTTCCGTTTGCTGTCGCTCGTGATCGTGATCGCCCAGGTCCTCTACTTCGCGATCTTGGACGGCCAGAGCCAGAGCGTCGGCAAGCGGGCGGTCGGGATCGCCGTTCGCGGCGAGACCTCGGGTCAGCCGATCGGCTTCGGCCGCGCTCTCGGTCGTTGGCTGATCTACGTCGTGCTCTGGTACCTGCTCGTCATCCCCGGACTGCTGAACGCGCTCTCTCCTCTGTGGGACCAACGAAGACAAGCGTGGCACGACCACGCAGTGGGCTCCTTCGTCGTGAAGCTTCGCTGAGCTCGGCCAGTACGGAGCGCCATAACCAGGTAGTTACGGATGAGGCGGCGGATACCAGTTGCCATCAGAGGCCTGCCACCACCCACTAGCGGTGGGCCACGCATTCCCAGCGGGTGCTTGCGTGGCTGGACCGTAACTCCTCGCCACGAAGGAAACGTCGTTGACGACCAGCGTGCCGATGGCTTTGTCGTGAAGACACTGCTGATTCTCGTCCCAAAGACACCAAAGGGGGTCGAGCAAACCGATCCACCCGAGAACGCCCGAGAGCCAGTAGAGGCCGATGCGCCCGAATGAACGCCCCCACCCCAGTGGGATTCCGTCAATCCGTGTTGGCCGGATATGAAGCCATGCTTTGCCGAGCGTCCGGCCGTAGCGAGCTGTCACCACCCCCTCGTAGATGACGGCGGCGACACCACTGGCCACGAAGGAGGCGAACACCGCCACGTAGATCCAGACGAACCCTGGGGTCGGTACCGAGGCATTGAAGTTGGAGTCGATCCTGGGGAAGATCGGCCCCACGTGTGGGGCAACCAAGATCACCGCGATGACCGCGAAGGTGACAACCACCGGCGCAAGAACCAGGACATCGAGCAGCCTGACACCGAGGCGGCGTCCTTGGTTTGCAAGTGCACCCGGGCCGCGAGGAGGTCTGCCGAACTGGACGCCTTTCCATGGTGGCCTTCCTGGCCACGGATATCCATAGCCAGCAGCGGGATATCCGGAGGGCGACGCTCGGTGTTCGGTCCAGTTCGCGCCGTCGAAATAGCGCTGCCAACTTGAGCCAGCGGGATCGGGATACCAACCGGCCTGCGCGCCCACGTCTGTCACCTCGCCCCGATCTCGTCTCAGCTGCCCTCCATATTGCCCTCAGCTGTGAACAGGCCAATTGCCACCACCCCGATTTGGCCGGCAAAGTTAGGTTAGGCTAACCTAACTTTCTAAATGGCGTACGAGGCCGTTCCTCCCACCGGGGCTCCAGTCCTGGAAACGGTTACTTACAGCGCACACCCCCGCCGTCGCTTGCTCTTCGCCGGGCTCTTTGCGATGTGGGGACCTGGTCTTGTGGTGATGCTTGCCGACACCGACGTCGGGAGCTTCATCACTGCCGCGAAGTCCGGTGCTCAGTGGGGCTACCGGATGGTCCTCCCCCAGCTCGTGCTCATCCCAGTCCTCTACGTCGTCCAGGAGATGACGGTCCGCCTCGGCATCCACACCGGCAAGGGCCACGGAGCGCTCATCCGAGAGCACTTCGGACAACGATGGGCCCTGCTTTCAGCCGGCACGCTCTTTGCTTCATGCATCGGAGCGCTGCTCACCGAGTTCGCTGGCGTCGCTGGGGTGGGCGAACTGTTCGGCATCCCACGCACGTTGACCGTCCCGGTCGCTGCGACGTTCCTGATCGGCATAGCACTGACTGGCAGATACCGGCGGGCCGAGCGCGTCGGCATTGCACTCGGATTGGCCGAGCTGGTCTTCATCCCTGCGATGGTGATGGCCCACCCAAGCCTCCATGCCATCGGCCACGGCCTGGGCCAACTTCCGCTCACGAACAGCTCGTACATGGTGCTGCTTGCCGCCAACGTCGGCGCGGTGATCATGCCGTGGATGATCTTCTACCAGCAAGGAGCGGTGATCGACAAGGGACTTCTACCTCACCACATTCGCAGAGAGCGTCAGGACACCGCCGTGGGAGCGGTCCTCACCCAGCTGATCATGCTCACGTTGGTACTCGCTTTCGCGGCCACGGTGGGTCTTCACCATCCAAGAGCAGCGCTCAACACCGTGGGGGAGATGTCCTCTGCACTTCAGCCTTTCCTGGGCGCCATCGGAGCGAAGGTCCTCCTCGGCGGCGCCATGCTCGGTGCCGGACTGGTGGCCGCCCTGGTCGCATCCCTGGCCGGAGCCTGGGGCATCTCCGAGGTATTCGCGTGGACCCACACCCTGAACGAGAGACCCAGTCGTCAAAGCGCGAAGTTCTACGTCACCTACGCGCTTGCCCACGTCGTCGGGGCGGTCATCGTGCTCTTCAGCGTAAACCTCATCCACCTGGTCATCGTCGTCATGGTGATGAACGCGCTCCTTCTGCCGATCGTCCTCGGCTTCTTGCTGGCCCTCGAAGCGCGGACGTTGCCGATCGAACATCGGATGAGCGGACCTTACCGCTTCGTCGCGACAACGCTCTGCCTGGTGGTGATTTGCTTTGGTCTCTACATGATCCCGGTAGCCACCGGCTTGGTGTGACTCCTAGACGCTCCGTAGATACTGCGGCGTCTACCCCAAAAGCGGGATCCCCCATTTAGGGTGATGACGATGCGGCTCATCACGGTGGGTCACGGCACCATGTCGGCCGGCGCATTTGCGGAGTTGCTCGAGAGAGTACGGGTCTCCTCGTTGCTGGACGTGCGAAGCGCCCCCGGAAGTAGGAGAAATCCAGCCTTCAACCGTGCGGAGCTCGAACAGTGGCTCCCGCGAGCCGGACTGTCCTACCGGTGGGAACCACGGCTCGGAGGATTTCGCCGTCCCCGCGCCGACTCGCCCAACATCGCGCGTCGTCACTCCGCTTTCCGTGGGTACGCTGACCACGTCCAAACGCCGGAGTTCGCCGACGCCCTGGACGATCTCGTGGCCAAAGCCAACCGCCGAGACGCCGAACCCGAGGGGGGTTTGGTCAGCGTGATGTGCGCCGAAAGCGTGTGGTGGCGTTGCCACCGCCGCCTCATCGCCGGCGCCGCCACCCTCGTTCACCATGCGGGGGTTCTTCACCTCATGCACGATGCAAGGCTCATGGTCCACAGGCTCACCGACGGAGTGCGGCTGGGGGCCGACGGCCTGCCGGTGTACGACGCCGGGGCGACCCGACGTCAAGGCACGTGACGCTGGCAGCCGAAGTGATCGATCGCCACCTGCGCTCAACTCCACATCTCCCTCGAATCGGCGCGCGAGAAGGTGCAGGAGACCATTGGGTCGAGCTTGCCTCCACAGAGCCCATCACCCTTTACCCCACGGACCAAGAAGATTTGGCCAGAAGGTGGAATACGGAGCAAGGAGTGGTTAGAGATAGCCTCTGACTGGCGAAGCTAAGTAGGGTCCTGTGGTGCAGCCTGGAGTGCACGCCGGCCTGTCAAGCCGGAGGTCGCGGGTTCAAATCCCGTCAGGACCGCCCGCCCCGGTCATCCTGGGCGTAGATACGGTCGGGTAGCTCAGTTGGCAGAGCGCGCGCCTGAAAAGCGTGAGGTCACCGGATCGACGCCGGTCCCGACCACCAGACAGGGCTCTGCCCGTCGGATTACTGCGGCGAGCACCATAGAGTAATGGCCACCTTCCGTGCCCGGTGCGTGCTTGATCGGTTGACTCAACCCCTGCCGGCGCGGCGCCCCCCACGACACAGAGGATGCTTGTGGCTTCTGAAAACGTGACCGTGCCCGAAGCGCCCGCCGAGCACGAGTTCACAGAGGCCGAGCACCGCAGGATCCTCGTGATCCTCGGCGCGCTGATGCTCGGCATGTTCCTTGCCGCGCTCGATCAGACGATCGTCGCGACGGCATTGCCGACGATCGCGGGCGATCTGCACGGCTTGAACCATCTGTCGTGGGTTGTCACCGCGTACCTTCTCACCTCCACGATCTCCACGCCGTTGTGGGGCAAGCTAGGCGACCTCTACGGCCGGAAGAACCTCTTCCAGCTGTCGATCGTCATCTTCCTCGCCGGCTCCATGCTGTCGGGGCTTTCGCAGCACATGGTCGAGCTCATCGCCTTCCGGGCCGTGCAAGGCGTCGGGGCCGGCGGGCTCATGGTGGGGGCGCAAGCGATCATCGGCGACGTCGTGCCGGCTCGCCAGCGGGGCCGCTACATGGGTTACTTCGGCGCCGTCTTCGGCCTGTCGAGCGTGCTCGGACCGCTCGCCGGTGGATGGTTCACGCAGCACTTGTCATGGCGGTGGGTCTTCTACATCAATGTGCCGATCGGGATCGTCGCCCTTTTCGTCATCGCCGCCGTGCTACACATCCCCGTAAAGCGAGTGCATCACCAGATCGACTGGCTGGGGACGGCGCTTTTATCCGCGGGGGTCACGGCCATCATCCTCCTCACCACGTGGGGCGGGGTTCAATACACCTGGGGGTCGGGGACGATCATCGCCCTGGGCGTCGGCGGCGCCGTGCTGCTCGTCACCTTCTGCCTGGTGGAGACAAGGGCCGTCGAGCCGGTCATCCCGCTCGGGCTGTTCCGCAACCGCACCTTCTCGGCGGCGTCGGGGGTCGGGTTCATCATCGGCTTCTCGATGTTCGGCGCGATCGTCTACCTGCCCCTGTACCTGCAGACCGTCCACGCGGCCTCGCCCACGGCCTCGGGCCTGGAGCTGTTGCCGGTGGTGGGCGGCATGCTGTTCACCTTCATCGTGAGCGGCCGGCTTGTCACGCGCACGGGCCGGTACAAGATCTTCCCGATCGT
>PLIG01000096.1:0-3151 GCA_003139255.1 Acidimicrobiaceae bacterium | reverse complement strand
TTCTTCCGCACGATCGGCGGTGTGTTCGGCGTCTCCGCGCTCAGCACGGTGTTCAACAACCGGCTCCTCACCCAGTTGAGGGCGCACGCCTCGCCAGCACAGCTCAAGCTCCTTCACGGGTCGAGCATCGTCACCAACCCGGCGCAGATCAATCGGCTGCCGGCACCGGAACGCCTCTTGGTCGTCGGCGCGTTCAGTCACGCGCTGCAGATCGTGTTCCTGGTCGCCGTGCCGTTCACCGTGCTGGCGTTCCTCCTCAGCTGGATCATGAAGGAGATCCCCCTACGCACAACGGCGCGTGTGTCGGCACCGGGTGCGGACGCGGCCGCGCCCTCTGAGCCGGCCGCCGGCGCGGCGAGCAGCTCCGCCAAATCCTAGGATTGGTGACCTAAAGTCAAGCCGGTTGTGACCGCCTGAGCACACGACGAGGATCAATGCCCGTTTACGAATACCGCTGCAAGACATGCGACACCTCGTTCGAGGAGCGCCGATCCGCGACTGAGGCGTCACCCGCGGTGCTGTGCCCCGTCGGCCACAGCGACGTGGTGAAACTCATTTCGATGTTCGCGGCGACAGGAAGGGCCGAGGCATCCCCGATGACGGCGTGTGGATCTCCAGTCCCCGGCTCCTGTGGCGGCGGCTGCGCCTGCCATTCGTAGGGCACCTCGGTTTCCCAGAACGCACCTCGCCGCCTGCCCGCGACACTCCCGCTACCCTCATCCCGGTAGGTTGCCACCCAACCGTCGATCACCCAGAGTCGAGCACTAGCTGCGAAGGGGTCTTGGGGTTCACATGGCCGTCAAGGAGCACTGGAAGGACGAGCCCGAAGAGCACGACTACCCGGCCGCACACGACTACCTCACCCTGGTCCTCCCCGAGCCGGCGGCAAACGCAATTGTCGCTGCGTTACGGGCGGCGCCACTCGAACGACGCAAGGCAAAAGACCTGCTTCGGGCCAGCAGGCTCGAACTTCTGCCGGTCGACAACGTACATGTGGCGAAGGACCTCAACAAGGTGAAAGAGGGTGACCGGCTCTCGCCAGTGTTGCTCGTGCGGGGCCGGGCAGGCAACGACGTGGCCCTCGTAGTGGCCGACGGCTATCACCGCGTCTGCGCCAGCCATCATCTCGACGAGGATGCCGACATCCCCTGCCGCTTCGCTGATCTGCCGCCCGGCTAGGGCAAGGCGACTCGCTGCGGGGATAGGCGGACAGGCGTCATCAGGATCAGCTGGAATCAGTCGATGTCGATGATCACCTTGCCGACGACGCCTTCTTCCACCGCCCGGTGGGCATCTGCGATCTCCTCAAGGCGAAAGCGGTGGAGCTGAAGAGCGCTGAGCGCCCCCTCTGCCAGTGCGGCAGAGACGTCTCCCACGGCGTCTTCGAGCTCGGGGTCGGTGATGCCGTAAAGGAGCATGAAGCGAACGACGGCATTGGCGAGCATGAAGGGCCGCACGGGCAGCTCGGGGTCTTCATCAGTCGAGGCGTAGAGGATCACCACCCCGTGAGGAGCCAAGAGCTGTGCGTCGAGTGCCAGGTTCGAGGGAGCCACCTCCACGATCCGGTCGACTCCATCTGGCGCTGCCGCCTTGATCGCTCCAAGGGTGTCACCCTCTGTGTAGTTCACCACCGCGTGCGCGCCAGCCGCCCGAGCGAGCTCGGCCTTGTGGTCACTGCTGACTGTCGTGATCACCCTGGCGCCTGCTCGGCGCGCGAGCTCGATAGCGAAGTGCCCGACGGCGCCGGCACCTCCCGAGACCAGCACCGTCTTGGCGTCGATCGGCCCGTCGCACATGAGGGCGTGAGCGGCCGTGAGAGCGGGGATGCCCAAGCTGGCGCCGAGCTCGAAGTCCACGCCCTCGGGGAGCGACACCGCCTGGCGCTCGGAAAGACAGACCCACTGCGCGGCGGTCCCTTGCTGGCGCTGCCACTGGGCTAGGTACAGCCACACCCGCTCGCCCAGGCGCCGGGGGTCGACCCCGTCTCCGACCGCGTCGATCTCACCCGCGCCATCCTGGTTCGGCACCACGTACTCGAAGGGCATCTGCTTGCCAGGGCCTGCCGCACGCGACTTCCAGTCGGTCGGGTTCACGCCTGACACGCGTACCTTGACGCGCACCTCCCCGGGCCCGGGGGTGGGATCCGGCAGCTCGGTCACGTGCAGCACTTGCGCGGGACCAAGCTGCTCGTAGACGGCGGCGCGCATCGTCTTCCCGGATCAGCCTCTCATGTCGAGACGCGACGGCTGGCGTGGACTAAGAGTCTCTTCCCCGGGCTCGTCGAAAGACCCACTGCTCTCAGGCCTCGAGCTGCACGTGCCCTGCGCCCTCGACGACACGCCCCGCCACCGACGCCCGGCACCCGGCACCCTCGACGGCCCCGAGAACCTCGTCGACAGATCCCGGCGCGACAACGAGAAACATTCCGATTCCGAGGTTGAACACCCGCGCCATCTCGGCATCGTCCACGTCGCCCAACCGTTGGATCTCCGAGAAGATCTGCGGCGTCTCGAATCCCGATCGGTCGACCACCGCGTCACATCCCGGGGGCAGCGCCCGGGCGAGGTTCTGCGCGATGCCACCCCCGGTGACGTGCGCCGCCGCGTGCACTTCGGCTACGCCGAGCGCGCCGAGAACGGCGGAAGCGTAGATGACCGAGGGACGCAACAGCTCGTCGCCCAGAGAATGGCGTGCTCCTTCGTACGCTCGCTCCTCCAGCGAGCGCCCGGCGCGCTCGAACAGCACGTGCCGGGCGAGCGTGTAGCCGTTCGAGCGCAGGCCTGGTGATTCCAGGCCGACGAGGACATCTCCAGCGACAACGCGGCCCGGCCCGAGCATGGCGTCGCGGTCCACCGCGCCCAGCGCGAAACCGGCAAGGTCGAAGCCGCCCGGGACCATCGCCCCGGCGTGCTCCGCCATCTCCCCCCCCAAGAGGGCACAGCCCGCCTGCCGGCAGCCGTCGGCCACCCCCGCCACGAGCTGCTCCATCTGCTCGGGGTCGAGCTTCCCGACCGCCAGGTAGTCCAGGAGAAACAGCGGCTCGGCCCCCACGCAGACCAAGTCGTCGACGCACATCGCCACCAGGTCGATCCCGATCGTGTCGTAGCGCCCGGCCGCCTGGGCCACGAGCGCCTTCGTGCCCACCCCGTCG
>PLIG01000169.1 GCA_003139255.1 Acidimicrobiaceae bacterium | reverse complement strand
CTCCGTGAACCTGAACGGGCACACCGTGATCAAAGGCCATCATTCCGGTCTCGAGATGGTGATCCCGGGCCACAGGGGCGTGGTGATCGACACTTGGGAGAAGGCACAAAAGACCGGGGTCGCCACTGGACACGTCAGGTTGGCGGCTGATCCCGAGCGTCACGTCATGCTGTCCTTCTTGGATGCCCGGGCGCAGCACGGCGTCTACCTCGGCATATTCACCGCGGACGAAGCGGACCAAGCGGACGAACAGGCGGCAATAACGCCTGAGATGCCAGAGCGTGCCCCACGCTTCGCACGCGCGCGCAAGGACGGGCTGGCAGTGCTGTTAGAGATCGACGAGGCCTTCACGCAGATCCTCGGCTGGGAGCCCGAAGAGGTGTTGGGCCTTCGGACGCGTGACCTCGTCCATCCCGATGACGAGGCGCTGGCCGTCGACAACTGGATGAACATGCTGGCGTCTTCGGGACCGGGGCGCCGGGTCAGGCTACGGCACCACCATCGCGACGGCTCTTGGGTCTGGATGGAGGTCACGAACCACAACCTGCTCGAGGACCCCGAGCACCAGTGCATCGTTGCGGAGATGGTGGACATCTCCGAGGAGATGGCCACCCACGAGGCGCTTCGCGCCAGGGAGCAGCTGCTCGACCGGCTGGCCGANNGCGTGCGAACAGCGTCGAAGAGCAGCTCTCGACGGTTGTCGACGAAGACTCCCGATCGGTCGCCGAGGCCTTTGCCGGGGTGCTCTCGAACGGCCTCGACAGCGACATCGAGATCCGTGTGCGGCCTCTCGGTGAGAGCGACAAGCAGCTGCGTTACTGCGCCTTGAACCTGAGGACCCTCACCGACGCCTCCGGAGGGGTCACCGGGGCCATCGTGTGCGTGGCGGACGTCACCGAGACCGCCCGCGCGCGCGAGGAGCTGCGCGCACGGGCCACCTTCGACGCCGTCACCCGCTGCTACAACCGCGCCTCGGCGATGGCAGAGCTCGAAGCGATGCTAGGCCCCGACGGCACGGGCCAACGCCCGGCGGTGATCTTCATAGACCTCGACCACTTCAAGGACGTGAACGACGACCTGGGACACCTCGCAGGAGACGAGTTCCTGCAGGTGGTGGCACAGCGCCTTCACCGCTGTGTGCGGGCCGAGGACGTGGTGGGGCGGATCGGAGGCGACGAGTTCCTCGTCATCTGCCCGCACATCTCCGCCACGGCCGAGGCGATGAGCACCGCCAACCGGCTGGCATACAGCCTGCGCAATCAGATCACCCTGAAGAAGGCCGCCGTGCCGTCGAGCGCCAGCATCGGGGTGGCGTGGTGCGATGCGCAGAGCACGACGGCCGAAGCCCTGGTAGCCCAGGCCGACGCGGCCATGTACCAGTCCAAGCGCGCCGGCAACGGCGAGCCGGTGCTGTTCAACGAGTCGATGCCCGGTGCCGAGGACCAAGGGGACTGGCAGTGGCCCGCCCCTCCTGACGAGCGGACCTGACACCTGCGCCCCGGAGCACGAGGTCAAATGCCCAGCTCCGCCTTGCGGTCTCACGGGACACAGGCTTGGCTGAGGCAATGCGAATCGCCCTCAGCTCCGATCATGCCGGGTTCCGCCTGAAGCAGACGGTTGTCGCGTACCTGCGTTCCGCCGGACACCAGATCGATGACCTGGGCACCGACTCCGAAGACCCGGTGGATTACCCGCCTTACTGCGCGGCAGCCGCCCGCGCCGTGGTCAAGGGGACGGCTGACTTCGCAATCGTGCTGGGCGGCAGCGGACAGGGCGAGGCCATCTCGGCGAACAAGGTGCACGGCGTGCGCGCGGCCCTGTGCCACGACGAGGCCACCGCGCGCCTCGCGCGCCAGCACAACGACGCCAACGTGCTGTCTCTCGGAGCCCGGATCCTCCCTCCCGAGCTGGCCCTCGTCATCGTCGACGTGTTCCTTTCGACGAGCTTCGAGGGAGGTCGCCACGTACCTCGTCTCGCCGAGATCGCCACGATCGAGGACGAGGAGTGCGACTAGTGCCATAAGACGCGCAGAGGACGTTCGCAACCGAGAACGCACCGTCTGAACGGCGCACACCCGGTGCTGCTCCGAGGTATAAACAATGATTATGGACGTGCTCGTCGTCGCCGGCGGCTGTGACCCCCCCGCACGCTTGTCGGACAGAGCTCGCTATGTGCATCACCACAGGAGCGGCGAATCTCTGACCGCCCTCGTGGGCGACCTCCGGGCACGGATACCGCGCCGGGTCGCAGTCACAGGCCCGATCGACCAGACCGTCCCCTTGGCAGCCGCCCTGCGCGACGCCGGTCTGCCAACGGTGCTGCTCACCGACGAGGAGATCCCGATCGACGCGACGGGTTCGCTGACCGGAGTCGAGATCCGAACCCTGTCCGACCCAGGCCCGCCGATGGACGTGGTCGAGTCCGTTCTCGATCTGATCGGAAACACGCCGATGATGCGATTGGATCGCACCGCCCGTGATCTGGAATGCACGTTCCTCGGGAAGCTCGAGCTGTTCAACCCTGGTGGTTCGTCCAAGGACCGAATCGCATTGACGATGATCGAATCGGCTGAACGCGACGGCCGCCTGAGGCCTGGTGCGACGATAGTGGAGCCCACCAGTGGCAACACCGGTGTGGGACTGGCGATCGTCGCCGCGCGCCGCGGTTACCGATGCGTCTTCGTCTGCCCCGACAAGGTGGCCTCGGACAAGATCGCTCTTCTGCGTGCCTACGGGGCGCAGGTCATGGTGTGTCCGACGTCCGTCCGACCCGAGCACCCGGACTCTTACTACTCGGTCTCAGATCGCTTGGCCCACGAGATCCCGTCGGCTTGGAAGCCTGATCAGTACCGCAATCCCGACAATCCCCGCGCCCAGTACGAGACGGCCGGCGCCGAGATCTGGGATCAAACCCGTGGTCGGGTGACCCACTTCGTCGCCGGTATCGGCACCGGGGGAACGATCACGGGCATCGGCCGGTACCTGAAGGAGCGTAATCCGTCGGTTCAGATCATCGGCGCGGACCCCGAAGGTTCGGTCTACTCGGGAGGCTCAGGGCGCCCGTACCTGGTGGAGGGCATCGGCGAAGATTTCTGGCCCGACACCTACGATCCCTCTGTCGTCGACGAGGTGGTCGCCATCTCCGACGCCACCAGCTTCGCCACAGCACGCCGTGTCAGCCGCGAAGAGGGGCTCCTGATCGGAGGGTCCGCGGGAACTGCGATCGCCGCCGCTTTGCTCGCGGCACGTGACCTACCGCACGACGCCGTCGTGGTCGTCCACATACCAGACACCGGACGGGGATACCTGTCGAAGCTTTACAACGACGCATGGATGGCCGACTACGGATTCTTGCAAACGGCGAGAACCACCATCGGTGATCTGCTGGCCACCAGAGACCCGTCATTGCCGATGCTCGTCCACACCCACCCCGAGGAGTCCGTTCGGCAGGCGATCGCAATCCTGCGCGAGTACTCCGTCAGCCAGATGCCGGTCATCAAGCAAGAGCCACCAGTCGTGTTGGCCGAGGTGGTGGGTGCCGTCACCGAGCGAGACCTGATGGATCGTGCCTTCACCGACCCAGATGTGCTCGACCGACCGGTGGGCGACGTGATGGGAGACCCGTTGCCGACCGTCGGTGCCGGCGAACCTTTGGAGGTCGCGGTGAACCGGCTCGAGGGTGCGCCGGCTGTGTTGGTTCTCGACAGCGGTCATCCGGTCGCCGTGATCACACGAGTAGACGTGCTCGCCTCGTTGGCGAGCATGTCGCGCTGAGCTCGACATGGGAGACCGTCTCGAACTCTCAGGGCTCGGCTTCGAGACCCGCGCCATTCACGGTGGTAGCGGCACCGATCCCACCACCGGCGCCGTGAACACGCCAGTCCACCTGTCCTCCACCTTCAGACAGGATGCCGTCGGGGTGAACCGCGGTTTCGAGTACGCCCGCTCGGGCAACCCGACTCGCGCCAGCCTCGAAGCGAACCTGGCGGAGCTCGAAGGAGCAGATTTCGGGTTCGCGTTCGCCAGCGGCATGGCCGCCGAGGACGCCGTCATGCGCCTGTTGGGCCCAGGCGACCATATGGTCCTGCCGACCGACGCCTACGGCGGCACGTACAGGCTCGCGACGCGGGTCTTCCAACCGGCGGGCCTTCAGGTCGCCACTTCCGACCTGGGCGCGTTGGAGGACGACCTGAGACCCAACACGAAGATGGTGTGGATCGAGACACCGACGAACCCACTGCTTCGCGTGATCGACATCGAAGCCGTCGCCGAGATCGCGCATCACCACGGATCGCTTCTCGTCGTGGACAGCACCTTTGCCACCCCGTGGCTCCAGCAACCCCTCCGTCTCGGTGCAGACATTGTCGTGCACTCGACGACCAAGTACCTAGGCGGGCACTCCGACGTGGTCGGCGGGTTCACAGCCACGAACGATCCCGATCTGGCGGAGCACCTCGGCTTCCTGCAGAACGCGGTGGGCGCCGTACCCGGTCCGTTCGACTGCTTCTTGGTCCAGCGAGGAGTCAAGACGCTCGCGGTGCGGATGGAACGTCACTGCTCCAACGCCCTCGCGGTCGTCGAACTGCTGCGGGAACATCGTGCGGTCGAGACGGTGCTTCACCCATCACTGGCGGACCACGACGGTCACGACGTGGCGAGCAGGCAAATGCGGGGCTTCGGCGGCATCGTCAGCTTCACCTTGAGCGGCGGGGAGCCCGCCGCGCTCGAGGTGTGTCGCCGCACGCGGATCTTCACGTTGGCCGAGAGCCTCGGTGCGGTGGAAAGCCTCATCGAGCATCCCAGCCGTATGACCCATGCCAGTGTCACCGGCTCGAGCAACGAGGTGCCGTCGGACCTGGTGCGCTTGAGCGTCGGGCTGGAGACGGCTGACGACCTCGTCGCCGACCTCCGCCAGGCGCTCGATGCCTTGGTCTCATGAACCACCCTTCTCCGATCGCGATCGCTTAACGTCGGCATATCGGCCGACCACTCCACGGCGGGGCCGACGAGTTCAAACAGTTCTCAGAGATGCGGGGGTGCATATGAACGACGCACAAGGTTCCACGGAACACGCAATTTCTGTTCCCGAGGAGAGCGCTCACTCCGTGCCCGAGGGGCCCGCTCAGAGGGCACGCACCGCTTCGCTCTCCACCAGCAACCGGCCTTCGTGGCTGGTGAGGCTACATCTCACGGGTTCGCGTGGAGTGCTGATCCTCGGCGTCCTCGTCCTCTTAGCCGGTGGCATCATCGCCAACACCGCCCAGACCGCCGGGGGTCGGATCCGCGTCGAGCCCGTGCGATTCATGTCCCAGTCGGGCCCTATGCAGACCGGACTGCTGTACATCCCCTCCAACGCCACGGTGAAGACCCCCGCGTGCGGCGTCGTCACCCTCCACGGGTACATCAACTCCGTCGACACGATGGACGGCTTCGCGATCGAGATGGCCCGACGCGGATGTGTCGTGCTGGACGCCAACCTGACCGGCCAAGGCGACTCAGAACCACCGTTCCTCGGGCCCTATGCCACCGATCCCGGCGGAAATGGAGCCATTTCGTTCATCAACACCCTCCCCATCGTGCGACACGGCGACGTCGGGTTCATCGGGCACTCCCTGGGGGGGTGGTCATCGGTTATAGCGGCCGCTTCGAACCCCACGCTGTACCGCTCCATCGTCCTGGAGAGCTCCTCGGTGTCCACCCCAGTCGACGAACCCTTCCCGGGGACGCCTCAGTTCCCGCGCAACGTCCTCGTCGACGAGGCACAGTACTCGGAGTTCTCCCAGCTCATGTGGGACGTACCCACCGGGAGCGACTTTCCCCACTCCAAACGGATGCAGGGGTTCTTCGGGACCTCTCAGCCGATCGTCCAGGGCAAGATCTACGGGTCCATCGCCTCTGGCACCGGACGTGAGCTGATCATCCAGGGCACCATCCATCCCGGGATAACCATCGACCCGAGCGCGGTCAAGCACGCCGTGCAGTGGATGCAGCTGACCTTGGCCGGTGTCCAACCAATGCCGGCCGGTCACCAGATCTGGTACTGGGACGAGATCGGCACCCTGCTCG
The DNA here is from genome assembly GCA_003139255.1 of Acidimicrobiaceae bacterium. GTDB lineage: Bacteria > Actinomycetota > Acidimicrobiia > Acidimicrobiales > UBA8190 > Bog-564. The sequence goes on along the minus strand of PLIG01000169.1, from coordinate 24,585 downwards.
GCCTGTTGGGCGTCGGCTTGTTGTTCTTCGGCGTCGCCGGTGAGCTGTTGCAGACCCCCTACTTCGCCACCGTCGCCCGGAGGCGACCCGAGAACCGTTCCATGCGGGGCGTCCCATGGTGGATCGGCGCGGCAATCCTCGTCGGCCTGGGCCCGGTCACCTTCTACTGGTTCCAGGACTGGAGAACTAACAGGATCCCGGCAGGAGCCTATGCGCCCGAGAACGTCACGACCGGAGTGGCGGCCTGGGCGGTGGGCGGAGCGGCCATCGCGACCCTGCTGTTCCTCCTATGGCACTTCACGACCCGCCGGGACCGGCGTGGGACGCTGCACACCTACGGCATCACCGAACCGAACGGCACGATCGACGGGAAGCTCATCTGGCGCTCCGCCATGCTCGGCCTGGCCGCGGTGGTCGCCGCCTACATCGCCGTGTTCTTCTTCGAATGGGCGTGGAACTCCGATGTCCGGTTCTGGGTGTTCAACATCAAGCCAGTCGACTATGTGCACATGAAGATCGTCCTGGACTACCTCTGGCCGTTCCTCTTGTACTTCGTCGTTCTCTCGGTCGTCGTCTTCGGCCAGCTCCGCCCGCGGATGAAGCGACTGGGGACGTTCATGCTGGCCGTCACCGTCCTGCTGACCATCGGCTACGTCGGCCTCCTCGGCGTCGAGTACGGCATGGCATTCGCCACAGGCCAGATCATGACCTCCAGCCAGCCGTTGCTCACCATCGTAGGGTTCCAGTTCGTCCCCGTGTTCATCATCATCGGCACTGTGGCGAGCTACCTCTTCTGGAAGACAGGGAGGATCTATACAGGGGTAGTGGTGCTCACCCTTCTCATCCCTTCGATTCTCGTCGCCAACACCGCCGTGCACGGGGTCCCGTGGTGACCACACCAGACGGAGCAGCAGCAGCCGGTCGAAGCGATGACCACCGGCAGCACGGCCGGCACACCTCCTGATGATTCCCTCGGCACTCGACCCCCAACGGCGCGAGGCGGACCTCCGACGCCTGGCGTCGGAGAATCTCGACGTTCTCGTGGTGGGGGGTGGCATCGTCGGTGCCGGAGTGGCTCTGGACGCGGTGACCAGGGGGCTCTCAGTAGGGGTAGTCGAAGCCCAGGATTGGGCTTCTGGGACCTCCAGCAAGTCGAGCAAGTTGCTCCACGGGGGGTTGCGATACCTCCAGATGTTGAACTTCACCTTGGTGCAACAGGCTCTGCGCGAACGGAATCTCCTGCTGCACCGAGTGGCCCCGCATCTCGTCCGCAAGACCCCGTTCCTCTACCCGCTTCGCCACCGGGTCTGGGAACGCATCTACGTAGGCGCGGGCATCGCCCTGTACGACGTGCTGGGTTGGTCGACGGGGACCTCCCGAGGTGTCCCACGCCACCGACAGCTCTCGCGGAGACGAGCGCTGGCTCTCGCACCGGGGCTGCGCAGCAAGTCACTGGTCGGAGCCATCGAGTACTACGACGCCCAGGTCGACGACGCGAGGTTCGTGGTCGAGGTCGTGCGGACGGCGGTGAGCTTCGGCGCGATAGGCGTCAACCGAGCCCAGGCAGTGGGTTTCCTCCGCGATGGTGACGCCACCTGCGGTGCGGTAGTCCGGGACCTCGAGACTGGCATCGATCACAACGTACGTGCCCGAACCACGATCCTCGCCACGGGAGCCTGGACCGAGGACACCGAGGCCCTCGCCGGACACGGCCGGGCCCTTCACGTCCGTCCCTCCAAAGGGACCCATCTGGTCGTCCCGAGGTCCAAGATCCCATCCTCGGTGGCCATCGTCGTTCTCACCGAGAAGAGCGTGCTGTTCGTGCTTCCCTGGGGGAAGCACTGGCTCATCGGCACGACGGACACCGATTGGGAGTACGGCAAGGGACGACCTGTAACGACGGCGGGTGACGTCTCGTACCTACTGAACCACGTCAACCGCGTACTCGAGACGCCCCTGACTCCCGACGACGTGGAGGCCGTGTTCGCCGGCCTGCGTCCCCTGATCGCCGGCGTCGGCGTCGTCCGCGGACCAGGAGAGGCCGGCGCTCACCGGCTCCGCCCGAAGAAGGTGCGCGCCGCCGCGACGACGAAGTTGTCCCGCGAACATGCCATCGGGCGCCCGGCTCCGGGCCTGGTCGTGGTCTCGGGGGGCAAGTACACCACCTATCGCCTCATCGCCAAGGACGCAGTCGATGCCGCTGTGGGAGTTGATGAGCACGAAACACCTGTGTCGTGCACAGATCAGGTCCAGCTCCTCGGCTCGGAGGGCTACCTCACCCGGTGGAACCAACGTGAGCAGCTAGCAGAACAGCACGGGCTTTCCGTCGCGCAGGTGGAGCATCTGCTCCACCGCTACGGCGGGCTCGTCGGTGAAGTCTTCGCCCTCATGAAGTCGGACCGATCCCTTGCCGAGCCACTCCCGGGTGCCGATGAGTACCTAGCCGCTGAGGCCGCCTACGCGGTCTCGTACGAAGGAGCCCGACACATCGAAGACGTGCTGATGCGCCGAACCCGGATTGGCATGGAGACGGCCCACCGCGGCACCGAGACGGCCGAGGCCGTGGCCAAAATCATGGCACCGCTTCTGGGTTGGAACGACGATCAGCGTGAACGCGAGGTCGAGGACTACCGCCGTCAGGTATCACTCGAGCGGACAGCCGAGCTCGCCTCCGACGACCGTGCCGCGAATCAGCTGGTCGCCGACGCCCCCGGTCTTCTCTCCACACCCTGAGCGCTACACCGCGAGCGCTACACCGCGAGCCTGGTGTTCAGAACCATGTCGAGCACCAAGGGATGATTGCGGACCGGAACATGAGATCTGCTCTGTCGAGAGCGCTGTGGCGGTGCTCGTCCACCCGTCCGGCCTCGGCAAGGCAGCGCAGCGGCATTCCGCCCAGGAACACCGACCCCACCGTGTCGACGGGAAGTGACAGCTCCGCAGACTCGGACGTACGCGTGCAACTGGCACCGTCCGGGCCGCCCTCGAGCACGTAACGGCCTGTGGCGAACCCGAGCTCGTCCTTGACCTCCATCACCACCCTGCCCTCTACGAGATAGCGCCGGGCAGAAAGCGCGGCACACACGTCGAGGATTCGAACCCATACGAAGTCGAAGCGAGCGCTTTGGCAGACCGCGCGCCCGTCGTAGAGCAGCCATCCAAGAGGCTCCACTACCGGTCGGTCGGCCGCCTGCACGGTGGTGACGAGGTCGACACCGCAGCAGAACTGCCAGAGTCGACGGTACGCGGCTGGTGTCACAGAGACCAGCTCGTCGACAGTCAGAGTCCCCTGCGCGCGTCCCATGCTGTCCCACTTGGGTTCGGCCCGGTAGAGCAAGTAGCCCTCGAGATCGCCCGAATCCGATCGGTAGAGCGCGCAGTACCCCTTTGGCGGCTCGGCTCCGGGCACCTCCTCTTCGTGGAGGATCCGGTTCCAGAGACGATTGCTTCGCTCGATCGACCCCGGCTGCCCGGAGCGGAAGCAGTCGTAGAGTGCCGGCGCTTCCTTGCGTATCGTGCTGTGATCTGTCAGCTCGATCCTTCCCGTTTCGGACAGGCGGAACTGGGCCGCGCGCGCGTCGACCGTGTAGGTCGCCGACTCGATCGCTGCGCCGAAGCCGAAGCGACCGTAGATCGGGTACTCCGAAGCAATGAGGATCCCGAAAGGTTCCCCTCGTTCGGCACTCGAATCCAGGTCCGCGATGATCATGTCGGTCATCAGCCCCTGCCGGCGGTGCGTCGGGGCCACCGTAACGTTGGTAAGCGCCGACGCGTTCTGCTCGGCGGGTCCGGGGAGCGTGAGCCGTGTCCCAAAGGACCGGAGGGTCCCCACGACCTGGCCGGAGTCGAAGGCGCCCCAGGTGCGGTCGAGGTCGATCTCGCCCAGCAGGTACTCGGCGAACTCCTCGCTCCTGGGACGCAGGAATCCCACTCCCATGCACGCGACCCAGTCGCCGATCTCTGACGCGTCGATCGTCCGTATCTGCAGGTCCACGACGCGACGATACCTGTGCTCGCGTCACGGCCCAGAAGTCGCCGAACCCTCCTGCCTCACGAGGACCGACTACGTCCCGTTCGCTCCGCCTTCTTTCGGCTCATTCGGCTCGATCGACCGCGAGACAGCTGCTACTCGGGAGTGTGGCAGACGGCCTCGACGTTGTTGCCGTCAGGATCACGGATGAACACGCCGTAGTAGCCGGAGTGGTACTCCGGCCAAACCCGGGGTTCGTGCAACACGTCGGCACCGTGCGACACTGCCGCGTCGAAGAACGCCCGTACGGCAGCGCGGTCGGGCGCACTGAACGCGATGTGGCACTCACGAAACCCCTCACCGGTCGTCCTTGGCCCGATCCAGAAGTCGGGCTTCCCACCGACGCCGAAGCCAATGGTCTGTCCGAAGTCCATCACTCTCGCTCCCCCGAGTGGGGCGAGGACGGCGTCGTAGAACGTGGCGCTGGCACTGACGTTGGCGCACTGGATAGAGATGTGGTCGAGCATCACAACATCTTGACAGATGGCGGTTCTCGGTAGTCGGTCAGCTTGGCTCGGACCCAGCACGCGGTTCTCGGCAGCTGTCTCAGGACCTCGCTCCCAACACCAGGTCTTGAACCTTGAGGCCGATGCTGCACTCTACGAACGAGGCGCCACCCTCACTTGGTCTCCCAGGACTTTCGTGCCTGCTTCTGGGCGGCCTGTTTGGCGTGCTTGGCCTGCCGTTTCTCTTTGAGCGTCCGGCCGGGCTTCTTAGCCTCGCCGGCCGGTCGTGATTTGTTGGCCATCTCTCTACAGTAACGCCCCTCCGGACGCATCCTCGGGCATCTCTCGACCTTCCCACAGGCTTGTGGAGAAGTCCCGCCAAGGTGAACCGCTGGTTACAGTTCGGTCGCACGAAGGTGATCGGTGCGTGAGGAGTGGATGAAATCCCTGCTCGTCGACTCCCATACATGTGGACATCCCCTGGGACATCTGGCGGCCACAGCTGTGCCGGTCTTGCCACGAGAATTGGCCCGAGTGACGATGACCGCACCCCTAGATCGGTCCACCCTGGCGTCGTTTCACGGAGTCATAACAGGTACGTCTCGAACCACTCGAGAGTGTGGCGCCATGCATCTCTGGCCGATGCTTCATGGTAGGAATCCCGGGCATCGCAGTGAAAGCCGTGGGCCGCCTCCGCGTATCGCAAGATCTCGGTTGGTACCGACGCTCTGGTGATCGCCTGGCGTAGCGACTCCACGCTCTTTGCGGGGATGCCCTGATCGAGGTCCCCGTACAGGCCGAGCCAAGGGGTCTTCAACCTCGGGGCCATTTCGATCAAGGAGGGCATGCCGAAGCGTCCCTCGGTCACCCCGCCTCCGTAGAAGGTGACGGCTGCGCCGAGCGCATCGTGGACGGCAGCAAGAAAGGCCACCGTCCCTCCCATGCAGAAGCCCACCACGCCTACGCGTGAAGGAACAAAGCCGGACACAGACAGGTGGCTCAGGCTGGCATCGAGGTCGGCGAGCAGCCCGGCCTCCGTGAGGGCCTGCATGTGGGGCATCACCTTCTCGAAGTCGCCGTAGTCGAGAACCGGGTCACCGGTTCGGTGGAACAGGTGGGGGGCCACTGCCCGGTAGCCCGCGGCGGCAAACCGTCGGGTCACTTCCTCGATGTGATGGTTGACGCCGAATGCTTCTTGGATCACCATCACGGCTGCCCGTGCAGATCCCTCCGGCTCGGCGTCGTACAGTGCCATCTCACCATCGACGGTGTTCACACTCACTGTTGTGGCCATTGATCCCCCTCTTCCTCGAGGTGCATCTCTCATGCCTGTCGTCTTCTTCTTCTTACGTCTAGTCCTCGCTGCTCATCGTCATCGCGCATCGGCGCGCAGGTCACGCCCAGACGATCGGAGCCGCTTCAACACGCCAATCGGCGAACGAGTGAGGCCGCTGTGGCTACCCCGACCACCACCGCGATGACCAGTACGAGGAAGTCCTCCCCGAGATGCGCCGGCGCCCTGATCAACATGCCGCGTAGCGCGTCGACCTCGTAGCTGAGTGGGTTGACCTTGCTCAGCGCCCGCAGCCATCCGGGCATAATGCTCACCGGGTAGAGCGCGTTAGAGGCGAAGAAGAGCGGCATCGTGATCATTTGTCCTATCCCCATAAGCCGGTCACGCTTCAGGACCAGCCCTGCCACCGTCATCGACAGACACGAGAAGAACGCAGCGCCGAGCATCACGATCACAAACGCCCCGAGGATCTCGACCGGGTTGGACGTGAGCGCCACGCCGAGTGAGGCGGAGAGCACCAGCACCACCACCACCTGGGCGAGCGCCCTGACGCCAGCCGCGAAGGACTTGCCGAGGATCAGCGCCGACCGCGGGTGGGAGTGACCAGTAGCTTCGTGAGCACTCCTGCGTCGCGCTCCCAGATGATCTGGATGCCGTAGAAGATGGCGACGAACAGCCCCGACTGGGCGATGATCCCCGGAGCCAAGAAGTCGAGGTAGGGCACGTGCCCGGTTGGGATGGCGTGGATTCGCGTGAAGGTCTCACCGAATATGACCATCCACAGCACAGGTTGCACTGCGCGAGTGAAGAGCTCTGTGCGGTCATGGCGAAGCTTCTGGAGCTCGACCAGACAGAACGTGGCAGCGCGGTTGAGAAACTGCCGCCATGCCAAGCCTCTGCTCGCGACCTTGACGTCAACCGACGCGGCGCGCGGTTCTGCGAGTACTGCGGACCTCACGCAAGCCTCCTTTCCCATCTGAGCCACCCAAGACGGCATCGGTGAAGTGGCGGAAGACGTCCTCGAGCGATGCTTCGGGTCCGAGGGCGGACTTCAACTCCTCGGGAGTTCCCTCGGCCCGGATCGTCCCAAGGTGCATCAGCGCCACGCGGTCGCACAGTGCCTCTGCCTCCTCCATGTAGTGGGTCGTAAGGAGCACTGTCATGCCCGTCGCATGGCGCAGCTCTTGCACGCGTTGCCACACCCCGTCCCTGGCTACCGGGTCCAGACCTAGCGTTGGTTCGTCGAGTACGAGCAGGCGCGGGCGGTTCACTAGAGCCTGGGCCAGTTCGAGACGCCGGATCATTCCGCCTGAGTACGTCGAGGTCAGGCGGTTGGCCACATCGGCAAGCCCCATCACCTCCAAGGCCTCGCCAACACGCCTCTTGCGTTCGTGACGCGGCACATCGAACAAGCGCGCGAACCACGTCACGTTCTCGCGCGCCGTGAGCGCCGCCTCGACCGAGAGTTGCTGCGGCACATAGCCGAGCAGCCGACGGACCGCCATTGGTGAGCGGCGCACGTCGTAGCCGAGCACCTCCACAGTCCCCTCCTGCACGGGCAACAGGGTGTTCAACAGACGGATCGTCGTGGTCTTGCCCGCACCGTTCGGACCGAGAAGCCCGAAAACGTCACCTTGCGCGACGGAAAGGTCGATGCCATCTACGGCGACGTGGTCGCCGAAGCGATGGCGCAACCCCGTGCACAGCACCGCCGGGACCTTCGCATTCGACACCAAGCTCTCATCGAACGTCTTGTAGCCTGCTGTCTGACCACTCATCGGCTGGTTCCCACAAGCCGGCGATTGGCAGACTCGTGTCCACCGACACTCTCACCGCTGATCGGCTGTTCCTCCGCGTCGAGATACTCAGCAAGGCGTCCGAGCACCTTTGCTGCTTCTTCGAGGCATCGCTTCTCTCGGACCGAGAGTTGGCCCATCGCCGAAGTCAACGCCTCCAACCTGCGGTCACGCCACGCGTCGACCTTGCGACGAATGTCGGCAGAGAGATCCAGGCGCGCGACGCGCCTGTCAGAGGCGTCGGCGCAGCGCGAGAGAAGCCCCAGGTCGGTCAGCTGGCGAACAAGAGTGCTCACCGTGTTCGGCGCGAGCCTCAGCTCCGAGGCGGCCTCAGCGACCGATACCCCCGGCTGGCGCCGGACTAGGCGAACCAGCTCCAGCTGGGACCAAGTCAGGGAGAACAGTTCCGCCGGTCGCCGAGCACGACGGCGCGACGTCCGGCGCACAGAGGCCATCGCCGCCAACAGTTGGTCGGCCATCGAGTGACGCTCGGTCTCATCAGCTCGCATGTTCCGATATTAACTCTGTTACAGAGCTAATGTCCCGAGCCGCCCCCATCCGCCTGCCGGCCGTCCTGCCTACCAGGACGGCCCCGTCCGCTGTTCACCGACTCGAGGTACTGGTGTCCGTCCTGGCGCTTCGCGCGCCACGTGTCCTTCGTCAGGACTCGGGCCGACCCGATGAGAGGACCCGACACCGACGAGGAGAATGCGCGCGGTCTCAGCGCGGTTGCCCCGCTGGTCACAGGACCTGTAACACCCCCGGCTTAGCCTGGTGCCCGGTGCCCTGTTGCCGCTCATGTCGCCACCTCGCCATCGACATTGCTCGAGCCGGAAGGACCCGGCTGACGGCAGCCTGTGCAGGGTCGCCGAAATGACGCACTGCACCTCACGGTTGAATGAGGCAGTGGAAGCAGCCGACTCGAAGAGACCTTTGGATGGATTTCACCCTGCGGTTGCCACTTGGTTCACCAGGCGCTTCGCTCAGGGACCAACCGAGGCACAGGCGAGGGGCTGGCCGGCGATCCGCGGCGGCACCGACACACTCGTGGCCGCACCGACTGGTTCAGGAAAGACCCTGGCCGGTTTCCTCGTCGCGATCGACGCCGCCTACCGTGCTCACGACTCGGGCATGGATCTTCGCGGACAGACACGAGTGGTCTACGTCTCACCCCTGAAGGCCCTTGCTGTCGACGTCCACCAGAACCTCGAGCGACCGCTCGCAGAGATTGCAGAGGTCGCTTGCGAGCTGGGCCTGGCGGTGCCGCCCATCACAGTGGCGGTGCGCACCGGAGACACCACCGCCAGTTCGAGAAGCGCGATGTTGCGCGAGCCTCCGACCCTCCTGGTCACCACCCCCGAGAGCCTTTACCTGCTCGTCACCGCCGGGCGCTCCCGGGCGATCCTCGGCCACGTGAGGACCGTGATAGTCGACGAGATCCATGCCCTGGCACGTGACAAGCGCGGCTCGCACCTGGCGCTCACCCTCGAGCGCCTCGAGCAGATCCAACAAGACGCAAGACCCCAGCGCATCGGGCTTTCGGCGACACAGAGGCCGATCGAGGCGACCGCACGCCTCCTCACCGGCACGCGGGGAGAAGACCTTTCAGGCGAATGCAAAAGCCCCGTGGAGATCATCGACTGCGGGCACCGCCGCGAGCTCTCGGTGCGCATCGAGCTGCCCGAGACGGAGCTCGGCGCGGTGGCCTCTACCGAGCAACTTGGCGAGATCGTCGACCTCATCGCCCGTCACGTGGCTCACCACCGCACCACGCTCGTCTTCGTCAACACCCGCCGGATGTCCGAGCGCCTTGCCCACATGCTCGGTGAGCGGCTCGGCCCCGAGCAGGTCGCTGCGCACCACGGGAGCCTGTCGACCGATCGTCGCCGGCGAACCGAATCGCGTCTTCGCGCCGGGGACTTGCGCGCGCTCGTTGCCACCGCATCGCTCGAGCTCGGGATCGACGTAGGTCCGGTGGAGCTCGTGTGCCAGGTCGGATCGCCACGATCGATAGCCACCTTCCTCCAGCGCGTCGGTCGGTCGAACCATTCGCGAGACGGGGTCCCCGAGGGGATCTGCTTCCCGATGACCCGTGACGAGCTCGCAGAGTGCGCGGCGCTCATGAGCGCCGTTCGCGCCGGACATCTCGACTCGACCCGCCCGCCCGTGGCGCCTTTGGACATCCTTGCCCAGCAGGTCGTCGCAGAAGTTGCGGCTGCCGGCGAGTGGGAGGAGGACGCGCTCTACCAACTGGTGCGGAGGGCTGCGCCTTACACGAGGCTTCGTCGCGACGACTTCGACGCTGTCGTCGAGCTGGTCGCCGAGGGGATCCCCACCGGGCGCGGCGCGCGCATGTCGTACTTGCACCGTGACCGGGTCCACGGAGTGCTTCGCCCACGGCGGGGGGCGCAGCTCGCCGCGCTCACGAGCGGTGGGGCGATCGCCGAGGTAGGTGACTACCGGGTGATCGCCGACCCCGACGACGTGCCGGTCGGGACGGTGAACGAGGATTTCGCGATCGAGTCGATGGTCGGCGACGTCTTCCTCCTCGGCACCCATTCCTGGCGGATACGGAGGGTGACCCAGGGAGAGGTGCGAGTCACCGACGCGCGTGGCGCACGCCCTACCGTCCCCTTCTGGGTCGGCGAAGCGCCGAGCCGTACCGAGGAACTCTCCGAGGAGCTCTCCGAGCTTCGCCGTTGCGTGGGCGCGATCCTCGCAGGCACCTTCACCGAGCCCGCCAGCACTGACGAGGCCACGCCGAAGGCCTTCGACGCCGCGACGACGCACGTCCAAGCGATGTGCGGGCTCGACCTGGACGCGGCACACCAGCTCGTCGGGTACCTGTCTTGCGCGCTGGGCCAGCTCGGTGTGATGCCCACCCAGCACGACATCGTCTTCGAGCGGTTCTTCGACGAGGCCGGAGGGATGCAGATCGTGGTGCACGCGCCTTTCGGCGGGCGGGTCAACCGCGCGTTCGGGTTGGCGCTTCGAAAGAGGTTCTGTGCCACCTTCGACTTCGAGCTGCAGGCTGCGGCCACCGACGATGCCGTCGTGCTGTCGCTCGGGCCGCAGCACAGCTTCCCGTTGGAGTCCGCGCCCCGGCTACTTCGCTCGACGAGCGCTGCACCGGCGCTCGAGCAGGCCGTGCTGGCCTCGCCGATGTTCACCTCACGGTGGCGCTGGAACCTGAACCGCTCACTCGCCGTGCTGCGCTTTCGTGGTGGGAAGAAGAACCCGCTTCCCATCCAACGAATGGAGTCCGACGACTTGATGGCTGCAGTGTTCCCCGCGCTCGCCGCGTGCCAGGAGAACACAGCAGCCGGGCCCGTGCAGATCCCCGACCACGTGCTGGTCCGCCAGACCCTCGACGACTGCCTTCACGAGGCGATGGACGTCGACGGGCTCATCGAGGTGGTGTCACGAATCGAATCAGGTGAGATCCACGCGCACTTCGTCGAATCGACCGCGCCCTCGGTGTTCTCGCACGAGATCTTGAACGGCAAGCCTTATACGTTCCTGGACGACGCCCCGTTGGAGGAGCGGCGCACCCGGGCTGTGCAGTTGAGGCGGGGCTTGCCCGTCGAGGCCAGGGAGCTGGGACGACTCGACTCCGCAGCGATCGAGCGCGTCCGCCGGGAAGCGGCCCCCGACCTGCGAGGGCCCGAGGAGCTGCACGACCTGTTGTCGTCCCTCGTGGTGTGTAGCCCTGTCAAGGGGGACGAGCAATGGTTCGACGAGCTCGTTGCTTCGGGGCGCGCCATGAACGTCGTCAGGCCTGGGGCAAACGGCGTGCTGTGGTGCGCCACTGAACGGCGGGCATGGGTGGAAGCCCTGTTCGCCGACGCCAGGTTCGTTCCCGATCACCAGCTCCCCATCGCATTCGCAACCTCGCCCGTCCAAGACGAGGCACCCGATCCCGACGTCGTGGTGGCCCAGGCGCTTCGCGGTCATCTGGACACGACGGGTCCGGTGACCGTCGAGGCGCTTGCGACGCGCACCACGCTGGCACCGAGTCGGGTGAAGGTGGGATTGGCCCGCCTCGAGGCCGAAGGATTCGCCATGCGCGGGACATTCGACCCTGCCCTCGGCAGAGACACCCCCAGTGACTGCGAAGGCGGTGCAGCAGAACAGTGGTGCTCGCGGCGCCTGATGGCACGAATCCACACCTACACCCAGCACCGACTACGCCGCGACATCGAGCCGGTCAGCGCTCAAGACTTCATGCGCTTCCTGCTGCGCTGGCAGCATGTAGCGCCGGGGACCCAACGGCAAGGCCGAGCCGGGCTGCTTGCCGTAGTCGACCAACTCCAAGGGTTCGAGCTCGCCGCGGGAGCCTGGGAGGAGTCTGTCTTCTCGGCGCGAGTGGAGCAGTACAAGCGTCAGTGGCTCGAAGACCTATGCCTGTCGGGAGAGCTCGTGTGGGGACGTCTGGCGCTGCGCCCTGCGGATCTCCACGACGCGCCAGCCCGTCGTGGAGCGTCGACACCGTCGCGTGCCACCCCCGTCACCTTCGCCTTGCGCGAGGACCTGCCCTGGCTGCTGATTGCGACGCGAGGAGGCTCCAACCCCGAGGAACCCGCACATGGAGCGGCGCGCGAGGTTCTCGATGCCCTGCGAGCCCACGGAGCCATGTTCCACTCGGAGCTGCGCGCTGTCACGGGCCGCCTGCCAGTCGAGGTCGAAGAAGGCCTTTGGGACCTGGTCGCGCGTGGGCTGGTCACCGCCGACGGGTTCGGTGCGGTTCGGTCCCTGTTCTCTGCCCGCCAGGCGTCGAGGCGCCGCCACCGCCAGGAGCAACGCTTGCACCTCGGTGGCCGGCGAGCACCCGCCCTGCGTCAAGGAGGTGAGGGGCGCTGGGCGCTGCTGCCCGCACACGTCGGATCTGCATACGTCGGATCTGCACACGTCGGATCCGGGCACGGCGCACCCGCGAAAGACGGGCAAGCCCATGCCTCGCACGACACGGTCGACGACCCCGATGCACTCGCAGAACAGGTGGCCGGGCAGTTGCTGGCGCGCTGGGGCGTGGTGTTGTGGGACCTCATGGCTCGCGAGAACCTGGCCGTGCCCTGGCGCGAGCTGCTCTGGGCTCTTCGGCGGCTCGAGGCCCGAGGCCTGGTTCGCGGTGGTCGCTTCATCACCGGCTTCGCCGGTGAACAGTATGCGCTTCCCGAAGCCGTGGAGGAGCTACGGCGAGTGCGCCGGAGTGAGCGCAACGGAGAGATCGTCCGGTTGAGCGCGGCCGACCCACTCAACCTTCGTGGAATCGTCCTTCCCGGCACGCGCGTCCCGGCGCTACGCACGAACCGTGTTACTTACCGCGACGGCTCGTTCCTCACCGGGGAGTCCGGACCAGCCCGGCCACATGCCGGCCCACTCCCGGTGCTCCCCACCATGGCCAGAAGCGGACCGGGGCACCGAGCCTCCTGAGTCTCGCAACGAGGAAGATCAGAGCAACGAGGAAGCCCAGAACAGCGAGAAAGACCAGGAACCCGAGTATGTCCAAGTCGAGCGCGGGTCTGCTCGTCTACCGCATGTCCGGTGCAGCGCCGGGCATGCTCGAGTTGCTCGTCGTCCACCCGGGTGGCCCGTTCTGGGCGAAGAAGGATCAGGGTGCCTGGTCGATACCCAAGGGGGAGTACGAGCCGGGCCACCCTCCTGCCGCCTACGCCAGGAGGGAGTTCTCCGAGGAACTTGGCGTACCGCCCCCCGAGGGGCCATGGACGGACCTCGGGGAGGTCACCCAGCGCGGAGGCAAACGGGTGCGTGCCTGGGCCGTGCGTGGGGATCTGGACGCGTCGAAGATCCGCAGCAACACCTTCGACATGGAGTGGCCACCCCGCTCNNGCTTGTGGGCTACGACACGTCACTTACGAACGGCTGCCCGTCGCCTGCAAGCGACGGTTCGTCAATTACAAAGTGACGAACCGTCCCTTGCAGACAAAGACCGTCATCTGCGGTCTGGAGCGTGGCTAACGCACCATTCGCGAGGCTAAGACGAACAACCTCGGCCTGGAGTCAAGATAAACGGCGCCGCGAGCTACTCGCTTCCGTACGCCTTGATCTCCCTGGCCTCCTCTTCAGACAGCTCACGCGGCTGCTCACCACGGGCGACCTTCTCGCTGTAGACGTGTTCGCGGATCTCGTCGACGATCTCCGGGTTGGAGAGCGTCGTGGTGTCACCGACGTCAGTGAAATTCGAGATGGCAGCTATGACCCGACGCATAATCTTCCCGGACCGGGTCTTGGGCATGTCGTTCACGATCCAGACGCTCTTCGGCTTCGCGATCGGGCCGATCTCGCGCATGATAGCCGCGACGACCTTCTTCTCGACCTCCGCGCTGGGAGTGACGCCCGGCTTCAGGGATACGTAGACCTCGACGATGCGACCGCGNNATACGGCCAGTCGCGCCAGTCCTTGCTGTTCTTGTCCTTGTTGTACTTGCCGTAGTAGGTCTCCACGAACCTCTCGGGCTGGCCCCAGATGGTCTGGAAGATTCCAGGCCACGGGTTGCGGATGCAGATGTTCCCTGCCTGGCCGCTTCCCGCGGGTAGCTCCTTCAGGTTCTCGTCGTAGATCACTGGATAGATGCCGAGAACTCCGGGTCCGCAACTGCCGGGCTTCATCGCGTCCAGAGCGGGCAGCGTGGCCCCGAGGAAGCCGCCCGTCTCGGTCTGCCACCACGTGTCGACGATGACGGCCTCGCCCTTGCCTATCACCTCGTGGTAGAAGCGCCACACCTCGGGCTCGATCGGCTCCCCGACCGTGGTCATGTGCTTGAAGTGGTAGTCGTACTTGGCCGGCTCGTCGGGCCCTGTCGTGCGCAACATGCGGATCATGGTGGGAGCGGTGTGGAAGATATTCACGCCCAGTTGCTCTGCGATCCGCCAGCAACGGCCGGCGTCGGGGTAGGTGGGCACGCCCTCGTACAGGACGCTCGTGGCACCGAGCGACAGGGGGCCGTAGACGATGTAGGAGTGGCCCGTGATCCACCCGATGTCGGCCGTGCACCAATAGGTGTCCTCGGGGTGGATGTCCTGGTAGTACTTCGAGGTCCCGGTGACGTACGAGAGATACCCACCGGTGGAGTGCACGCAGCCCTTCGGACGCCCCGTGGTGCCGCTCGTGTACATGAGGAACAGCGGAGCCTCGGACGGCATCGAGACTGGCTTTACGACCTTGCCGCGGTACTCGGTCAGGAGCTCGTCGACGAAGAAGTCCCGGCCTTCGACCATCGGGGCCTTCGACGCGTACTGGCCGGGGTGGCGCCGGAACACCAGCACCTTGTCGACCTCCTGACCCAGCTTCAAGGCCGCCTCGACCGCCTCGTCGGCCTTGGACTTGTGCTCCTGGATCTTGCCGTTGCGGTAGTAGCCGTCGACGGTCACGAGGACACGGCTGCCGGAGTCGGCGATCCGGTCACCAGCTGCGGCACCCGAGAACCCTCCGAACACCTCGGAGTGCACCACGCCCAGCCGGGCGCACGCGAGCATCGCGATGGGGAGCTCAGGGATCATGGGGAGGTGGAAGGTCACGCGGTCGCCGGTCTTCAGCCCGGCGAAGTCCTGCAGGAGCGCGGCGAACTCGTTCACCCGCGTGTAGAGCTCCTGATAGGTGATCGCCTCGGTCTTCTCCTCCTCGGGCTCGGGCACGTAGATGATCGCTGCCTTGTTCCGGTTCTTCGCCAGGTGGCGGTCGATGCAGTTGTAGCTTGCGTTGAGACGGCCTCCCACGAACCACTGCCAGAACGGCGGGTTGCTCGTATCGAGCGTCGTGTGCCAGTACTCGTCCCAATCGAGGAGATCCGCGTACTCCTTGAAGCACTCGGGGAAGTTCTCCTCGCTGAACCGCTCTCGGATCTTGGGATCGGACGCGTTCGCCTGTCCGATGAACGCCGCTGAAGGGTAGTAGAGGTCCTCTTCCTTCCAGTGAACTGCGATCTGGGCCTCGGACACCTCTTTCGGACTCTCTGCCATCATCCGTCGTTCTCCTCTTCTTGGTTTGGCCCATTATGACCTGGGTGTACCCGCCCGGTCCAAGTGACCGAGGAGCTACCGCGACAAGCCCACGGGCAGGGCGTCGGCTTGCCCGCACTACGGGCTTGTCTCCACGTGGACGGCATGGACGAACAGGAGCACCAGATGGAAGTATCTGGCGGGTCTTTCCTGCCAGTAGTTGGGACCGTGGCGTTCCCCACGGGCACGAGGTGAGAACCCCCACCTCACTTGTCGCCGGGCGTAGCGTGCTATCCGAAAGCCGGGCTGCTTAGGCCGGGAAAGAACCCAGGCCCTCCGGGGCCGGAAAAAGTCATAGAAGTAGCGTGGAAGTACAAGTAGGAGCCATGGAAGACGACAGGAAGGGTAAGACACCATGACTACACATCCGGGAGGAATACAAGAAGGCTCAGCTGGCGGCGCGCTCGCCACGGCGGTCCACCGTGTAGCGGACCCGGCTCCACTGGGGCTGGCAGCCTTCGCCATGACGACGTTCGCGCTCAGCATCGCCAACACCAACATCTGGGGCGCGGGAGCTGACGCGGCGCTCGCGCTGGCCCTGGTGTACGGAGGTGCCGCCCAGCTCTTGGCAGGGATGTGGGAGTTCGTCCGGAAGAACACCTTCGGCGCGCTCGCCTTCTCCTCGTTCGGTGCCTTCTGGATCGCCTACTACGTCTTTGTCAAGTTCGTCGCCCCCGGAGTGAAGCCTTCCGATGCACCGGTGGCAGTGGGCGTGTTCCTCTTGGGCTGGACCATCTTCACCGCTTACATGACGGTGGCGTCTCTCCGGGTGAGCGGAGCCGTGGTCGCGGTCTTCGTGCTCCTGACGATCACGTTCGTGCTGCTCACCGTCGGCGCCTTCCACTCGAACGAGACCTGGACCAAGGCAGGTGGGTGGATCGGTCTCGCGACAGCCGCAGCAGCTTGGTACGCGTCGTTCGCCGGAGTAGTGAACGAGACATTTAAGAAGCCACTGATCCCGACGATGCCGCTCGCGCCGCGCTGAGCACACACGCGCTGTCACGGTCGGCCGGGAGACGTTCTACCGGCCGGCCGTGTCGGCCCCCTAGCCGCTGGTGAACACCTCGGCAGCGGGATCGTCCAAGGCAAGCTGTAGCTGGGGATCGAGCGACTCGTGCCCTCTGGGCCCACGACGCACCGCTGTCCCGATCGCCATCAGCTCGACGGCGTGGGTGAGCATCGTGTTGACAGGCCGTTCGGAGAGCTCCACCGCCACGACACCGTCTGCTCCGAGTGACACCGCCTCGCGCTCCATCATCCCCATTGCTTCCTCACGCGCCGAGTAGAGGGCCGTGGTCTGGCCCTCGAGCTCGATGTTGTCACGTACCAATCCCAGTGATTGGGACGCACTGCGCGCGCTGAATCCCACGACCGACACGCCGAGGACGATTCCAGCCGCGCGATATCCCGCCCGCGTGAGCACGTGGAACTCGCGCGCCGAAAGTGTTGTGGTGAACGGCCCGCGCGCGGCAGGCCCCGTGTGCCCGCTCCCTTGCTCGCCGCGGACCGCCGTGCCGAGCATCGTGCACGTGAGCTGGTTTGCCGGTTCACGTTCCAGCTCCAGGCGCATCGCCACCACACCGTCGGCCCCCCGTTGGCTCACCTCGGAGGCGATGCCGGCTCGAGCTTCCGCGATGGCAGATGCGATGGCCCGACCCCACATCTTCGCTTCGGTCCCCGCGGTCGTGAACTGCGGACACCAGCTGGCCGACCCAGCGCCCGAGACGATCTCGATCGGCCTGTAGCCGATCTCCTCGAGCAGGATCAGCTCCCCGACGGTGAGATCGGACAGAAAGGCCGTCTGGCCGCCAGGGTGAAACGGCGCGCGCAGAGCCTCCAAGGCGACACCGATTTCAGGGATGCTCGAAGCTCCCGTAGCCGTTCCGAGGCCCTTGGCGCGAGTCATGGTCGGAGAGGCACGACCGCGCGCGGCATGAGCGGCTCCACCTCGGTCTTGTAACGGCGCACCGCCGTTCCCACAGCCAGTGCCAACTGGTTCCATGACTCCCCGTAGCGGACGAAGCGGCGGTCGCTCCATTCGGTGTGGACGACACCCTCGCCCATGCTGTGCGCGGTGCTCGCCAGCCATTGACGCGCCCGTCCCCGAGCGACCCCGACAGCGGCCGGGATCTGAGGATTGGGGCCCACGGCAGTCAGATCCCCCCGAGCAAGGCAGTTCGGCTGCACGTACACGACGCCCACCCCCACCGCCAGGCCCGCCGCCACATAGCCGAGGCCGATCAAGCGTTCGAAGTTCTGGCCAGATGCATTGGTGAGGAACGGCGATGCCAGAGGTGAGGATTCGCGATGGAGAACCGCTGTACCTGTGGCGAGGAAGGTCGCGGTACCCGCTGCACCGACCATGTGCTCGAAGGAAAGCTTGACGCCAACCACTCCGTGAGCACCGAGGCCGACCGCCTCGTCCTGTATGCGTGACAAGGCCAGCCGGTACCCCTCGAAGAGCGAGGCGGCGAGCACCGTGTTCTCGGCATTGAACCCGTAGTGCTCTGCGTTCAGCACGAACCCAAAGTGGGCGCACGGGTAGGACTCGACGTACGAACCGCTCGCACGCGCGGACGACAGGAGGCCGCCCCACCCGATGCCCCCGCCCATCGCCGTTCCTCCGTAGACGTTGCCCGTGATGGTGGAGGCGAGCTGCATGACTGCAGAACCCATTACGAAACCGACCGGCGAGAGACCGACACGTCTCAAAGCTGCGGCCTCGGCTACGGATAGGTCGCTCGTCGGAGTGCGCCGGACGCGGGTCGTGGCGTGAAAAGCACCTGTGTCCGAACCCACACCCGGTCCTGGGTCCGCACCTAGACCCTGGGCCGAACCCGGTCCTGGGCCTGCCATCAGCGGTCCATCGTGATGACGGGCACAGGCGGTGGAATGACGTGGTCGTCGCGAAGCGAGCGCACCCCGGTTCCGATGGCGAGGAACTCGATGGTGTGGCTGCCCCACATGTGGGACTTCTCGACGAGCTGGACGCCTACGATTCCGTGCGCTTGAAGACGCTCAGCCTCCTCCTCCATACGCGCCATGGCCCGCTCACGTGCGTCGTAAAGGGCCTGGGTGAAGTTCGGGAGCTCGGTCGCCCTGCCGGTGCTCGCCATGGTGCTCAGCAGCGTGCGGTGGGCGACGTGGTACACGCACGTGCCCAGCACCAGCCCGAGTGGAGCGAACCCCGCTTGCAAGAGCGTCCAGAAGTCCTGACCGGAGAGGTCTGAAGTAAAGGGCTTGCCTTCCCCATTGCGCCACGAGGCCCCGTCCTTCGACTTCACCGCGGTGCCCACCGCGATGAACTCCGCTGTGGATCTCCCCCACTCGTAATAGTTGACATCCAAGCGGACACCGACGATGCCGTCAGCACAGAGTACGTCGGCCTCCTCTTCCATGCGGGTCATCGCCAGCTCTCTGGCCGTGTACATAGCTTGAGTCAGCTTCTCCAGCTCGGTCGACTGGCTCCAGCGGCGGGTCTGCAGCCCGATCTGGTAGATCGAGCTGCCCATCACCAGACCAAGTGGCGTGAAGCCTGCCTCCTCCACGAGCAAGAACTCGTTCACCGTCAGATCCGAGGTGAACAGCCGGCCGCCACCGGGCTCCTCCGTCTCGCGCAGCCTGCGCAAGGCGTCGGCGGGCAGTTGCTGCTGGGGAATGTCGGTCACTTGGCTCCTTCTCGGTTGGCTCGGTTGCTCGGTTGGCTCGTCGAGCTACGACAGCAACCCGTGAAGGGCCTTCCAGGTCTGCTCGGAGCGCCTGGCCTCGTCGCCCAGGGCGGAGACGAGCTCCTCCACCCATTCTCGCATCGAGACCTGCTTCGTGGACAGGACGATCCCTCGTACCCTGCGGGCGACCGTGCATGCCACCGCCCCACCGTTCTCGCGGCGCGCGGAGAGAACCGTGCCGGCACCCGCATCGGTCAGATCGAGCTCGATGCCGTTGACCGGCCTGTCCCGCTTGAACAACCCGCCGGATCGCTCGAGCTTCACCCGGTCGCCCAGGGCGTCCGCGAGCTTGGAGGCAAGCACCCTGAAGAAGGTGCCGGTATCGGCTGCATTGGCGCGCACTTGCGCAGCCACCAGCTCAAAACCCTCCTCACGCTGCGGCTCAATCTCCTCGCCCATTTCCTCCGCCCCGGAATTCATGGGTCATAGCCCCTGACCGTGGCCTCCCGTGTCACCGATCCCGACGGTAGCCCGCACGCAGGAGTCCCGCAGCGCACCCAAGCTGGTGCGAGAGCACCTTCTTCATGGACCTTCTCATGTTTCACGGACCTTCTCATGGCCCTTCTCCGCCCGTCGCGGTGCAAGAGCGGGGGTCCCATGGCTCGAGGGTCTCGGTGGAGCTCGAAGGGGCAGCCAGTGCCGGGTTGTTCGACAACGGGGCTGGAACAGTGGTCGTCGTGGTCGAAGGACCGGCCCCGCCGTAGGGCACGCCCGAGGCGGTGGACAAGGAACGAGGTGCTGTGGTCGAGGTGGAGGTTGATCCCGCGGGTGAGTTGACAGCGAAATTGCTGCCGACCACGACCACCACGTCGGCCGCCTCAGAGGCGGGAAGGGGCGATCCGACGTCGAGCGTGCTGGCCGAGCCGGCGCCGCCCGAGCTCGTGCCGCCCGAACCAGCAGTGCCTGATGTCGAGCTACCGGAACGACCCGTCTCAGTGTGGAGCAGCCCGGGGTCGTAGCCGATAATCGCCAGACCCGACAACGCCGACTGGACCCTGAGCGCGTCGGCACGCTTGCTGGGGTCCGAATACAGGACGGTGGTCTCGGTCGTCGACGCCCCGACCTCGGTGTTGGTCACAGACGTGACCCTGTAACCGAGTGCCTCGAGGGAGGCAGAGGTCTTCGCACCCTTTTCATACACACCGCTACCGTTCTCGACGGCGACGGTGAACGAGCTCGGCGAAGGCAGTGGTTGCCCCGAGGAGTCCTCACCGAGAGCGGTGCCCAGGAACTGTGCGACCACTCGGGCATCCTCGGGCTGGATGGGAAAGACCACGGATCCGTAGCCGCCGCCCCTGTAGAAGTACTCGCGACTGTCCTCGACCACGGGAAGGGTGTACTGCGGCACTCTGTTCGGGTTCATGTCGTGGAACTCGAGGACCAGGTTGGCCATGTGGGTTGCCGATAGTCCCTGGTCCACTTCGAGATTCCCTGCCAGCGAGTTGATCAGCCGCAGGTCCGTGACGAAGTTGCCGAGCCCTCGCTTCGTCACCTCCGACGCGAGCACTCGGAGGAACTCGTGATCGCGCCGGATCCTGCTCAAGTCGCTCTGTGGGTCAGGGGGCCATTCNNCGAAGTTCAGCTCCACGTAGTGCTGGATCGGGATGCCGAAGTCTTCGGTGATCGCGGCGATCAGCTGGCCGGGCCCGTCGGTGTCGCCCAATGCGGCGTCGATCTTGTTCAAACCGCCGTGGCGGGCGTTCGGGACCATGGTGTCTCGGGGGATCGACAGGATCGACGCCCTGTGGTGGTCGGGGTCGAGGTGGAGGACCATCACCACGTCGCTGTTCACGCCGGTCACACCCTGGTCGCACAAGCCGAACGCCGCATTCTGCTCCTTTAGGCCACACCGTGTGGTCGAGCCGATGAGGAGGATGTTCTCCACGTCCTTCTGGGCACCCGAGGTCCGCACCTCGGCCAGGTGCTTGACGTGGACCCGGTGGATGAGGTGGTTCTCGTACAACAGGTATCCCGCAACAGCGGCAGCGACTAGCACCACCAGGCCCACGACTCCGGACCCGGTGACAAGGGCAATTCGCCGATGGCTCCGTGACCGCCGTGCGCGCTCCGCCGCCCTGCGTTCGGGCCGCGCCAGCTGGGCGACCGCATCCGGACGTTGCCCTCCCTCCGTTGGTTCGCGGTCGTCCGGGGTGTGGTGCACGGCCGGCAATCTACTGCCGCCCAGGCGAAAGGCTTGGGCCGCCGCCCGCGTCGACTATGAGCAGCCGCTCGTAGTACCGCAGCTCATGCACACGTAGCAGGACCCTGCGCGCTGCATGACCATGCCGCACTGGTAACACAGCGGCGCATCACGCTGTTCGGGCCGCTGGAAGATCGCTGGCTCCGACGCCTGCGCCGCGCGTTCTGTCCTCACCGAGGGCGGGACAGAGCTGATGCCCGCGTCCTCGATCAGGTCCTGCTCGAGCGTGGCCGCCTCCTCGACTCCGGGAAGGGTCGGCTGCATCCGCTCCGACGTCGACAGAATACCGAGCCCCTCGCGTTCCTCGTGCGGCAGGTAGTCGAGTGCGAGGCGCCTGAAGATGTAGTCGAGCAGGCTGGTGGCTATGCGCAGGTCGGCATCATCGGTGATTCCGGCAGGCTCGAAGCGCATGTTGCTGTATTTGCTGACGTACGTCGCAAGCGGTACCCCGTGCTGGAGCCCGAGGCTGATCGAGATCGAGAAGGCGTCCATGATCCCGGCCAAGGTCGAGCCCTGCTTGGAAACCTTGATGAACACCTCACCGGGCCGGCCGTCGTCGTACTCCCCCACGGTGACGTAACCCTCGCAATCGGCCACCCGAAAAGCGAAGGTGCTGGACTTGCGTCTGCGGGGCAAACGTTCGCGCACCGCGCCGACGACC
Source organism: Acidimicrobiaceae bacterium (assembly GCA_003139255.1). GTDB lineage: Bacteria > Actinomycetota > Acidimicrobiia > Acidimicrobiales > UBA8190 > Bog-564. The sequence continues at coordinate 2,411 of PLIG01000169.1, read as the reverse complement.
ACGGTGTCGTGCTCGCGTCGTTGCTCGCGAGAGAGGGCGGCCTCGAGCTCGGCGATCCTGGCCGAGATCTCTCGGTCGCGCGCCTCTGCCTCGGACCCGGGAGGAGCGAAGTCCGCGCCGGCGCCCACAACCGCTGTCTTTCCGTCTTTCCTGGTAGTGGACAGTGGCTGCCCCACCTTGCAGTTGTCCCGGTAGACAGCGACCGCTTTCAAGCCCATCCTCCAGGCATCTCGGTGGATCTGCTCGATGTCCTCGACTGTCACGTCCTCGGGAGTGTTGATCGTCTTTGAGATCGCACCACTGATGAACGGCTGCACCGCGGCCATCATCCGCAGGTGTCCGAGGTGGTGGATCGTGTTGTCGCCCATCGAACACGCGAACACCGGCAAATGAGAGGACGCCAGGTGAGGGGCACCCACGATCGATTTGTGCTCGTCGACGTACGACACGATGTCATCGACCTGCCGCGCGTTATAACCAAGCTTCGTGAGTGCTCTCGGAACGGTCTGGTTCACTATCGACATAGTGCCGCCACCGACGAGCTTCTTCGTCTTCACGAGACTCAAGTCGGGCTCGATCCCGGTCGTATCACAGTCCATCAATAAGGCTATGGTCCCAGTGGGTGCCGCAACTGCAGCTTGTGAGTTCCTCACGCCGAATTCCTCACTGAGCTCGACCGCGTCGTCCCACGCTTCTTGAGCCGCTGAGAGCAACTCCGGAGGGACGAGCTCCTCGTCGATCTTGGCGACCTCTGCCCGGTGCATCTGAAGCACGTTCAGCATTGCCTCGCCGTCGGCGTGAAACCCCGCGAACGGTCCCATGCGGGTCGCGGTACGGGCCGAGGTGGTGTAGGCATGTCCGGTCATGAGAGCTGTGATCGAAGCCGCCCACGCTCGTCCCTCGTCCGAGTCATAGGGAAGGCCTTGTGCCATGAGAAGCGCGCCAAGATTCGCATAGCCGAGCCCGAGTTCGCGATAGCGCCTTGCGTTCTCAGCGATCTTCTCGGTCGGGTAGTCCGCGTTACCCACAAGGATCTCCTGGGCACTGAACACGACCTCGACAGTCGCCTTGAAACCCTCGACGTCGAAGCTTCCATCGTCGTCGAGGAACTTCAACAAGTTGATTGACGCCAAATTGCAGGCCGAGTTGTCAAGGTGCATGTACTCACTGCAGTTGCGGACAACGACGCCATCGACGACGTACGAATGGTTCCGAGGCTCCGTCAGGTTGTACGTCAGCTCAACGCCTTCATAGGACCGCTCAAGGATGTGCGCCGTGCGACGCGCGCTATAAGGACCCCTCGGGCGTTTCATGATCAGTTCACGAAGCAGCACCGCTTTTCGTGACAGGGAGAAGCCGATGTGCTCAGCGAACTTCGCCACCGAACCCGACGTGATCCGCAAATCGAAGGTAGCCGACCGACCGTAAATCGTTGTTTCGCCAGACCGATTGGTGTAGGAAACGCCGCCCTCCTTGTTGGCGGCCTTCACGTTGTACAAGTGGCTGGTGATTCCAAAAGTAGTGAGCAGTCGCTGCACCCCCTGCAACAACATCATCGATGTAGATCCCAAACCGACGTACGCGTTCTTGGCTCCTAGGACAACGCAACCATCGGCGTCGAACAGACCTCGGAGGAACGCGGCCACAGCCTCCTGCGGTGCCTGCTCGATTGCCCAGGGCACCTGTTTCTTCGCGCCCTTGACCTGTCGGACACCGAGCGCTTCGGTGAATCGCTTAAACGCACGGCGTGAGATCCGTAGTTGAGTCGTCCCATTAGCCTGCTCGGAAACTTTCACAGGACAGCCGTCGTTGATCCACTCAACCAGCTCCGCGTGAGCAGGGAGAATCTCATCACGGTCCTCGGCACTGCCGTATATCGTCGCTACGATCGATCCGGAGGTGCTGCCTTCGCCGATCAGCCACCCCAGGTAGTGGGCGAACTCCATCGTCCATTCATCGGGAAAGTTCAGCGAGGCGGTATGGTCGCCCTTGGTCCGGTAGTCGTCAGGATCCGATGACACCGGCAGAGCCGGATCTGCATTAATGGCGGGGGGCTCAAGGTCCAGAAGCTTTACTTCGTCAACGTACGTGAGTTGCCGCGCCTCTACGTACCCGCGATTGGTTGTGAAGACCTGGTGGCCCGGCGTACAGCGAATCTCCATTCCATTATCGAGACGCAAACGAACGATGTCGTTGTGTCCCGTGATCATAAAAGCGTCAGGAGTGGTGAGCTCCATGCGCTCTGAAGGTTCGTCAGAATTGGTGCTGTCGTGTGTGTAGACGCCAAATGACTCCCCACGGTTGACACGGTCGAATAGCTCGGAGAACGGGACTAGGCCCTTGTCGGTGTGCACCCTTGCTGAACCCGGGAAGCAGGGGTTACTCGCGTTGATGCGGCCCGCGTTCGGGGC
>PLIG01000215.1 GCA_003139255.1 Acidimicrobiaceae bacterium | reverse complement strand
GGATCAGGGCGCTGCTCTACGCAGGCAAGCCCAACTGGGACCTACTGGCCACCGTCACACCCCGATGAAATCCGAAGCGCCGCTTTGTCATTCGTCCAGCGCCATGTGCACCACCGAGAAGGACGCAGGCCCTTCGCTCAGGGCGCTGGCTTGCTCCTCGTACTCCATTCGGTCAGGCTCCCACCGAACAAGCCGAACAGTGCTCCTCGGAGCAGATTGTCGGCAACGTGCCGGGGGTCACGGAGATCCTGGGGGAGAAAGGATCAGCCTCTTTGCCTTGGCGAACTCATCATCACCGAGCAGGCCGCGCTCATGGAGTTTGGCGACCTGTTCCAACTGGGATGCGGTGTCCAGTTCGGTACCGCTGGGAGGAGTGGTGCCAGGAAAATGGGGTCCCAACTCGTCGACGATGCGTTCGGCGTCTGACCTGGACTCGGCCCAACCGCTGGCCCAAAGCTCATCATCCTTCTCCATTACCCAATGCCAGTGAGTGGGATCCTGATCGGGACGACGTACAGGGCGGACCACTGCGAGCAAGCCGTTTGGAAACTGTCGTTGCTGATCGTCCGGTCCAACAGGATCGTCACTGTGTTTCAACATGTAGTCCAGCACCGCCGGTGATGGCTCCGCATCCAGATGTGCACCTGGTGGGTACCACCTGCCATCGGATGCCTGCGACCAGCCGGGACCTTGGGAGGTGTCGGTCACCGCTTCTCCTTTTGTTACCTGTGATGCTTACGCGAAGTCATCCGGGTGGACTCAGGTGTCGAACTCGCTTGCACTGGGATCAGTGTTCGTGGACTCCCTGGCCGGCGATAATGGAATCGTTCGGACCGTAAGCGCAACCGCGTCCGTAGGAATTCTCACCGCACCACCTACACCCGGGGCCGCCCATGTGGCAGTGAACTCCCTGGCCGGCGATAATGGAATCGTTCGGAGCGTAAGCGCAACCGCGTCCGTAGGAATTCTNNGAACTCCTGACCCTGCATAGTTGGCGGTACTCGGACCATTAGGACAACCGTGTCCGTAGGAATCCTGGCCGCAAAAGCTGCACTGAGACATGTTGCACTCCAGTCCGGTGGCCCGCCTGATCAAGATGTTGTCATCTCTACGTGACATTCGATAGGGCCAAAGGTCCTCACGGGACTTACCGGATCGTTGGATGAAGCTCGGCTCTCCCCGACCCGCCTTCCAGGCAGCAAGAGTCTCGTGTTGATTCGCCCATCAATCCGACCTCGGCCAGAGCCTCCAGGATTCCCGNNGCTCCGGTTGCGGGTCACGGATCTGTCGTCCAGCGACGGCGGTTCAGTCGGGCATCTGGTGGTTGACTGCGATGACGATCCGATTGCGGACGATTGGGGGGATCTCCAAGAGGAGACGGTCTACCTGCCGAGAGCCAGGCATGGCCGGGTCAGGACTTGGCAGGAGAAGCTCTGGTCCCTGGTGCACGAGATCCGAGGACTCGGTGACGAGTTCGATGCCTGCTTCGAGCGGAGCGGCATTCTCGTGGAGTGAGATTTGACTCGACGGTCTGCGGACATCTGTCGGCCAGATGACCAGTCAGAACCGGGCTTCCTGGCCCAGGTCCCGGTCATGGCCACGGCTGGCTTCAGTTCCGTGAGGAAACTGCCGATGAAGGGGCTGTCTGTCAATGATGGATTGGAAAGCGATTCGGAGGCGGCTCCACCAGCCAGGGCAGCAATACCGTTGCAATCAAACAGAAGGGGATCACACATCGGACTAGCAGTAGCTGTTCTGTTTTGCATCGTGTGTTGGTCCGTAATGTGGGCCGTCCACGCCACCTACCGGCCAGCGAAAGACCGTCGAGTGCCGTTCGGCTTCGTGGGTACAACGAAGGTACCTCGGGATCCATCGAAGACTGCGGCAGAGTGGAGGCACGCTCAGCAAGAGGCGACATGGATGGACTGGCAGATAAGTAACTTGCCGGGGGTAGTTGGTCCGGTGATCATTGTGGATGGCGCTGGATGGGCACCTCAAGTTGGCACTGGCGGATTCCTCCATGTGTATGAAGATCGCATTGAGCTTGGCTCTCCTCGTGCGCTGTCAGTTGTCCCAACGCAGTTCAGGACATTTCAAAAGAGTGCAAAAACGGTGGGTTATTTGAATGAGTCACCGAGCTGGCCAACCCGCTTTCTGTTACACTGACTGAGACTAGAAGGAGGAAGCGATGGACCCCAAGGACCAACAAATGGAGAACTCGACTGTTCACTATGTAGCTCGTTGCATGTATTGCGGACGGCCAATAACCGCCTCGAACCAAACAAAGAATGGTTCGATTTGCGATGATCCGAAAAGTTTCTCAAGAGCTCATCGTCCCGATACCGACTAGTGGTGCGTCGTCGGCGGCTGATGAGCCTCTCGCTACCGATGGCGCCCTCGCCATTCACTATGCCGGAGGACTTTACGGCGGCCTCATTCGTCCGGATGGGCAAGGTTGGCACTACGATCTCCTCCGGGGCGATGATCTCTTCACCGCTGGTTGGGCACCAGACGAGAACTCCGCCAAGCAGATCGTGCAGACCCTCGCCCCTCTTTATGTAACTAACTGAGACGCCATAGACACCGGCGAGTCACTCTCGATCTGATTCAGGCGACTCAATGCCCGATATGAGGTGCTTGCCAACGTCGGCGGGTGGATCCTGGCCGTATGGACCGTCCTTGAACGCCTCGCCAACAGGTTCCCTCCCCTGCAACAGGCCCCGGACTTTTCCGTTCATCGTCCAAGTCATCAAGTAGCCTGTCGGCCACACGCCGAAGCATCGCACCAACGAATGCCGCAGATAGCGAGAATCCAACCAGCGCCCACCAGCTCGCGGTATAGGCGCTTGCAGGCCAGTCATGGCCTGGTTCTGCTGCCACGCTGACGCCAAAGGCAACGATGACGGTGCCAACAATCGCAATCTGCACCGTGTACCAGATAGGCGGCCTGGCAGTCAGGGCGCTCCTTGCACGCCATTCAAAGTACGCACTTCCCCCTATCAGGATTCCTTCCAGAAGTAGCAAGGCAACGTAAGCCTCCTTCTGGATTGCCAGCCCACCGATAATCAGCGTCAGGGCAATACTCGCACCACCCACGGCAATTGCGGACCCACAATCACGCATGAACTTAGTGTTCGTCCGTGCTCTGCGAATATTCCTCTCTACTGCCGTCATCGACATGCCTGACGAATCACCGGGAACCGCCTATGAAATTGGGGTCAATCAGAGTCGCCGAATAAATGTGGCGCCCCGTGCCCGTTCGCACGAAGGCGAGGATCCCGGTTACTTGTGTCGGTTGACTGGTGATGACTGACCAAAGGTCCGCATAAGGGAGCATCCATCTCGCCGATGATTCGCTGTCGAGGCGATGGGGTCACGGCGGCAACCGCGAAAGATTCACGAGGCTAACGATCGTCCGATCCGTGGGCTTGCCTTGTGCATCAACGATGGCGAATCCCCGCCCGGCAATTGTGGTGGCCGACCGTCCGTGATTGACCGCCTGAACCTGTATGTGGCGCTCACCCGTTCCCGATCCGCCCGGCGGGTAAGCGTTGCTCCAGTTGCACACGACCCGGCTGCCTTGTTGCCGATGCGTCCAGACCGCTACCCACACGGCGGCAACCGCGCCAAACGCTGAGACTATCGAGATAATCAGTGCACCAATGGCCATCGAGCGAGCCTACTGATGGGGTGTGACGGCCCCCACTACCGGCACATCACGAGCGACCGCTACGCACAGCGGTACGATTCTGTTCCATGGAGTTGGCGGACCGGCAATACGCTCACTCTCCTTCGTCGCCTGTGGTTCAGTCAGCTCCGCGCCGTAGTCACCGCACCTTCACCGTTCTCGCCTTCGTGGCGGTAGTGCTGGTGATCCTGCTCGTCGTCTATATCAGCCTCAGCGACGGCATTGACTATGTTCACGGATTCGCGAAGGCATGTCTCGTCATACATGACGGTTGGCACTTCCACCTGCGCTGCGGCTCGGTCAGCCCGCCCAACTCCTAACGACCCCGCTCCGCCGGAGTGCCGCGATGCACTGAACGGCAATTGAGCGTGAGTCCCGCATGTCACGGGCGAGTCGATCTGCGGGCCACATGGTGGTGCTCGGACCCATCACTGGCCGCCGCCGGCAAGATACTCCTGCCACGCAGCGATGGCCTCTTCCTTGGTGAGTGAGGCGACCTGGGCCTGCGTCATCTCCACCTTGCGAATGAGGTTCCGGACGAGCTTGCCGTCAAGGCCCTGGCCTCGGCGAAGGAGACCTCGGGGTGCACCTCCCAGATCCGCTCATTGGCCGAGGCCAGGGGCTGGACGGCCAGGGGCTGCTTCTTGAGCGCGAAGGTCTGGGCGGCGATCCCCGGCCACTCCTGAGCCCGGGCCAGCGCGTTCGCCTCGGCGGGCGTTTCCTTCTCCAGCAACTCGGCCGACGGCGTGAAGAAGACCGAGTTGCGCCGCTTACCCAAGAACTCCCGGGCCGCCAAGTCCGCCGGACGGCGCGTCCCCGCTGCCGGCAGCCCGATCGGCATGTCGATCCCGATGGCCGCGACGTCAGCGAGCTCGGCGACGGCCTCCTCGATGGTGGGAGCGACGAAGCCCCGGGTGAACCGTCCGTCGTCCAGGACCACTACCACCCACCGGCCCTTCCAGACATCTGCTCCGGCAACCTGCATGCGCGCCTCCTATCCGAGATCATGCCGGATCCGCGCAGAAGTGGCTTCCAGCGGCCTACGCCCGTCGAGATGAGCTGCTCGTGCCTTGCGCACCCGGACCTCACCGTTCGCGGGCGCCTACCCGCCCGTCATTCGCGTGCACCGCTCCCGCCGCTTAGCGACCTCGGTAGAGGGATTCCATGGGCCCGCCAACTCCGTCACGTTGCCGGAGCGGAACCTCCAACAAGCTGGCTGCACCGCTCGGACCGGTCGGCGACCAGGTCGACCAGACGGGTCGGCAAGGGGCGGTCCAGGGCCTCGACGTCTGGGGCCTTGGCGGCATCGGCAAAGACGTCTGGGGCCTTGGCGGCAAGCACCCGAACTCGGCCCACAAGGGCGTCAGCGTCCAGAGCCAGTTCCCGGGCGGCCTCGGGCCATGTGTTCCGGTATGGGAAAACCCGGTAGTCACCACCAATCTTCATGGCGAACTTGAGCTTCCGCTCATGCATGTCATATGGAAGCGCCGAGGCGACGTCGTACAGTGGCGCGAGGCGGACCTGGTCCTGGGCGAGGAGCAGGGAGTAGTTCTTGGCGTGAGCGTCGGTTCCAGCGATGAGCCAGTTCCAGATCAAGGCGTCGGCAAACCTCCTGACGGCGTCGTCAGCAGCCCGCGGCGGCATGGCGCTGCGGAAGAGCTTGGCGATGTCGGCGGGACCTGGGCCTCCCTCATTCTGGTATTTGAGCGACGGCGGGAGTGCGAGAGCCTGGCAGAGATCCTCCTGATGGACCCGGATGATCTCACCCCCCACCTCCCGCCGGTCGTAGCGGTCGACGACGACGGCGGACTCGTCTCCGAACCGGCTGACCTTCGTCCGGACAGCAACCAGTCCGGCACGTCGGGCAGCGTCAAGGCAGAGGTGCTCGTTCAGGTCGTGGTCGTCAAGCCCGGCGACCGCTGGCTTGAGGATGTGGGTGGTCGCGTTGGAGCCGGATGGAACACCCCAACGCCCATCCTTGAAGAGCAGAGCCGTCTTCGCCTGGGCTCCAGCGAGGCTGAACTGGCCGGTGAANNGTCCCACCTCGTCCTCGGTGAGCCAGGTAACCCCTCCTGGGCGTGCCAGAACGCGGTCAATCTCTTCCGGCGGGGCGAAGCGGACCGCCCCTGCGCAGTCCTCTCCGACTTGGGTTGCCAGGAGCGAGAACGGTGAGGAGGACGAAACGTGGAACTGGCGAGCCCAGCGAGCCAGAACGGCGTCGTTGTCCGGGAGGAGCCCCCATAGCCATGGAGTGATAGTCCGGTCAGAATGCGATCGCACCTGGGGCGGCATTGAGAGCGAGATCGGTGTCGCCCTAGGGCGCTCCCGGTACTCCTCGGTGTAGTCGAACCGGAGCCTCCCGCCCGGAAGCCGTTCCAAGGTGCCGGCAATGACATCGTCGAGGACGACGAGCAGAGAGTCCGTCATCGGTCGCGGTACTCGTCGAGGACGGAATCCAGATCGACCGACCTGCCCTTGAAGACGTCGCCAAGGTTTCCTGGCTTGGCAAGGTCCAAGTGGAGGCCGAGATGATCGAGGAGTCGCAGGACCAGGTCGAACTCCACTGAGGGTTTTCCGGCCTCGACTGCATTGATCCAGGCTCGGGAGACGCCTACGCGNNTGTCGTCGAACGTTGACAAGTATAACATGTCGTCGAACGTTGACAAGTACCACGTGTCGACGTTCATTGACAGTACAGGTCAGATGCCTCAAGACACGTACGGCCAAAGTGTGATCAGGGCATCCCCACAGGGAATGCCCTATGCAGCCCTACGCACCGCCCCGGCCATCGGGCCCCTCCGCCATGAAGGCGCATTCGCTTGCCCGGGAACGGACTTTTTCTTTCTGGTGCGGCAGCAAACGGATTCCACAATCCGCAGGTTGAAAAACCCATAATGAAACCCATAATTCTGCAGG
>PLIG01000209.1 GCA_003139255.1 Acidimicrobiaceae bacterium | reverse complement strand
GAGCTGACCGACGCGCTCGTTGCGGCACGCTCGGAGAGAGGTCCGGTTCTTGTCGAGATCGAGACGGATCCGCTCGTCCCCGCTCCGGGCAGCGACTCATGGTGGGACGTGCCGGTCGCCGAAGTCTCCCAGCTCGAGCCGACCGTGCGGGCGCGAACCGTTTACGAACAGGCCAAGGTGCACCAAAGGCGGTACTGGTGACCTTTTCTCGAGCTCGCGCCGTCGTTCATCCCAACTTCACGTATCACGTGCGGAGGTCCACCGGACACGAGTACGAGTGGGCGGCCTGCACCTGCGCTACGCCGAAGACTGCACGGCCCCGGCGTTGCAATGCCGTTTCGGGCCGTTCCGCGCAACTCGCTGGTCGGCAGTCGGGCACAGCCTGACAAAGCGGTGGTCGAGCGTCACCGTGGTGTTGTACGGGATGACGCCGATCGCCGGGTTGCCCTTCAGCGGCAACATCGTTTCGCTCGGCCCACCGTGGTAGGCCAAGGGCCCGAGGCGGCTTGCACCATAGCCGACGTCGCCTTTCGCACCCCTCAGGCAGGTCGCGTTGCTCCCGACGTTGTAACCTTCGTCGTTCCAGGTTCCGCCAGCCCGGTGACAAGGGCCGTTGAAGATGTCCGCAGCGGCCCAGACGGTGCTGCCGCTACCGGTGTTGATGGCGCCGCCGCCCTGGGCGCCGTGGGCGCCGTAGATGTCGTTGGCCCTGTTGCCCGAGAACGTTGAGGCCGACACGCTGAGGGTGCCTTTGCCGCCCACGTCGGAGTTGTCGATGGCCCCTCCGTGGGCTTCGGCGATGTTGCCCGAGAACGTGGAAGCCGAAACGAGGACGGCGCCTTCGCTGGTGCCCATGCTGTCGGCGTTGTCAATGGCGCCGCCATCGCCGACGGTCTTGTTGCCCGAGAACGTGGAGGCCGACACGCTGAGGGTGCCGCTGGCGTTGTCGGCGCTGTCGAGGGCGCCGGCGCGAGCGGCGACATTGCCCAAGAAAGTGGAAGCCAACACTATGAGGCTGCCTTTGCCGCGGGTGTCGCCACTGTCGATGGCACCGCCGTTGCCGTTAATGGCGCTATTGCCAGAGAACGTGGAAGCCGTGACGAGGACGGTGCCTTCACCCCCGATATCGGCGTTGGCGATGGCGCCCCCGTCGCAGTTGAGGGCGTAGTTACCCGAGAACGTGGAGTGTGACACGCTGAGGGTACCTGTGCCGCCGGTATCGGCGTTATCGATGGCGCCGCCGTCGTCGGAAGCGTAGTTGCGCAGGAACGTGGAGTGCGACACGCTGAGGGTGCCACCACGGATGTTCTCGACAGCGCCGCCGAGACCGGAGCTTAGGTTGTTGGCATTTTGGATCGTGACGCCGACGAGGTCGAGATGACCCCTCGAGCCGATATTGAGCACCGGCCCGTCACAAGTCTTGGTCCGGCAGCCAGTTGATCGCCCCTGGTTGCCGTCCAAGGTGGGTCTGGTGACGCCCGGTGCCGGTTTGATCGTGAGCGGTGCCGAAGACGTGGTGCCGGGGGTGCTCACCGCCCAGTTGCCGACGTAGCGCCTAGAGCGACCGGGGGTGGCCAATGCCACAGTGCTGCCAAGGACAGCCCGGGAAAGCGCCTCGGTCAGCGTGCACTGCGCGGACGTGGTGCTCGTTTTTGGGCAGCTGGCTGGCAAGATGGCGCCCCCGTCTGCATAGGCGTACAAAGTCCTAACTCCGGCCGATGCTTGGGGGGCGGTCACGACCAGGCTGATCGCCGTGCCCACGAGAGACAGAGCAGCAAGGCCGGCTGCAATGCACCTCCCGAAGGCCCTGGCGCTTGCACAGGCGTAGGAGGGCGTGGCTCTGGCTTGCTCCCTGGTTGGGTCAGACGGCTCCATTCCACGCTCCTCTTCATCGGCTGCTGCCGGACCCTGCGAACTTGGCGGCGAGCCGACAGCACAAGGTCGGACTGCACTGTAGCCAACCACCTCAGCGATTAGTCATTAGCGGCAACGACGTCACAAACGCGCGTTCTGGAGTCGCTGCATAGAGTTGTCACAAGATCCAGAGACTGGTCGATCAAGAAGAGCCAGCCATCTCCCGCGTCCTCTCCGGAGCAGTCAGGTCGGCGTGCTCGCCAGGAGGTTCTCGAGGTACGACCTGCTGTCGTGCACCGCCAGCTGTGGCCCGCAATCGGCAGGCGGCTCGCCCTCCAGCATGACGTCCTGTTCGAGCACGTACCGGCCACGGTAACCAGCGCCTTCGAGCGCGCCAACGATCGCTGCGACGTCCACGTCTCCCTGTCCGAGCACGCAGAAGATGCCGAGACGGACTGCATCGCTGAAAGCAAGCTGGCCATTGGCAACGCGCCGGGCCAGGTCGCAGTGCACGTCCTTGAAATGAACATGGCCAATCCGTGACGGGGCTTGGCGGGCCAGGGCGACCGGATCGCCGCCGCCGGCCATGACGTGGCCCGTGTCGAGGCAGAGCGGTACCGAGGCGCCCTCGAGGACGCGCTCTATCTCCTCGGGTCGTTCCACGACGGTGCCGACGTGAGGGTGCAGCACGGCGCTCATCCCACCCGCCGAGGCGATGTCGACCGCCTCGTCGAGCGCCCCGAGGAGCATGTTCCACTCCCCTGAAGAGAGCACCGGCCGGCGATCGTAGCCTTCGAGCCCGGTGGCGGCGGCGAGCACGACCACCTCGCCCCCAATGTCCGCGAACCGACGCACCACGTGGCTAAGCTTGTCCCGCCACGGTCCCGGCCGGTGGAGCACAAGCGGCGTAAACCCCCCTACGAGGCGCAGGCTGTGGTCGTCCAGCTGGCGACGCAGCTCCTGTGAGTCCTCCGGCAGGAACCCGTCGGGACCGGCCTCCGTCGCCGTGAGCCCGATCGAGTGCATCTCTGCCAGCACCCGTTCCGGCGACAACTGATGACCCCATCCAGGCACTTCAGAGACGCCCCAGCTGATCGGCGCTCCCGCGATCCGTTCCACTGTGCTCATTTTCGGTTAACCTCCTCGACTCGACGCTGCTCGAGGGCTCAGTTGTCCCTCGTGCTGTGGCTTGCCTGAATCAAATCGCCCGTCAGGTGTACAGCGCAGGTCGCTCGACGAGCGAGACGGTTGTCTTCAGCCCGCTCTGGAGCGACGCGACGCAACTTTGGGCGACCGCCGTGGCCGCGTAACCGTCCCATGCGCTGGGGCCGCGTGCCGCGCCCGTTTCGAGACCGTTGATCCAGTCCTGCAGCTCCACGAGGTAGGCGTCGCCAAAGCGCACCTGCCAGTCCGCGGGAACCGGCTCGCTGCGCGCACCTGAGCGCGTCAGGGCGCCGGTCGTAGGGTTGTCGAGGGATACGACGCCGGTGGAGCCAACGACTTCGCAGCGCACGTCGTAGCCGTATTGGCAGTTCACGAAGATCTCGACCTCAACAACGACGCCGGACCGGAACTCGAGCAGCACGAGCTGAGGGTCACGTAGATGGCTTGGCGCGAGCGAACTGCGCCGTACGCCGATGACGGTCGTGGCGACGATCTCGTCGGCGATGAGCCACCTCGCGGTGTCGATCTCGTGGATTGCCGAGTCGGTGAAGGACATGTCGCTCGTGTACGACGGTGCCGAGGAGACGTTGCGGTGCACGCAGTGCACCACGAGCACCTCACCGATGCTGCCAGCATCGATCGCCTGCTTGACGGCGCGATAACCGGCATCGTAGCGACGCATGAAGCCAACCTGTGTGNNGTCGGTGCCAACGGCTTCTCACACAGCACGGGCTTGCCCGCTTGTATGCAGGCGAGCGTGAGCTGGGCGTGGGTGTCGCCAGGCGATGCGATCAAGACTGCGTCGACAGCCGGATCCTCGATCACGTCCTTTGCGCTGGTCCCTAGGGTCGTTCCCGAGCCTTCGGCCAGCGCAGCGGCATGTTTCGCATCGACATCGAAAACTACGGCGACGCGCGCGCCCGAGACCCTCGTCGACAACCGCCGCAAATGGTCGGCGCCAATCGCGCCGGCACCGATGACTCCGACGTTGATCATCCTGTCGTTCTCTCTCGTGCTCGATCGGGCCCGACCGCTTTTGCGTTCTAAACGCCCGTCAGGTGGGCCGTGTCCGGGGCGTAGGTGGCGTGAAGTACCAATGATGCAGCGCCAAGCGCGGCGCCGTCGTTCGCTATGTCCGAAATGGCCACACGCATGGTGTGCGTCTTGCGGGCAAGCGGACGAGTCTGCAGGTACTCATTCATCTTGTCTCTGTAGATCTCAGCGACATGGGCTATGGCC
>PLIG01000195.1 GCA_003139255.1 Acidimicrobiaceae bacterium | reverse complement strand
TGAGCAGCAGCGAAACTCTCACACCGACCGCGCGGGGAGCGCCTCCGGGCCATTACCGCCAACGCCGCCCTGAGCCTTACGCGACGCGACGTCGCATGGCGATGGAAATCGTCGGATTCGTTTCAGTGAACGGGGTGCCGTGACAAGCAATGAGTCCTCGGCCACCGGCGAGCGCTTTGCCGCCGATGAGGGCTCCGCCTCAGCGATGGCGATCGACTTTTCCTCGAAGGTTTGGTCGGGGTAGCCGTCTTGGACAGCGACCATGTCGATGGTCACATTCTGGCCAGTGAAGGTCACTGTGCTGTCAGGTTTGTCGGCGCAGCCAAACTGTTGCGAGGCGGTCAGGTACTGCTGGACCTCCGAGTAGTCCCATACTGATCCCCCCAGCCCGCTGAGACAGGAACGTCGTCGAGCGGCCCGAGCTGGGTACCAGGCCTGCCGGCACCTGTCGGCCCTACGTCGCCGCCCATCATGCCGGGGCCGTACGGCCCGGCGCCGCACGGTGAGATGGCCCCAGGTCGGATGCTCGATGCGATGGTCGGCCCCCGCCGAGCCCGAGGCCGAGACCAATGGCCACGATGACGGCGATGCCGATCCCGATGACGAGGAAACGACGGTTCACCCGGTATACCTGACTGTTCTCACCAGAATCCGTGGTCGACCTCCTGCACCGTCTCGGTAGGGCCGTCCGACACATCAATGTGCCCAATGGCCCTACCCCCTTGGGGTACACCGTGGCAAGCTACTAGTGGTGGCCCCGTAGTGGGTCTCGATTGAGGAGGTGTGCGCCGTGATGTCTTGGGGAGGAGCACAGTGGCCCATGTGGGGCGTCGTCCTGGCGTGGGTGATGATGCTCGTCGTACTGGGTCTCGTCGTCTGGGGTATCTACGCGTTGGCCAATGGCGCGACACGCCGACCTGGGTCCGGACGCGGTCCGGACCCGGAGAAGGGAGGGGCGCAGAGCGGAAGACCAGGGCCAGAGGATCCCGTGCTCACGCTGCGGGAGCGTTACGCCCGTGGCGAGATCGACGTCGTAGAGTTCGAGCAGCGCCTCGATGGCGTGCTGCGCACCGAGCCGGGACACCTCAGTCCTGGACACAGGGCCCCAGCGGAGCCGACGAATGGACCGCCGACGTCGCGAGAAAGCCGCACGCATTCCGCAAGCAGGCCGGGACGGGCGTGATGGCTACCAGCGAAGGGGTCGGCACCGGTGACGGGCACCGCACGGTGGGACAGCAAGCAGGGTCGAGGCAGCGGGCCGCCCGAGGCTATGCCTCGGGGAAGGACGACTATCTAGCTCGCCTGCGCAAGGTCGAAGGTCAAGTGCGGGGTCTGCAGAAGATGATCGAAGATGACCGGTGGTGCCCCGATGTGGTCACGCAGGTCTCCTCGGTNNGAAGATGACCGGTGGTGCCCTGACGTGGTCATCCAGGTCGCCTCGGCGACCCGGGCGCTGCAGGAGGTGGCCGTTGGGCTGCTCAACGACCACCTGGGTCACTGCGTGCTCGACGCAGCACGCAGCCCCGACGGGGCCGCGGTTGAGCTCTCCGAGGTAGCCGCGACGATCCGCCAGGTCATGCGGCTGTGAGCCGGCGATGAGACGCACCCACCAGCACGCTAAGCCGAGTTGCCCGGTAGGCGACGAGAACGTCCCGAGCTGCACCACCGGACCCTCCGAGCAGCTTCGCTTCGTTGCCCGGGAACTAGCAGACATCGCACGAGGCGTCCTGAGCGCTGCCAATCGCCGCGGCGACGGCTCCATCGGTGGAGGGAGCGACACGCCCAAGGGCGACGCCGATGGTCCGAGCACACGACGCGACGGGGGGACGACATCGTGACCGGGTTGGAGATGCTTGCCGGGGCCCACAGCCCCGTGCTCGCTGTCGTTGTGCCGGGGTTCCTCGTCGACATCGGCCGGGGCATCCGCGAGGCGTTCTTCATGTTCTGGGAGACGGTCTGGGCCCTCGTGCTCGGTTTCGGTCTGTCGGGTGCAGTGCAGGCGTTCGTCTCCAAGGAGGACATGCAGCGGACCTTGGGGAACCATCGACCTGCGGCGATCGCTCGGGCCTCGGGGTTCGGTGCGATGTCGTCAAGCTGCTCGTATGCGGCGAGCGCGATGGCCAAGTCGCTCTTTGCAAAGGGAGCGGACTTCGTGTCGGCAATGGTGTTCATGGTGGCATCGACCAACCTGGTGATCGAGCTCGGTTTGGTGCTGCTCGTGCTCATCGGCTGGCAGTTCACCGCGGCGGAGTTCGTCGGCGGGNNGTAGCGAGGCTCGGACTGCTGCCTCGCGAGCAAAGGGTGTCGGCGGAGCCGACGCGGTCCGCCGGGCGGCCGTGGAGGGCGCCCGCATCGAACACCAGCGGACGATCGAGCAGGCGCCGTGGGCGAAGAAACTCCGCTCGAAAGGGGCGTGGGCAGATGCGGCCACCTACGCCATCGCGGATGTGACGATGCTCCGCAAGGAGCTGGCGATCGGGTACACGGTGGCCGGTTTCCTGGCCGCGTTGGTACCGGCAAGCCTCTGGGCTGACCTGTTCGTCACCGGCCACGGGGGATGGACCAGCGTGGAGAACGCGGCGATCGGCCCGGTTATCGCGGTGGTGAGCTGGGTGTGCTCGGTCGGGAACGTCCCGCTGGCCGCTGCACTGTGGAAAGGGGGCATCAGCTTCGGTGGGGTGATCTCCTTCGTCTTCGCCGACCTCATCTCGATGCCGCTCATCCTGATCTACCGCAAGTTCTATGGCGGGNNCTCTCCGGCTGGTCCTCGTCTTCTACGTGGTGATGGCGGTGGCTGGCCTTGTAGTGGGCGAGTTGTTCTCCGCGGCAGGCATCGTCCCCACGGTGCGGCGGGCATCGGTGGTCGCCGTCCAGTTCTCGTGGAACTACACGAGTGCGCTCAACATCGTCTTCATCGCGGTCTTCGCCGGGTTGTGGTGGATGAAACGACACCGCGAGCAGCTTGGAGGAGGTGCCAGCTTCGCCATCGACCCGGTGTGCGGTATGCAGGTCCGGATCGTCGACGCACCGGCCGAGGCGACTAGGGACAGGAAGAACTACTGGTTCTGTTCGGACCGCTGCCGGGTGCGCTTCGAAACCGAGCCCGCGCGGTTCACCGGCTCTGAGCTAGCAAGAGAGCCGATGGCGGTCGCCACCAGCGGCACCGTCGCCGCCGGCCGCCTCGCCAGAGCCAGCGACGAGGACTATGCCCACCCAACGAAGANNTGCAGGCAAGCCCAACGAGGTGGTCGACCCCGTCTGCCAGATGACGATCGATCCGACCCACGCGGCAGCGCACCGTCGCTACCAGGAGACCGACTACTACTTCTGCAATCCGGGATGTGCCGAGGCGTTCGACGCCGATCCCGCTCGCTATGCGCAGAGATAAAACGGGTTACCAGCGCGGGGCACCCTGGCGATGGCGGAGTTCTGTCTGTCAGAGCGACGGGTCTGCGCGGAGGAAGGCATCCGCCTGCAGAGCCAACGATCAGGTCGAAGAGGGACGATGCTCACTGGGGTCATGATCCTGTGGTTCGCGGAAGCGTTTGTCTCAGCGATGTTCGTCGCGGCCGATATTGTGCGCATGCCCGAGTCGCCGGTCCTCAAGTGGGGATTCGTAATCG
>PLIG01000167.1 GCA_003139255.1 Acidimicrobiaceae bacterium | reverse complement strand
ATTGCATCGGACGCGTATTCGCCACAGCTCGCCCGGAGTGCCCCGTAGCAGGGACTGTTTCCTGGCGACACCCGTTCGCGATGACCGCATGTTGGTCGGTCGCCGCCCAGAGACGGGGTCGTCTTCCAGGGGATCCACGAGTGTGCTTGCGGTAGCTGATGCAATCGATCAACGGATGCGTCGCATCTGATGATTGAACGGGTCGTCGAGCGCAAGGAGGAATATGGAGAAGTTCGGTGCTGCACGCCTGCGGGTCGTCGGCGAAGGCCCTGAGGTCTCGCCCGAGCATGCCGTCTTCGAGGCGATGCTCGACGGGTGGCGGACACAGCGCCTCAGCCGGAACCTCGCCTTCGGCACCGTCGAGAGCGGCGCCCGGGTGCTGCGGCGGTTCCAGGACGAGGTCGGACGTTACCCTTGGCAATGGTCACCGGCTGACCTGGAGAACTGGGCGGCCGCCCTGCGAACCGACGAAGGCCGGGCCAACTCGACGATTCGCAGCTATGGCCTCACGGTCAGCGCCTTCTTGGACTACGTGTGCGATCCGGCCTACAGCTGGGACGCGTTGTGCCTGCAACGCTTCGGCACCCACGCCGTGCAGATCTGCGGTCCGGCCAACCTGGCCGTGCACACGATCGACCAAGAAGCCCGGCCTTCGCGCCGTCCCCTCACCAGAGCCGAGTGCCAGGCGCTGTTCGACGCCGCCGACGAACGGACAGACGCGGTGAGGCGCNNCGCCGTGGCGCCAAGGGCTGGGCACCGGCGTTTCGCGATGCCACGATGCTGAAGGTCGCCTATGGGTGGGGACTTAGACGCCGGGAGCTGTTGATGCTCGAGCGCTGCGACTTCGGCCCGAACCCGAAAGCCTCCGAGTTCGGGGCCTTCGGCGTGTGCCACGTCCGCTTCGGTAAAGCGGCCAACGGATCGCCACCGCGGCGCAGGGGCGTCCTCACGGTCATGGACTGGTCCGTCGAGGTGATCGCCGAGTGGGTCGACGAGGTGCTGACGGACTGGCGGGCGGACTCGTCGGGTCTGTGGCCTTCGGAGCGTCACGGACGCGTGAGCGAGGACAGGCTGAACGCCGCCTTTGCCGCGTCGGCGGCGGCCGCCGGACTTCCGGCAGGGCTCAGCCCTCACTGCCTGCGCCACTCCTATGTAAGCCACCTGATTGAGGACGGTTATGACCCCCTCTTCGTCCAGCAGCAGGTCGGCCACCGGCACTCGTCGACGACGGCGCTCTACACCTCTGTCTCGTCGGACTACAGGACACGCGTGCTGCGGGCGGCGTTGGACAAGATGATCGGCGGCACGCCAACGAAAAAGAGCATCACCCCGACACGAGAGGTTGACGAAAAATGACGACAAGACCCGGCTACAGCTGGAACCTGCGCCAGATCATGGCCACGAAAGGCCTTTGGAAGACGAGCGAGCTCGGCCCGCTCCTCGAAGCTCGCGGCGTCACCTTGTCGAGCGCCCAGGTCTACCGCCTCGTCGCCAACACCCCGGAGCGACTGTCGCTTATGACCCTGGCCGCACTGTGCGACATCTTGGCCTGCACCCCGAGCGACCTCATCTCGATCACGGCCGAAGAACAACAGCGAACGGCTCGTTCTCCCAGGGCAAAGAGCCGCCCGCGTCGTGCCCGGGTGGGCCCGTCGTGAGCTATCAGCGTGCCGCCAAGCTATGTTGCCGTTGCGCCAAGAAGTGGAGGTCCGGCTTCACCTGGCCGGAGGGATACGTCTGCAGGTCCTGTGTCACGCGGGCGGTGAAGATTCGAGGCCGCTGCACCGGTTGTGGGGATGAACGACTCCTCGTCGGGCGTGACCGCGACAGCAGGCCCATCTGTGTGGACTGTGCCGGCATCACGACGTGTTTTACCTGCAGCACCTGTGGCCAAGAGGGCCAGCTTTGGTATACCCGCACGTGTCTTTCCTGTTCGCTTGCCCGGCGTCTCAGCGCTTTACTCGACGACGGGACCGGTCAGGTCGCACCCGAGCTTCTGGTCTTGTTCGAGAAGCTCACCTCGATGGCCAGCCCCATCGCGGCCATGATGTGGCTCAACAAACCGGCCGTTCGTCAGCGTCTCACCTCGCTCGCCGACGGCTCGACGCCGCTCACCCACGAGGGCATCGACGAGATGGCGGGGCCGCAGGGTCGGGAGTTCCTCCGCGAGCTGCTGATGCACATCGGTCTCCTCCCACATCGCGACAAGTACCTGGCGGCCTTCGCCACCTGGCGCCACCGCCGGCTCGCCTCCATCTCAGAGCCCGCCATTCGAAACGAGATCTCCGCCTACCTTGCCTGGCGTCACATGAGGAACCTGACCGTGCGCTCAGAAGCCGGACAGCTGACGGCCGCGGCCACTGCGGCTGCCCGCGACCAGACCGACGCAGCGGTGAGGTTCCTCGGCTTTTTGTCCGAACGGGGGCTCGTGTTGGTCCAGGTTCGCCAAGAGGACATCGACGACTGGTTCGCCACAGCGTCCAACCCGTTCATGGCGGCAGACTTCATCTCCTGGGCGATACGCCGGAGGCGCTGTCGACGGCTCAAGTTGCCGTCGCGTCGGTACACGTCGTCGCCGGGGTGCCCAAGTGCTCGCCTCGCCGAGATCGTCGCACGGCTTGTGACCGATGAGGAGATCGCTCTCGGCGATCGCGTTGCCGGGCTCATCGTCGTCTTGTTCGCCCAGCAGGTGACACGGGTGTCGAAGCTCAGGCTGAGCGACCTCGTCGAAGCCGACGGGGAGCTCTTCTTGCGCCTCGGTGACGAGCCGGTCGCCCTCCCGACACCGGTTGGAGCACTGGTCTCGCGTTACGCAGGCGAGCGATGGAACATGACCTCGACGAACACCGGGACCGAGTTCCTCTTCCCTGGGCGCAGGCCGGGCGAGCACATCATCGCCACGCAGCTGCGCATCCGCCTCGGCCAGCTCGGGATCACGCGGGCGGAACGCCAGGGTTCCCTGACCCATCTGCTGAGCGAAGTCCCGGCGGCCGTCGTCGCCAAGGCGACCGGCTACAGCCNNTACGCGGCGCTCAAACGGGTCAGCGCGAGTTGACGGAACCCTCCGACGTCCGAGGCTTCGAGCTCGGGTCGGCGCGAATATGCGGCCTATCGATAATGCGTCGTTACCGGTACCTTTCTCACGAGCCG
>PLIG01000033.1 GCA_003139255.1 Acidimicrobiaceae bacterium | reverse complement strand
CGTCCATGTCGTCGGCGAGCAGGTCCACGCGGCCGTTGCCTCGCTGGCGTGTCCTCCCCATCAACGTTCTTCAGGTTGAATAGAGCCGGTATCGCGTTTGTGGAAGCGCGCGAAAGACAAGAAAAAAAACACGGGATGAAAATGCAGAGTCTTGACTTCGCCCCGGCATCAGGTCACCATGACGGCTCCGTTTCGGCCGTACTCCGCACAAAATTGGGTTTTTCTGCGGAATTCTTGCCCATCAAGTCCATGGATTCNNTGGATTCCCCCGCTTGGTTGTGCTGGAAATGATGGGCACGGCTCAGGTGGCCTTCAAGGCGCGCCGTGATGTGCGCGAAGTAGCGTGTCCCTTGCAGACTGCTTCTTTCGGCGAAACCGCCTTCTTCTGCTTCTGCCCCTACGGATGTCGCGGTGCTAAGTACAGCTCTCCGCAAGAGGGTGACCAAGGAGGGCTTGCGATGGACTGGAAACAGCTCTGCAAGCGCGGTGCATGGCTGGTCTACGACCTCATCACCGACCAGCAGAATATGCTGATGAATTGCCGGGCCGAGTTCGACAAAACCATCACCAACAAATTCTTCGATGGCCGTCCCACCACAGTTCGTGGAAGGCGCGCAGCACGCGATTCGTACGTCCGCTGCCTGCTCCCGCGCGTTCGCACGCCAGATTCCGGCGCACTTCGGCCCAAGAGCGGCGTTGCCCGGCCCTCGCCTCGACCAGTCCTGGCGGCCGTTTGTGGCGCGCTCGATCACCGATCGGCATTATTTCGGCGAACAGCTATTCAAACGATGTGAAGGCGATGCGGGTCNNGGTCAGCACCCAGCGATCCTTGCGCCACGCGACGTCCCAGTAGGTGACGCCGCCACCTCCATTGCCCTTGATTCGAATCTCGCCGGGGCCAAGGCTCCGCTGGGGAAACGGGTCGACAGGGGGAGTCTCGCCTTCGGGGAAGACGAGCTCACGGCAGTCCTTGGCGAGGCTCGCAAGGTTCGAGTATCCGACCGTCCGTCGCGCTCCCGATTCGCTCGCGGCGTGCAGCTCGGCGCCAGCAAACCCAACACCTAGTTCCCTGCGCCGGAGCGGAAACTGGACGAGGCGCCGCAGGGCCGTCCGATCGCACGCACGGAACGCCGCCGTCAGATCGTTCACGAATGCGGGCAACTTCGACGCGGCACCGTCGGGGACCCCGGCCACCCACGTCGCGCCGTCGAGCTCGATCTCGAGATCAGCCACGCATCGCTCGGCGGGATCGGAAGCGGGTCGAGTCGCCGGGTCGAGACGCAATAGAAAGACCTGCCCCCTTTTCTCCCTGAACGCTTCCAGTTCGATGGGGCTTCTCCAGTCCTCCGCCGGATCGACTTCGGCGACGACCTCCCCCAGACTCGCGCGGATGATTGGAGGGTGAAAGGGGGCCAGCAACGTTCGCAGGTCTTGCTTGCCGACCAGGACTGTGACCTTGTTGATCTTCACCGGTCGGGCGAACCGGATGGTCAGCTCGCCTCTCGCGTCTTCCAGAGTCGGGCACCACCGCGTAAGAGCGTCGGCGTCCAAGGCCCGCGCCACCGTGGCCGAAGACGACGATGCCGTGACGGTGGCGGTGATGGGGGCCTCGATCTCGGTTGCCCGCGCGGGCCGGGCAGCCGCCAACAGCGCAGCCAACCCGCAGGCTCCGACCACCCGGCCGAGCCGGAGTGTCGCCACCGGCGGCGGCCGGTCAGCCAATCGCATGGTCGATGTCCTCGTGCGCGGACCAGCCGACGGCGCGCAGACGTGCCTCGTGGACGCCGAAGATCTGGCCAAGAGGCTATGGTTTCGGTTCATGTTCAGCAGCCAAGTCGATCCAGCGAATCGTGGTGGAGCCCGAGCTCACGTCCCGAAGATGTCGAACTCCTCGTCCCTCGATTCGAACTTCATATCGGGTACGCCGGCCACGGGTGTTACGCGCTCGGCGTCGCCCTTGTCATTCGCGGAGTGACGCCATATGGAATCGGAATGCACAGGGAACATTTTAGCGAAAGGCTGTGCCGGTGCAGCTCCCGGCAGAAGGAGCAATTGCACCATCGATAGTAGTGTAAGAGCGAATCGGCGCATCACTGGCGCGGGAGGCCGCGTACGAACGAATCTACCACCGGGGACGCGTGTTCACTACCGCGCGTCTCTCGCGGGTCATCCGCTCGGAGTNNCGCCCGCGCTCACGACGGCAGGCTCGCCGATCTTCGTGCTCATGGTAGGGTGAAGACGTGATGCGAGCCCCGAGCCTCAGAGCAAGCCTGACGCTAGCGCTTTGCTGCGTTTCGGGCTGGCCCGTGCCTACCCATGCCGAGGAGCCGCCCGGTCGATGGAACGTGGTGGGCGCGGCCAAGCACGACCGCTACGGCGCCGCCGCGACGCTGCTGCCTGACGGGCGCGTGCTACTGGTCGGCGGCTACTCGTACCCCAAGAAGCGCTTTGAGCGCTCGGCGGAGATTTGGGACGGGCACAGCCGGAAGACCACGGCCGCGGGCGTCATGGGCGTCCCGCGGGTTGAACATACAGCGACAGCGCTCTTGGACGGCAGGGTCCTCGTGGTCGGCGGTGAGCGAGAGG
>PLIG01000082.1 GCA_003139255.1 Acidimicrobiaceae bacterium | reverse complement strand
GACACCGACATAGACACCGACACGGACAAGGACACGGACAGTTGACCAATCAGCAAGCACGAGCTCGCGACTTCAGCCGTGGGGAGGACGCCAATGACCTCACGGTCTCGGTGATAGGTGGGGGCATCACCGGACTGGCCGCCGCCTGGCAGCTCACCACCACGCTGCCGCAAGGCGCGCGCGTGGTATTGCTCGAGGCCGACGCGCGCCTCGGGGGAAAGCTGCGCACGGGCGAATTGGGAGGAAGGCCTGTCGAATTGGGCGCTGATTCCTTCTTGGCCAGACGCGATGAGGCCCTGGCGCTGTGCCACGAGCTTGGCCTGGGCGCCGAGCTGATCTCTCCCGCAAGCAATCGCGCTTATGTGTGGGCCCGGGGCATGCTGCGTCCCTTGCCGTCCGGACTTGCGATGGGAGTGCCCACCCGCATGGGCCCTCTCGCCCGCTCCGGGATCTTCTCGTTGGCGGGCTTGGGGCGCACGGCTCTCGATCTGCTGCTCCCCCCCGTGCCGCGCAGGAGGATCACGGTGGGCCACAACCGAACCGGGCGGGCAGGGAAGACCGGCGACACGCCAGGCGCGTTCGACGTGCCCGCTGCAGAGCACGCATCCGAGACGTATGAAGCCCACGACGACGAATCTGTGGGATCCGTGGTTCGCCGGCGGCTTGGCAGCGAGGTGCACGACCGGCTGGCTGACCCGCTCATTGGGGGCATCCACGCTGGGCCCGTCGACACGATGAGCGCCGCGGCCGTACTACCAGCGCTGCTTCGGGCGGACAGGCAACCGGGCAGCCTGATGCGCGCGCTTCGGCCAATGGCGTCTCGCCCCAGCCCCGCGCGACGTGTGCTATCCACCGGTGGCGGGAAAGCGCGTCCCTCTGGCACCGAAGATCCTTCCCTTCCCGAGGAGAAACCTGTCTTCATGACGATCCGCGGGGGACTCCAACGCCTGGTCGATCGCCTGACGGCCGCGCTGGAGGAAAGGGGTGTCGAGATCCGTCTGGGCGCACGCGCCGAGGGGCTCGACCGACCGGCAGGACCGTCGGAAGCGTCACGGTGGTCGATCGCAACCGCTCAAGGCAACGTGGAGGCCGACGGCGTCGTGGTGGCGGTTCCCGCAGGGGCTGCGTCAGGACTGTTCCGAAAACACGATCCCTCGCTGGCGGAGCTCCTCGACGGTGTTCCGTACGCCTCGTTGACGCTGGTCACCGTCCGCTTCTCCCGCCGCGCAGTGGGTTCGTCGCTCGAAGGAACCGGTTTCCTGATCCCCACCAGCAAGGAACGGCTCCTCACCGCATGCACGTGGCTCTCCTCGAAGTGGCCCGACCTCGACCGGCCAGATGACGTGCTCATGCGTGCCTCGATGGGCCGCTACGGAGACGAACGTTCCGCCCAGATGTCGGACGACGAGGTGGCCGGGCACACGCTTAGAGAGCTGCGCCAGATGCTCGATCTAAGCGGCGAGCCACTCGAGACCGTGGTCACCCGCTGGCCCGAGGCCCTCCCCCAGTATCTCGTCGGGCACCTCCAACGAGTCCAGGCGGTCGAGCAAGGAGCAGCACGCCATCGTGGGCTGGCCCTGGCCGGGGCCGCACTCCACGGAGTGGGCATCCCGGCGTGCATCGGCAGCGGAAGGCACGCCGCGAAGAACCTGCTAGATGGGCTGGCTTCGAACACCCGGCTGCCCCGGTGATCCCCTCGTGCGTTCGCGCGGAATAGTGGTCCGTGACGACAGGCGGCAGGGTGGGGTCACAAACATGTCCCCGCCAAGGCGCGCCCCAGGACGCCAGGCCGTCTGGTGAACAAGGGCGCGCGTCTCCGCGGAAACGCGCCGGAAGCTGCTGCTGGCCCGAAGCCACCCGCAGCGATTCGGTTCAGGACAACTCAGGGTGACCCGTTTTCCCGATAACCGGCTGTCTCAGCGGGCTCGGCAATGGGGCCGGATCCTGCTCCCCGCCCTGGTTGCGGGGATCGGTCTCACCCTGTCGCTCCCGCCGGTGGGGGTGTGGATCCTCGCCTTCCCGGCCGCCGCGCTGCTGTGGTGGGACATCGGAGGCCTGCGCTGGCCTGCTCGCCTCGCGGCCGGCTGGGCGGCGGGCCTCGGCCTGTTCGTCCCGGGTCTGTGGTGGGCCACGAGCTTCAACGTCTACGGGGGCGTCGTGCTCATGCTCCTGGAGGCGCTGGCACCGGCCCTGGCTTGCGCTGTCGCCCCCTCTGGAAAGCGACGCATCCTCGCCCTGGCAGGGGGGATGGTGCTCGTGGAGGCCTTGCGCGGCACCTGGCCGTTCGGGGGTCTCCCCCTAGGTGGGATGGCCCTGGGCCAGGTGGGAGGTCCACTGGCAGGTGCTGTCAGGCTTGGCGGCCCTCTTCTGCTCGTGGGGTTGGTATGGCTGGGAGGCGGCGGGCTGGGCGCAATGGCAGAGGCCGCGGTCAGGTGGGCGCGATCGCCGCGAGCACGCAGAGACGACTTGCGAGGGCCCGCGCCGCGCTTTGTTGGAGCTATCGTCGCCGGCCTCAGCGCGCTGGCAGCAGTATGCGGTCTCACGGCCTGGGGAATGATGGCGCCGGACGGGGGCCACGCCGTCAGCACCCTCCGAGTGGCCGCGGTGCAAGGGGGCGGCCCGAGAGGGCTCAGCAAGTCGCAGGTCGATCCGGCAACGGTGTACCGCGCCCAGGTCGACGCCACCGCCCAGATCCCTCACTTGGACCAGGGCAGGCCACCGGCGCTGATCTTGTGGCCCGAAGACGTCGTGTCGCTCAGCGACCGCCTCAAGAACGACCCCGCCAACGCCGCTCTCAAGGCCATAGCGGTGCACTCTCGCTCCACGCTCGTCGTCGGTGTCACCGAGAACGTGTCGAGCACCCGGTTCCGCAACGAGATCGTCGCCTTCGCTCCTGACGGCCAGATAGTCGCGCGCTTCGAAAAGGTCCACCGTGTGCCTTTCGGTGAGTACGTGCCTTACCGCGGGTTCTTCAAGCACCTGGCCGACCTGTCCGCGGTGCCTCTCGACGCGATCGCAGGTCACGGCGACGGGCTGCTTCGCACTCCCGCGGGGCCTCTCGGGACCATGGTCTCCTACGAGGTCTTCTTCCCCGAACGCGGGCGGCTGCCCACGCGCGCCGGCGCGCAGCTCCTGATCGTCCCCACGAACACATCTTCTTACGCGACCAGCCAAGTCCCCTGTCAGGAGGTTGCGGCTGCACGCCTACAGGCGATTGCCGAGGGACGTGACCTGCTACAGGCCGCCCCAAGCGGGTTCAGCAGCGTCATCGACAACGACGGACGCGTCCTGAAAAGAAGCTCGCTCGGCATTCGCCAGGTGCTCGTGAGCGATGTCTCGCTTCGCACGGGCCGGACCCTTTACGAACGTCTCGGGGACCTGCCGGTCCTTGGCGCGGCTGGCGCGCTCGTGCTTTGGGGCTGGGTGCTCTCAATGACGTCGACGGAGAGCTCGGAGACATTCCAACGCGAGCGTTGGGCTCGTTCGGCGACCAAATAGGCCGCCGATGTGCCTGGTAGGCCTATTCCCAACCTTTCTTCGATTTCTCGTAGTAGCCGGAGTGGATGTAGATGCAGGGGATGCCTTCAGTGTGGAACATGTCGCGGTTCCTCGGGTCGTCCTCGAAGGCGAGCTGAAGATCCAGTCCGTGAACGCGAAGCTCGTGCACGATGTCACGCTTGAACCTGTCAACCTTCGAATGGTCCCCGCGGTCTCGCATCACCAGAAGGTCCCATCGAAGCCCATAGCGAGCGAGCCACGCCAGGGTCTGCGGCTGAACCCGCATCGGACGGCCCGTCAGCAGCACGATGCGTAGTCGCGGATCGAGCAACTCGAGCAGCCGCGCCACCTCGTCAATCAGCGGGTCGTCACCGCACGTGTCGAAGAACGCGTCCCAGTCGCTTCGTCCCCACTCGAGGTAATGCTGACGTGCCTGCGCGTCCGACAAGACGCCGTCGATGTCGAAGACCACTGCCGGCCCCGGCTCGGCGGGCCCGAGTCGCCAGCGCCAGTTGAGCGGCGACGACGCCTGCTGCGACATCTCCGGCGCCTCCGTTTCCAGAATTGGACGACAACCTACACGCGCACATCGTGCCGCCCGTGCCTGAGGCACCTCCCGAGGCGCCACGATATGCACGCCAGGACTTCCAAACACGGGGGAGTCGGACATGAACCGAGATCAATCCCGGCGCACGGTACTGGCAAGATAGGCGGGACATGAGCGAGGGAGCCCCTGGGGTCCACATCGGTGTCCTGCGTGGGGGTCCCCACGCTCTGCGGGCGGACCCCCACGAACTGTCGCTGTCTGGTGTTCGAGCTCGTGCCGTCCCCATCAGCCTGGGACGACGCGTCGTCGTCGTGGCAAACCTGGGTCTCGAGCCCGAGGCCACCGCCACGACGAGTTGGGCCTCGGCTGGTCTCGCCCGTGCACTCGACGCGTGGCAGGGCCCGGGCATGGTCGTGGTGGCGGGCAACCTGTTCGACATGGTCGGCCAACCCGATGCCGCCGGGGCGGTGTCGGCCTCCCTCGCGGCCCACCAGGTCCTCGCCGACTCCCTGAGAGATTTCGCCTCTGGCACCGAGCGCCACGTGGTGTGTCTTCCTGGCAGCGCCGACAGAGTCCTCGGGGAGGACGTCATCGCCCGTCGCCCGCTCGAAGAACTCGGGATAGAGGTGGCGGCCGCCCTCGACCTGCACATGAAGAGCTGGGCGGCCACACGCGTAGTGCGGGTGGAGGCCGGCGTACCTGAGATCGACTACCAGGTCGGGAGCGAGCTGGGACCTTCGCACATGCCGGCCGGCGCGCCCGACGCCTCGCCAGCCGGCATACCCAATACCAGTCGGACGATGCCGGCTCGCACATACGGCGTGACGACGGCCAGGACCACGCTCGTGCCCGATCCCGAAGCCCCTTGGCAGGAGGGCATCAACCACCTGACGGACCCGGCGGTGCTGCAGCGCTTCTTGACGTCGCGCCTTCTGTACCGCCGCTTCGCACGGTTCGCCTGGTGGCTGCTCGTACCCGTGGCCGTGGCGCTCGCGCTGCGGCTGTCGTTCGTCGTGCGAGCGCTCGACCATCTCGTGCTCAGTCGCCCCGGCCCCGCTCGGGCCCTGAGCCGCGCACACGCAGCGACGTGGGGATCGCGCCTTGCCGTCGCCGGCGTCATCTCGGCGGTGGAGCTCGTGGTGCTCGGGCTGGTGCTCGGCTGGCTGGGTCGGCGAGCATGGAGGACTCTCGGCGGAGGGGCTCTCGGCGGTCTGCTCGACGATCGCGTGCGCAAGGCGCGCGCTGATTCAAGCGCGCACGCGATTTTGCAAGCGGGATCCACCGTAAACGACGCGGCGCGAGATGCGGCCCGTGCGCTTGGCGAGCGCGGATATGCAGGACTGGTCACGGGAGCCACACTGCAGGCCGAGCTCACGCACCTGGACTCGGGATTCTTCGCCTGTGCCGGGACCACCGGGGAGCTCGTCGAGGAGCACCCGGCCCGGCTTGGGATGCTGCCGGTGTTCCTCCACCACCAACAATTGGCCTGGGTCGAGCTCGAGACCGGCGCAGAGCTGCACGCGCGTCTCTTGCTGACACGTCTCGACCAACCCCCAGTCACTCTCCTCGAGCGGATCGCCGCCAAGGCACAGCACACACGAGACTTGCACCCAGTCGTCGTGGCGGCATGCCCGCAAGGAGAATCGTGGCCCCCTCCGCCTGATCTGGGCTCGGTTCGCAACCGTTCACGCCGGGTGAGGCGATGGGCGGCAGCGGCAATCTTCCTGGCCGGTGCGCTCGACCTTCTCTACGCCCTCACCCCGCCACTTCGAAGCCGACTGCATCTGGTGCTCGAGATCCTCCCGCTGGGTGCCACCCAAGCCGCCGGTGCTCTGGTGGCCCTCGCCGGTGTCGCCCTCTTGGCCCTGGCACGCGGGGTGAGGCGCGGACAGCACCGGGCGTGGGCTGTCTCCTCGATCCTCCTCGGAGCCACCTTCATCCTTCATCTCGTGCGCGGCGGGGACGTCGGGGGGTCCGTGGTGGCTGGTGCGGCGCTCGCGCTCCTGCTCTTCAACCGTCACGAGTTCCGCGCGTCCTCGGACCTCCCCTCCACACGTTCCGCAGCGCTTTGGCTTTGCTCCGGGGTGGCCGCGATCACCGCGACCTCGACCATGGCGGCAGAGCTCTTCCTTCGCTTCGACCACGACCGCCCGCGCCTTGCGCTGTGGCGTGTCGGTGAGGCTGTCGTCGAACGCCTGGTCGGCGTGCAGAGCGTGGTGCTTCCCGACAGGCTGAACGATTTCCTGGCTCCGAGCCTCCTGGCCATCGGGTTCGGCATCGCGGTCGTGGCACTTTTGCTAGCCACCCGGCCGCTCGTCGACCGCAGGAGGTCCGCGGGACACGCGGCCTGGGCGGGTGCGCGCGACATCGTGCGCCGACACGGAGACGGCACGCTCGACTACTTCGGCTTGCGCAGTGACAAGCAATGGTTCTTCCACCGCGACAGCCTCGTCGCTTACGCCATCTACGGAGGTATCTGCCTGGTTTCCCCCGACCCGATCGGCCCGGGATCCGAGCGCGAGCAGATCTGGAGCGCCTTCCGGCGCTTCGCCGACAACCGCGGCTGGGTGGTGGCGGTGATGGGCGCCAGCGAGGACTGGCTGCCCGTCTACCGCGCCATGGGCATGCACGACATATACATCGGCGACGAGGCCGTGGTGGACGTGCAGCACTTCTCACTTGCGGGCGGCCATATGAAGGGCCTACGTCAGGCGCACAACCGCATCGCCAAGTACGGGTACACGGCTTCGTTCCACGATCCGGGCCGGCTCGACAAGCGGACCGCCGAGAAGCTCACCGGGCTGATGTCTCAAAGCCGCCGTGGCGAGTTCGAGCGCGGGTTCTCGATGATGCTCGGGAGGGTCTTCGATCCGCGCGACGAGGGTCTCCTCCTGTGCGTGGTCACCGGCCCCGACGGCGCTCCGGCAGCGATCTGCCAGTTCGTCCCGGCGCGCGGTATCGGTGGCTTCTCGCTCGACTTGATGCGGCGCGACCGTGGCGAGCACCCGAACGGGCTCCTCGATTTCGCACTGGTGTCGACCATCCAGCACTTGCGTGAGATCGGGTGTCACGGGCTCAGCCTGAACTTCGCCGCCCTGCGGTCGGTCCTCGATGGTGAACGCGGTGACGGGGTGACCCAGCGCGTCGAGCGGTGGGCGCTCAAGAAGATGTCGAGCTTCTTGCAGATCGAGACGCTGTGGCGCTTCAATGCCAAGTACAGACCCGACTGGCTCCCCAGGTACGTGGTCTACGAGACCGCCGAGCACCTCGTGCCGGTGGTGCTGGCGATCCTGCGGGCCGAGTCCCTGGCGGAGGTGCCGGTGATAGGACGGATGATCGCCGCCTCGGACCACCGGGCGCGTCTGGGTGCGAGAAGTGCACATGAAGGTGCCACCGGGACCTCGTTTCTCCCGCTGCCCTCGGAGAGCGAACAGAAGGTGCCGACCTCGCCTGTCACGCCAGGCTCGGTGAAGGTGCCTGCGCCCAGAACCGAGGAGCCGTGAACCAGTCGCTGCACCGAGACGCAGAGAGTGGCGGGATTCGCACGTGTGCTGAATTCAGCATCAGGAAGGCGAAGCCCACCGATGCCATGGCGATCGCCACGGTGTACGTGCGCTCATGGCAAGCCGCCTACCCGGGGCTCGTCCCACAGTCGTTTCTCGACTCGCTCACCCCCGAAGGACAGCTCGGACAATGGCAGATGATCCTCGCCTCACCGCTATCGCCCGTCGGGGGAGCACTCGTCCTCGTCACCGACGAAGACCGCATCGTCGGGTTCGCCAGCTTCGGTGCGTCACGCGACGACAACATCGAGGACGAACGCGTGGGCGAGGTGATGACGCTGTACTTGGACCCCTCGGTGTGGCGTCGAGGCGTAGGTGCGAAACTCTTGAACAAATCCGTGGAGGAGCTGGCGCGGGGCGGGTACCATCTCGCCATCTTGTGGGTGCTCGAGACGAACGCGCGCGCCCGGGACTTCTACGAGCACATGGGATGGCGTCGCGACGGGACCAGCAAGCTCCATGATTGGAACGCCTTTGTCGCCACCGACGTGCGTTACCGACTCGAGCTCGCCCGATCGCAGCCGTCGTTTCGGTGATGACCGAGCTCAAGAGAACTCAGGTGGGCAACGTTGTAGATGTGTGGATGCAACATCCGAACCGGGAATTCCTGGCCGAACCGATGTTCGATTCCCTCCGAGCCTGGTGGCACGGAGGCCTTCCAAACGAGGATCTCCCGATCGAATGGACGCTGAAGGCGATGGACGACGGTGGTGTCCGCGTAGGGATGCTGTGTGCCTGGTGGGGACCAAAGGGCTGTCTGATCGGCAACGACGAGGTGGCCGGGTTCGTCTCCCAGTACCCCGAGCGCCTCGTGGGCGTGGCATCGGTGGACCTCGTTCGGCCCATGGATGCGGTCAGGGAGCTGCGCCGCTGCGTGCGCGATCTCGGGTTCAAAGCGCTGCGTGTGGTTCCATGGCTCTGGGGACTGGCACCCGACGACAGGCGCTACTACCCCCTTTACGCCGAGTGCGTCGAGCTGGGGATCCCATTTTGCACGCAGGTCGGCCACACGGGTCCCCTCCATCCCTCAGAGCCCGGGCGACCCATCCCCTATCTCGACAACGTCGCACTCGAGTTCCCAGAGCTAACCGTCGTCGCTGGGCACGTCGGCTTTCCGTGGACAGCCGAGATCATCGCTCTCGCGACCAAGTACCCCAACGTCTACGTCGACACCTCCGCCTACAAGGCCTCCCGTTACCCGAGCGAGCTTGTCCAGTACATGCGCGATCACGGCCGGCGCAAGGTGTTGTTCGGATCGAACCACCCGGCATGGCCCGCGCGCGATTGCCTCGAGGGCCTCGACACTCTCGGCCTGGACGCCGAGACGACCGAGCTCTTCCTGCACGCCAACGCGGAACGAGTCTTCAACCTGCCCGCATGACCGTCATCTCGATGTCAAGGGCGCTTGCACTCTCTGAGGACCGGCCGGGACTCGAACTCCTATGGCGCAAAGAGAAGCGGCCCTGAAGCACCGGTCTCACACCCCGGGCATGACCAACGATCCTCGGTTTCAATCTCACACATCGAGGATCGGTGGGCTCACAGGCCGAGGATCATTGGTCGGGGTCAGTGGGGGAGGAACAAGAGCGCCGCGCGGTGAGCGAAGTCCAGGACCGGGGCGGGCCAGACGCCGAACAGCACGGTGACCGCGACACACAAGGCGATGGCGGAGGCGATCCCGCCTGTTAGGAACAGGTCGTCGTCGTCGGCCGGGTAGCTTTCGGCATTGTCGGCCACTTCGCGTTCACCGCCTAGGGCGTCCGACTCGTCGCCGAACCCGTCTCCGCGCGTGTCGGGTGCCGGTTGCACATCGCAGCCCCCAACCCCCTGTGCCGATGCCGGAGAGGCGCCGGCTGACAGGTCGCCCGCGAAAACGCCGCCCGCGAAGGGGTCCGCGAGCTCTTCGCGAGCCGTGCCAGCGCCCACAGGCAGTGGGGCACCCTCATCTCCCGACACCGAACCCGGTGTCGAAACGCCCACGGGTGCCGGCAACAGCACGCTACCGGTCGGCGTGTACATGAACAGGATGACTCGCAGGTAGAAAAAGGTGGCGATGGCCGCGCTCACCATCGCCACCACGGCCAGGGCCGTAGACCCCGCCCCGACCGACGCCGAGATCACCTCCAGCTTGGCCAGGAACCCCGTGGTGAACGGGATCCCCGCCTGCGCCATCAAGAGCACCGCCAGTGATCCCGCAAGCAAAGGATGCGTCGCGGCAAGGCCGCGATAGCGGGCGAGGTCGTGAGATCTGTCGCCGCGCCCCCCGATCACCGTTACCACTGCGAAGCTACCGATCACCATGAACGTGTAGACGAAAAGGTAGTAGAGCGAGCTCTCGACCCCCCGAGCGGTGGCCGCCTGCAGGCCGAGGAGCACGAAGCCGGCATGGCTGATCGACGAGTAGGCCAGCATGCGCTTTATGTCGCTCTGCACGAGAGCGAGCACCGCCCCGAGCACGAGGGTGATCGCGGCCATGACCCACACAGCGGGTTGCCAGTCACTGCGCAGGAGCCCGAAGGATGACACGAAGACCCTGAGCAGCGCGGCGAACCCTCCTGCCTTGGCGATCGCGGCCATGAAGCCAGTCACCGGGCTGGGCGCACCCTGGTACACGTCCGGCGTCCACAGGTGAAACGGCACCGCCGCCACCTTGAACCCGAATCCGACCAGCAAGAACGCCAGCCCCGCGAGGAGCAGGCCGTCGTGGAGCAGCACGTTGCGAGCGAGGTAGTCCGCGATCTGGGGGAGGTTCGTCGTCCCCGTGGCGCCGTAGACCAGGGCGATGCCATAGGCGAACACCGCCGAAGAGAACGCCCCCAGGACGAAGTACTTGAGCGAAGCCTCTCCGGACTCCTCGCGGCACGGGTTCAGTGCTGCCAGGACGTAGAGCGCGATCGACATGATCTCGAGACCGAGGAAGACGACTACGAGGTCGTTGGCCGACCCCATGATCATCGCCCCCGACGCCGAAACCAGCATGAGGATCTGCAGCTCGGGCCCCATCACCTCTTCGCGGCGCGTCCAGCCGTCCATCACCAGCGCCGACAGCACGACAGCGCACGAGACGAGCACGGAAACGAGCGCGCTGAACCCGTCTTGGACCACGGCCCCCGCGATGGTGACGTGGGGGTTGCCGCCGCGACCGGAGACCTGGAACCACTGGAGCAGAGATAGCGACAGGCTCGCCAGACCGGCCGAGATCGCGAGCCCCGTCGTGACCGAGGAGCGAAGGTCCCGGCGCATCAGCGACGAGACAGCGAGCATCACCAGCGCCCCTCCGAGCAGCACGAGCTCGGGAAGAACAGAGTAATAGTCGATCCTCGGCAGAGCCAGATGTCCGGCCGCCGCGCCAAGCACGAGGACCCTCATGGTGAACCGCCCACCTGGACCCGCACCGGGGTGCCAGGGTGAGACCCGCCAGTGGCGACCGAAGGCTGGTGGGTGGAGGTGGCGGTCTCGACCCGGTGGATGAGCAGGTTCACAGAGGGTGTGATGCGATCGAGGACCGGCTTGGGGTAAATGCCGAGGAAGAAGATGATCACCACGAGCGGGGCGACCACCAACCCCTCTCGCCAGGACAGGTCTCGAGTGGTGGGGCTCTGTGGGTCCGGCTCGTGGTGGAAAGCCTGCTGGTAGGCCCAAAGCAGGTAGATCGCCGCCAGCACCACTCCCGCGGTCGCAACCACAGCCCACCAGCGATGCGTGAGGAAGGTGCCCAGAAGGATGAGCAGCTCCCCGACGAACCCGTTCAGACCGGGCAAGCCGATCGAAGCCATCATCCCCACCGTGAACACCGCGGCCAGCACCGGGGCGCCACGCTGCAGCCCGCGAAGCTCAGAGGTCTGCCAGGTGCCGCGCCGTTCGTAGATGAAGCCGATCACTATGAACAAGACGGCCACGATGAGCCCGTGGTTCACCATCTGCAGCACGCTCCCGGACAACCCTTGGGTGCTGAGAGCGAAGGTGCCGAGCACGATGAACCCCAGTTGCGCGAGCGACGAGTACGCGACGAGGCGCTTCAGGTCTCTTGTCGCGGCCGCCACAACAGCTCCGTAGATGATCCCGATCACTCCCAGGGTGAGGAGCAAAGGCGCCAGGTCGACCACCGCCCTAGGGAACAAGGTCAAATCGAAGCGCACGATGCCGTAGGTCCCCATCTTGGCCATCACCCCGGCGAGGATCACCGATCCCGCCACGGGGGCCTCGGCGTACGCGTCAGGTGACCAGGTGTGGAACGGGAAGATCGGCACCTTCACCGCGAATGAAGCTGTGAACGCCAGGAACAGCAACACCTGCGAGGCAAGCCCGAGGTGGGTAGCGGTCAGATCCACTAGGTCGAAGGTGAGCCGACCGGTCTGGTGTTCGTGGATGAAGGCCAACGCCACGATCCCGACGAGCAGGAACGCGGAGCCCAAGAACGTGTAGACAAAGAATTTGATCGCCGCGTACCCGCGGCGTACGAACCCCCACCCCGCGACCACGAAGTACACCGGCACAAGGGTCAGCTCGAAAAACAAGAAGAACAGCACCAAGTCGAGCGCCACGAAGCTCCCCATGCACCCGGCCTCGAGCAGGAGCACCCAGGCCACATAGGCGCGCCGCTGGTGGTGCACGCGGCTCGAGACCAAAGCGAGCGGGAACAACACGGCGGCCATCAGGATCAGGAACAGTGAGATCCCGTCCACGCCGAGGTGCCAAGAGATCCCGAGGGAGGAGGCCCACTCGTGACGGCTCACCAGCCGGTACCCACCGCCTGCGGCCTGATAGCTAACGGTGATCGTGATCGCGAGCGCGAGCGTGGCCAGAGTCCCCGCCAGCCCGACCCCGCTGACAACCAGGCGAGCGGTGCGCTCGGAGAGATTCCTTGGCACGAGGGCTGCGACCACGGCCGCACCTGCCGGCAACAGCACGAGCACAGTAAGAAATGGAAAGACCGAGTCGTGTGTCATGACAGCGCCCTCGAAGCCATCCATGCCAGCAGGACAACCGCACCCAGCACGATCCCCAGCGCGTACTGTCGCACGAACCCGGTCTGCACCCGTCTCAGAGCTCCTCCTGCCGCGCTCACGAGACGGCCCGCGCCGTTCACTGCGCCGTCTATCACCCTGTTATCGACCACCACGGCCGCGAAGTGGGCAAACGCTTCCGAGGGGCGCCCGAGCATCGCGTCATAGACGTCGTCGAGGTAAAGGGCCCGCCGCAGGGCCGGCGGCTCGAGGGCCGGCCGCTCGGACCGCCTGATCCAAAGCGGTAACGCGACGCCCAGTCCCACCAGTGCCACCAGAGCGTCGGCGATCGCGAGCGCCCACTTGGTGCCCGCGGACTGCACCGGAGAATAGAGATTGCTTCCGAACACCGGACCCAGCCACCGAAGCGGGTCCCAAGCGGGGTGCCATGGCAAAGACAGCGCGCCTGCGAAGAACGCGAGCACCGAGAGGACAACGAGCGGGAGGGCCATCACCCAGGGCGCCTCGTGAGGCACGGAGCTGCCGGCGCCTTCGGCGCTCCGGTCGGGTCGGGCAAGGGCCTCTCGCCAGCGGTCGTCGCCGTAGAAGGCCAGAGCCACCAGCCTGCTCATGTAGTAGGCGGTGAGCGCGGCGGTGAGAAGCCCGATCGCCCACAGCGCCGGGTAGCGGGCGAACGCGTTGGTCAGTATGTCGCCCTTGGCCCAGAAACCCGAGAGGGGCGGGATCCCGGCGATGGCCAGCCAGCCGATCCCGAAGGTGAAGAAGGTCAGCTTCATGTAGCGGCGCAGGTTCCCCATGCGCTTCAGGTCCTGCTCGTCTCGCAGGCCGTGTATCACCGACCCTGCCCCGAGGAACAGCAGTCCCTTGAAGAAGGCGTGGGCGACCATCAGGAATATCGCCGCCTCGTACGCGCCGGTCCCGACGGCCAGGAACATGTAGCCGAGCTGGGACACGGTCGAGTAGGCGAGCACCTTCTTGATGTCCTGCTGGGCGCAAGCGATGAGCGCCGCGACAAAGGCAGTGGCCGCGCCCACGCTTCCCACCACGAGCTGCGCCGGATGCGACAGCGCGAGGAGAGGGCTGACGCGGCACATCAGGTACACGCCCGCGGTCACCATGGTCGCCGCGTGGATGAGGGCGGAGACCGGAGTCGGGCCCTCCATGGCGTCGGCCAGCCAGGGGAACAACGGAATCTGGGCGGACTTGCCGCACGCGGCCACAAAAAGCAGCAAGACGATCGCGGTACGGGCCCCGGGAGTGATCGCCTGGAGGTGCGAGAAGACACCCAGATAGTCGAGCGTCCCTGTCTTGGAGAAGACGAGGAAGATCGCAACGAGGAAGCCCATGTCGGCAAGCCGGTTGTACAGGAACGCCTTCTGGCCAGCACTCGCCGCCGAGTCGCGCTCGAACCAGAAGGAGATCAGCCAATAGGAGCAGACCCCCACCCCTTCCCAACCCACGAACGTGACGAGGAGGTTGTTGCCCAAGACGAGCAGCAGCATCGAGGTGACGAAGAGGTTCATGTACACGAAGAACTTCGGGTAGTCGGCATCGCCGTGCATGTACCCGATCGAGTACAGGTGGATCAGAGCGCTGACCGAGGTGACGAAGAGAGCCATAGTCACAGACAGTGGGTCGACCAGCAGCGCGGCTTTCACCTGGAGGCCACCGACTCCGATCCAGCTGAACCAGGTCTGTACGACCTCACGCTGAGGACCGCCGGGCCTTTGAAGCAATCCCGCGTAAGTGACGCTGGCGACCACGAAGGACCCGGCCACGCTGAGCGTGCCGATCCAGCCTGCGAGGGGGTCCCCGAGACGCCTTCCGCAGGTCGCGAGGACGACGAAGCCTGCTAGCGGCAGCAGCGGCATCAGGTAGGCGCTATGGAGCATGGTGGGTAGGCCGCGGGTCGTGCGGCTCTGTCAGCCCTTCATGATGTGCAGGTCGTCGGCGGTCGTCCCTTCACCCGAGCGCCTTCGGAAGATGGCCACGACGATACCGAGGCCCACCACCACCTCGGCAGCGGCAACGACCAAGACGAAGAACACCAGTGCCTGCCCGCCGATGTCGTTGAGCATGCGGGCGAAGGTGACCAGGGTCAGGTTGGCCGCGTTGAGCATCAGCTCGACGCACATGAACATGACCAACACGTTGCGGCGCACGAGAAGGCCGAAGGCGCCGATTGCAAAGAGCACCGCGGACAGCGCCAGGTACCAGTTGCCGGACAGGCTCATGGGGCCGCACTCTCCCCTACCGGCTCCTCCTGGCGCTGGCCCTCTGGAAGGTCCTCCGGAAGGGACACGAGCCCCGATGCCACGGCGTTGGCCACCGCTTGGGCCAGTGCGTCCATCGGGTCCCCCACGACGTCACCTGCTGTGCGATCACCGGGCGGCCCGTCACCACCGGGAGCGGCCGCCTGCTCCCTGTCGGGACGGCGCGCCTGGGGCGGTCTGCGGGCGAGCACCACGGCGCCCACCACCGCGATCACGAGCAGAGCGGCAGTCGCCTCGAAGGGGAACAGGTACGTGGTGAACACCGCGCGGCCGAGAGCGGCGACGTCGCCACCCGGCTGGCCCCTCAGCTGGCCGGCCACCGAGTGTGCTCCCACCGACCAATGGGCGGCCACGCCGAGCAGGAGCAGTCCAGCCAGGCTCGACGCCACCAGGCCCACGGCAAGTGGGCGCTGAGCGCGAAGAGGCTCGAAGGCGATGTTCTCGCGCCGGTCGACCCCGAGGAACATGATGACGAACAAGAACAGCACCACGATCGCGCCTGCATAGACGATGACCTGCGCGGCAGCCAGGAAGTTCGCCTGTTGCTCCACGAACAGCACCGCCACCCCGAACAACGTCATCACAAGCATCAAGGCCGCGTGGACGGGATTGCGCGCCACGACCACGCCGATCGCACCCACCAAGACGAAGAAAGCAGCTATGGCGAAAACCGCCGCGTCGACCTTCGTGGCCACCGCGACCTGCACGACGAGCACGCCGAGCATGCCGCAGGTCACTTCTTGTCCCGTCTGTGAGCCTTCGCTCTACGCCGCAGCACTACCTTCGCCCTCGCTCTGTTCAGGGCTCCTCGACGCCCTTGCATATGCGGGGGCCGGTCGGCGTCGTCGAGGTGCAGGTGGTAGATGTCTCGGATCTCGCGGACACCGGTCGCCTCGTCGTCGCGGCGGCCGCTCTGTCCACTCTCCGGCGCGCGTACGCCGTAGCCCAGCTCGCCCGACCACTGCACGCGCCCCTCATAGGAGGCGTCGCCAGACGGAGAGGTCGCACGCATCCACGCCGAAGTGTGCAGGTCGTCGCCCTCGCGCCAGTCCTCCC
>PLIG01000225.1:7267-69196 GCA_003139255.1 Acidimicrobiaceae bacterium | reverse complement strand
GTGCTCGGTCAGGACGGAGTGGGCCGAGCTCGGGTTGTCGTGAGGATTCCCCGGCGACGAGTCGATCTCGACACTGGCGAAGCGTTCTCCCAGCTCCTCACGAAGGCGGGCGAATCGCTCTGACGGGGACATCTTGTCATGCGTGAAGCGCAGCCCGAGCACTGTCAGATCTCGTACCGTGCACTGGCGCTTCGCCGCCTCGAGATCGGCGGGTGACAGGCCGAGATCGCACTTTCGGCGCGCGCTGATCGGAAATGGGAGCGATGGCTGGGAGAGCACCGGCGCCAATACCGGGGCGCCCGCAACCATTGCAAGGGCAAACCCACCGGTGAAGCACATGCCGACCACACCAACGCCAGGACCACCACACTCGCCGTGCAACGAACGTGCCAACGCCCGCAGCCAGTCGACGACCGGAGAGGTCTTGCCGGTAGTGAGCACGGTGAAGTCGCGTGACACACAGGCGGGTATGAGCGTCGACATCCCACGCAGAGCCGTGCCGCGAGCCCCGGGTTCTCCGAACAGATGGGGAACCGCGGCAGTGCACCCGAGGTCGGCGACTCGCCGGGCGAAGCCGAGCACGCCGGGTGTGATACCGGGGAGCTCCTCGATCACCACAACAGCCGGACCGCTGCCCTTGCGGTACAGCGCCCGCGTCTTCCCGGCATGCGCGAACTCTGTGCGGACGAAATCGTCCAGTTCTCCCATCAGGAGGTTCATCTTGGCCCAGGACGACGCCCGGCGCCCCTGAGGCCACGGACAGCCCGCCGACCTGGGGCTGTGGGGACACATCCCGGACCACCAAGACTTCGGACCCCGAGCCCCGCAGAAGCGGGCTCGGGGCGGGTGACAGCGTCGTAACTACCTCGATGTGAGGAAACCGGTTAGGATGAACCTGCACCTGAGGTGGAGGGAGTCGTAAATGGTCTCGAGAACGCCTTACGCCGCCCAGCTCCCTGGCATCTCCGACCTCGCAAGCCCCCAGGACGCGCTGTCCGACACCGACGGGTTCCGTGGTCCTCAGGTGTGCAAGCTCGTAGGAATCACCTACCGTCAGCTCGATTACTGGGCGCGCACCGGGCTTCTTCGGCCCTCGATAGCCGACGCGCGTGGTAGTGGGACGCAGCGGCTCTACGCGTATCAGGACTTGCTCGAGCTGAAGGTGATCAAGCAGCTCCTCGATTCCGGCATCTCACTTCAGCGCGCACGGCGCGCCCTGGAATGCCTACGCGAAGGCCTCGGAGCCGATTTGGCCTCGGCGAACCTCGTTCTCGTCGGATCAGGATCCGTGCTCGCCCGAAGCGACGGTGAGGTCGTCGACCTGCTCAGAGGCGGCCAGGGTGTGCTGAACATCGTCCCTCTGTCGGGGGTGGTGGAGGAGCTCGATGCGGCCATCGTCCAGATCGCGCGCGGCAGCGATCACTCCCGGGTGAACCGCAGCCGGGTCGCGACAGCGAAAGAGGCCACGAGCGGTTGACATCTGTGCGCGCGAGCCGAGGAGCCGACGTCGAGAAGTTCCAGTTCGCCCACGACTCCGAGCGCCAGTTCGCCGAGTTCCTCGACTTCTACGGCGTGCGCTGGGAGTACGAACCCGTGGAGTTCGTGCTCGACTGGCACTGCGATGGCACGCCGAAGGCGGCGTTCCGACCCGATTTCTACCTTCCCGAGCACAATTGTTTCCTGGAGCTGACCACGCTCAACCAGAGGCTCGTCACCCGGAAGAACGCGAAAGTTCGTCGCCTACGAGAGCTGCATCCCGAGGTGGAGGTAAAGCTGCTCTATCAGCGTGACTACATGGCCCTTCTAGCCAAGCACGGGCTTTCCAGTCCTCCTCGCCCGCCGCGTAGCTCCTCGCCCGCCGCATAGGCTGATCGCGTGAGCGCCCCGGAGCGTTCCCCGGCATCGGCGGGCGCGCCAGATCACGCCGATGCGGCACGACGGACCGGATTTCGGCGTTCTCCACTCGAAGCAGAGCACGTCACGCTCGGGGCGAAGCTCGTGGAGTTCGGGGGATGGCTTATGCCGCTGGCGTACCCTCGCGGGACCCTGGTCGAGCACCGGGCCTGCAGGAGCGCGGCGGTCGCCTTCGATGTGAGCCACCTCGGCACCGTGCGAGTCGAGGGCGACGGCGCTTTCAACACCCTCCAACGGGTCCTCACGAACGACCTGCGCAAAATAGGTCCGGGACGCGCCCAGTACACGCACCTGCTCGACGACGCCGACGCCTCTGTCGTCGACGACCTGATCGTCTGGTGGACCGCCGAGGAGATCTTCGACGTCATGCCGAACGCCTCGAACACCTCGCGCGTGCGAGAGGCGATCGGTGGCACCGACACCACGGCCACGAGGGCGGTCGTGGCGCTGCAGGGACCCCAGGCGCGTCGTCTGCTGTCGAGGATCGCCCCCGATGCGGCTTGTGTTCCTCGCTTCGCGGTGGGCTCGTTCACCTGGGAGGGTGCGAGCTGCACCGCTGCGGGCACCGGCTACACGGGTGAGGACGGCGTGGAGTGTGCGCTTCCCGTGGAGGTGGCAGGCTCTTTCTGGCGCGCGGTGCTCGAGACGGGCGTCGTGCCGGCGGGGCTCGGCGCGCGTGACACCTTGCGCCTCGAGGCGGGCCTGCCGCTTCACGGCCACGAGCTCGGGCCTGGCATCACCTCGCTCCAGGCGAAGTTGGGCTGGGTGGTGAGCTGGGACAAGGGGGACTTCCGAGGCCGGCGCGCCCTGGAGCACGAGCGGCGGACCGGTCCCTCGCGTATTCTGCGCGGGATCGTGGCCGAGGGACGCCAACCTCTTCGTGACGGTGGTCTGGTCCACCACGGTGCACAGATCGTGGGGACGGTGACAAGTGGCAACTTTTCCCCGGTGCTAGAGCGCGGGATAGCGATGGCCCTCGTGGCGACCGGCGCGCGCATCGAAGACGGCGACGAGGTGGTGCTCGAGCTCAGGAGCAGACCAGTCCCGGCTCGACTCGCCGAACTGCCGTTCGTTCGCCCCGGTACGAGCGCCTCGCGAGCCGAGGTGGCGTGATGGGCGGCTACACCCCTCACACGAAGTCCGAGATCGCCTCGATGCTCGGCTTCCTCGGGCTGTCGTCCGTCGAAGAGCTGTTCGCGGCGGTCCCCCCTGCGCTCCGCCTTGCAGGGGGGACGGGTCTCACGCCTGGGGCGCCAGAGCCCGATGTGCTCGCCCACATCTACGACCTCGCAGCCACGAACCGCCCCGTCGGGCGGGACCTGGTCTGCTTCGCCGGGGGCGGCGCCTACGACCGCGAGGTGCCGGCCGTCACCCGCGCGCTCGCCTCGCGCTCGGAGTTCGTCACCTCCTACACCCCCTACCAGCCCGAGGTCGCCCAGGGCGTGCTACAGGCTCTGTTCGAGTTCCAGACCCTGGTCGCCCGGCTTGCAGGTGTGGAGGTGGCCAACGCCTCGCTCTACGACGGGGCCGCGGCCTTGGTGGAGGCGACGAACCTCGCGCTAAACGCCACGGGGCGTGAGCTCGTGTGGCTGTCGCAGGGGGTGAACCCGTCGTGGCGCTCGGTGCTACAGACGTTCGCCGCGGGCACCGGGCACGTGGTCGTCGAGATCCCTCTGGTCGCTGGCTCGACACACTGGTCCTCGGTCGTGCCAGGTGGGCCGGTGGCGCAGGGCGGAGCTCCGGGGGTGGTGGTGGTCGCGTACCCGAACTACCTCGGCTGCCTCGAGGACCTGGGGGAAGCTCGTGCGCTGTGCGACCGCACCGGGGCGCTTCTCGTGGTGGCGTTCGATCCGATCTGCGCGGGGTTGCTCCGCTCGCCCGGAGACTGGGGAGCCGACGTGGTGGTGGGGGAGGGGCAGCCCCTCGGCATGCCACTCGGCTTCGGCGGCCCGTACCTCGGCCTCTTCGCCTGCAGGTCCACCCATGTACGGCGTATGCCCGGACGCCTGGTGGGAGAGACGGTCGACGTAGATGGGCGGCGCGCCTACGTGACGACCTTGCGCGCACGCGAGCAGGACATCCGGCGCGAGAAGGCGACATCCAATGTCTGCACCAACCAGACGCTCATGGCCGTGACCGCCGCCATACAGATGGGTTGGCTCGGCACCTCGGGCATCGCCGAAGTGGCACTTCGCTCAGCCAGAGGTGCCCACTACTGCCGTAAGGCTCTTTTGGCGGTGCCGGGGGTGGAGCCACTCGTGTCGGCGCCAATCATGAGCGAGTTCGCCCTTCGGCTCCCGCTCGGCGCGGACGTGCTGATCGAGCGCCTTGCCGACAAAGGGTTCCTGGCGGGCATATCCCTCGACGACACGTACACCGACGCTCGCCGGGACGGGCTGCTCGTGGCGGTCACCGAGCGCCGTACTCGCGCCGAGATCGATTCCTTCGTCGACAGCTTCACAAAGGCTCTTCGATGACTGATCCCGAAGAGATGACTCATCCCGAGAAGAGCGAGGCACACCTCTGCGCGGGGGGCCGCGCCGCGAGCGCGCCTCTGCTCGGCCACGACAGCGAGCCGACCCTGTTCGAGCTCTCCGAACCGGGCAGACGCGCATGGCAGTTGCGCACCACCAAGGTCCCCGAAGCGCCCCTGGAGCAGCTCTTGCCCGAAGTACACAGACGCGGCGCCCCGCC
This sequence comes from Acidimicrobiaceae bacterium, assembly GCA_003139255.1. Classification (GTDB taxonomy): domain Bacteria; phylum Actinomycetota; class Acidimicrobiia; order Acidimicrobiales; family UBA8190; genus Bog-564. The sequence continues at coordinate 64,588 of PLIG01000225.1, read as the reverse complement.
GGCACTTGCCGAGGTGTCCGAACGCGACCTGGTGGGCCACTTCACCCGGCTCAGCCACCGGCAGTTCTCCGTCGACCTCGGCGCCTATCCGCTCGGGTCGTGCACGATGAAGTACAACCCGAAGGTTTGTGACGAGGTCGCCTCGCTCCCCGGGCTCGCAGACGTCCACCCGGCGGCCCCGGCCAGCTGCAGCCAGGGCTGGATGGCGCTGCTCGTGGAGCTCGAAGAGGCCCTCTGCGCCATCACCGGGATGGCGGGCGCGACGCTCCAGCCGGCCGCCGGCGCGGCAGGCGAGCTCACGGGGCTCTTGCTCATGCGTGCCTGGCACGAAGCACAGGGCCAGCCCCGGCGCAAGGTCGTGATACCGGACTCGGCTCACGGCACGAACCCTGCTTCTGTGACCCTTGGCGGCTACGAGACGGTGACCGTGAAGAGCAATGCTCGCGGGTGCATAGATCTCGAGGCGTTGCGAAGTGTTCTCAACACCGAGGTCGCCGGCATCATGCTCACGAACCCCAATACTCTCGGGCTCTTCGAAGAGGACATCGTCGCCATCGCCGAGGCGGTGCACGAGGTGGGCGGCCTTCTCTACTACGACGGGGCGAACCTGAACGCGATCCTCGGGGTCGTCCGCCCGGGCGACATGGGCTTCGACATCGTGCACCTGAACCTTCACAAGACCTTCGCCACCCCTCACGGAGGTGGTGGGCCAGGAGCAGGCCCGGTGACGGTGTCGAGGCATCTGGCTTCGTTCCTGCCAGGCCCCCGCCCCCGAAGGGTCGATCCCGGCGTCGACGGCGTGGGTGCGCGCTACGAATGGACCACACCGCAGCGTTCCATCGGTCGCGTCCACTCCTGGCACGGCAACGCTCTCGTCCTCGCACGCGCCCTCACGTACATCCTCGTCCACGGCGACGACGGGCTGCGCGAGGTGGCAGAGCGTGCTGTGCTCAACGCCAACTGGCTGAGAAAGCGACTCTCGGGAACCTTCGATGCTCCCTACGACCGTCCCTGCATGCACGAGTGTGTGCTCTCGGCCGTCTCGCTCAAGAGGCGAAGTGGCGTGAGGGCGCTCGACGTGGCCAAGTGCTTGCTCGAAGAAGGTTTTCACGCGCCCACCGTGTACTTCCCGCTCACGGTGGAAGAAGCTCTTATGATCGAGCCGACCGAGACCGAGAGCCTCCAGACGCTCGAGGCGTTCGCTTCGGCGTGCGATCGCATCGTCGCACGGGCTGGCACGCCCGAAGGCGCCGCGGAGGCAACCGAGGCTCCTCGCACGACCCCCGTGCGTCGGGTGGACGAGGCACGCGCCGCTCGTAGCCTGGTACCTACCTACGACACCCGCCGCTGACGCGCTCGGGCTGCTCGACCAAGGCCGAACAACGAGGGCGTCCACCACCCGCAAGACCGGGCACACATATACCATCGTTGGTATATGTGTGAGATGACAAAGCACCAGTTGTTATGTAAAACGACAAAGGTGTAGTTTAAGACCCACGCTTGACGAATCAGAAGACATCGAGGAACAGCGTCGACGACGCTACGCGGCCGTATGGGAAGCGAGCGCCGCCTGCGTAGAGGCAACTAGAGCTGGAGCAACACCGCTGTCCAGGGCCCCGCTTGGGGCCGAGTCCCTACAACCGAACCTGGGGGAGCTTTGGACCACGCTCCAAACAGCGGAAGCGGATCGGGATGCCTTCAATGAGAGACACCCGATTCAGGTGGACGCGGACGATTGAGGGAGGAAAGTCGCCCACTGCGGACTTGACTGAGATCAGTTTGGTTGCCATCTTCCTCTTGCGGTAGTCGTCGGCTAAGCGGCGACCTCGTCACGACCGCTAGGCCCGGCTCTGTAGCAGAAAAGAAGATGGGGCTTGGGGTGTTGTCCATGTTTCGCTACCTCAACTCTTAGGGGCGTCGGGCGGTCGCCCAATAGGGCCCCCTCCGGTGAACTCAGGAATCTTGCCGTGCTGCTTCTCGTATCCGTCCATGGCGTTGGCGATGTTGCTTGCGATCTCAAATACCAGGGGTGGTGGAACCTTGACCCTGGCGACCACCTCTTGTGGGGCCATCATGACGGGATTTCCATTGGGGTCGGTACCCTGCTCCACCGGAAGACTGACCAGGAAGTCGATTGTGAACTCCATGGCCGTGAACCAGACCCCGCTCCCGTTGGCGTAAACGCCAGCGGCCCGTTTCTCGGGCGTGCGAATCTGGGGAACCATCGGCAGGGGCGAGGGCGGGGTTGAGGCCATGGTCACATCATGGCTCGGGACTCCGGGGCCTGGCTACCGGGCTCGAGGCGCTTTGTCATCGCACACATATACCATCGTTGATATTCCTTAGTCCTTGGTGTTCACTTGTCTGGACGGGCGTGTGCCCGGACGCCATGAAGCTGTTCGTCGGCCCATGTCGAGCGCCGAGAACCTCCGAGCAGCCGCAGGGGAGAGGAACATGAAAGCAGCGGGCACCAAGGGCCGCGACCACCGCAGGCCCGCCCGGACCGGCGCTCTCGCACACTACGAGCGCACTCTCACTTCGATCATGGTCGGTAGCGCGGTGCGCGTCGCCAGGCAGCGCGCGGAGGTGAGCCAGGCCGAGCTGGCCGAGAGGGCGGGGACCAGCCAGCCCTCGATCGCTCGTCTCGAACAAGGCCACGTCTCGCCGACCGTCATCAGCCTCGACCGGATCGCCCGTGCCCTCGGCAGCGAGCTCGTCATCGACTTCGAGCCGCTCGCAGATGATCGATCCCTACGTGGCCCTGAGAGGCTCTGAAAAGACCTCGGTGCTGTCCACGGTGCCGGAGATTCGAGGCTCCCGTGCCGACCTGGCCCACAAGGGGGAGGAGCAGCCTGCAACGACGGGACCCTGAGACGGTTTGCCCAACCTAGGCTAACTTTACATAAGATCCATTATCGGCGGGATGGGGGTGAGCTACGCCGACTGTGATCCGACAGGAAAGACGATCACCGTGCATGTGGTTCTGGCGAAGGGCGTCGCGCAGGCTGCTTTGAGCGATACGAGACGTCTGGTCGACGCGTCTGGTCGAGCTTTCCACGATGACGCACGAGCGAGTGCCGGCGCTGAGCACGTGAGGCGAGCAGGTGCGACCGCGTAGATGCAAGGCGTGCAAGCTCTTCGAAGCCTTGGCGCCGCGTTGGACGTGATCTCCTGCGGTTCTGGGTGTGCATCCGCGAGTGCGGGTAGCGTGGTTGTCGGCCATGTCTCGGAGAATGGACATCGAGCTGACCAGCCGGCGAGATGACGGGTCGTGGACCTGGCGCGCGCCGGGGGCGCGTCAGCCACGTGGATCGGTCGACGGCACCCTCCTCCCTGCGGAGGCGGCCGTCGGAGACGTGCTGCGAGTTGAGGCCGACGTCCAGCTGGACGGCATCTTCGTCACCGCTGTGCAACCGCCGAAGGAGACGACCGGCGACGACGGTGGTGGCGGGCGTATCGAAATCCTCGGCTCTGGGCACGACGTTGGTGGTGTCTCGGTCACCGTCGTGGCGCGGGCCCGGTGGCACCGTGAGGATGAGCGCGAGGCGCGCCTCGCCTCGCGCTCGCGCCGTGACGACCGTCGACGCCCGCCGGGGGCCAACCGTGGCGACGAAGATGTAGGAGCGTCTCCAGAGGGGGGAAGGGCGCGGCCGGGTCTGCGCCGCGAACGCCCCCGCCGCGAACGCCCCGATGCGACGAAAGACCGCACCGAAGTGCCACGTCAGCCTGTGCACGCAACGGGTCGGCCCGAACGCCCAGAGCCCGCTCGGGCCGCTCGGGCGCAACGTCCGCGCGACGAGACTGCGCCTCGGCCGGACCGCAAAAGGCTCGAGCAGGTCACCACCCACCGCAACGCAGCCTTGGCAGCCCTGCGCCCCGAGCAGCTGCCCGTGGCAGAGCAGTTGCTTCGCGGCGGCATGCCCGCGGTTCGCCGAGCGATCGAGGAGCAAAACACACGGGCTCGCGCGGAAGACCGGGCTGAGATCTCCCCCGATCCGCTCCTCATGATGGCCGAGGAGCTGCGGCCCACGATAACGCTCGCCACTTGGAAGGACCGGGGTGTGGCAGCGCGAAACGCGGGAAAGGACACCCCATTGCGGGAGTTGCGTTCCGTGGTTGCCGGATCGTCGTCGGTGACCCTCGACGACGAGGCACGCACCCTGCTCACGACGCTTCGCGAGTCCCTCGAAGCCCGGGTCACCGCGCTACGCGAGTCCTGGCTCCGCCGGATCAAGACGGCCCTCGACGACGAGCGCGTGGCAGACGCGCTCAGGATCTCCTCGAGGCCCTCTGAGCCGAGCGCGCGTGTGCCAGGCGAGCTGGCGGTGCATCTCGCCGCTGCGGCGGGCGCTGCCATGTCCCCCGAGCTGCCCGAAGACCGTTGGGCCCAGCTGCTAGAGGCCGTGGTGGAGTCCCCCGTTCGCCGCACCGTGAAGCCGACCGGCCTTCCCCGCGAGCCGAGCGAGGACCTTCTTCGTGCCGCGCGCCATGCGGCCGGAGCGGTCCCAGAACTTGCACGGTTGCTCGGTTTGCCGATTCCCCCGCCGCCCGGTCCTCGCCGTCGCGCTGTGGCTGCCAATCGGCGATCCTGACCAGACGACGAGGCATGGGGCGCTGTGCAGATGCCAGGGCACCACAGAAGGCCGACGTTCAGCCGAGAACCTCGTGCTCTCGCAGGAACTGCACCAAGCCCTGGACGGTGTCGATCGATCCGACCTCGCCCAGGGGCACCCAAGAGACGCTGACAGCGTCTCCTCCCGCAACGGGCGTGCGGCCGCCCACGACGGTGACGTCGAAATCGAGGATCACATAGTGATAACCGGGGAGGATCCGCTCCACCCACCCCCGCAGCTCTCCACAGCGCACGTCCAGCCCTGTCTCTTCGAGCAGCTCGCGCTCAACCGCCTGAGCGAGGGTCTCCCCGGCCTCCACGCGCCCTCCGGGCACCGTCCAGCGACCGGCTTCTGGCGGCTTACCCCTGCGCACCAGCAAGACCGCACCGTCTAGGACGGCCAGGCCACCAACGGCGACGACCGGCGTCGCGCCGGGCTCGCGATCTATCTCATCGCCGGCCCGCGCGCTCACCCCCGGCACCTGCTCGACACCACGTTCAGCGAAGCGCCCGGTGCATCGTGAGGAGACGGGCCTTGAAGCCGGCCCCCTCGAAGAAGCTCTTGGTCTCGCGATCTCCTGGCAACGCCGTCGCGTCGACGGACCGACACCCCGATTCGCCGAACCACTCGACCAGGGCGTGCAAGAGAGCGTGACCGGCTCCTAGCCCACGGTGAGCGGGGTCCACGTACATACCGTCCACTACGCCCAACGAAGCCTCCCCCACCGGGTCCACCCTCCCCACTGCAAGGCTCACGATGACGTCGTCGACGGTGCCGACCAGGACACGCCGTCGCGGGTCGGACAAAAGGCGCGACAGCCCGCCCGGCCGCAGCAGCGCTTTCGCGAGCAACCCCGTCTCGCGCCGGGCGAAAAGGGCGCCGCCGCGTCGCTCCTGGAGCGACTCCAGCGCGTCACGGCACAGCTGCGCGCATCGCTCGGCGTCGGCAGGCTGGGCGAGTCTCGCTGGTTCCACCGGCGCAACCCCGTGGCCTGCCATGTTCAACGGCGCTTACGAGGGCTGCCCCGTAGCGGCGCCACACAGAAGCTGATCCACCCGGTTCAATATCGTCCGACGGTGCCGATGCGAGAACTCGTGGTCTCTAACGTCCTCGAGCTCGACGCGAGACAAACCGTCGAGGCGCTGGACCACTTGTGACGCCGAAAGGCTGTCGTAGCCAGGGATCGCGAGGCCCGTCGCCGGCTTGGGGCCGTTCTCGGTTGCCACAGGGCCCGAAGCCACCCATGCCGTCGCGTCGCCGTTGGTGCTTGCACCGGTCTCGTCTGTACCAACGTCATCGACCACGGCGATGCCCGCAGGAGACTGCTGAGGGTCTCCTCCCCCACCGGTGACCCTGGCAAAGACTGCCTGTAGAACCTGCTCGACCTGGCGTCGGGCGGTCTGAACTGCGACCTGCCCGACCAGTCTCGCTGTGTGCAACTGCCCGTCGACACGGTGGCGGCCCTCCTCCACCAGCTTCTCGAGCTCCGCCGTGGCGCTTTGCACAAGCGCTCCGGGGGCGCATACCAGCAAATCCACCAAGCGCTGGATCTCGGACTTATCTTCGCTCATCGCTACGGCCCCCCATCCCAACGACCTCTCATTCTGCCCCTCAGACACAGTCGCGGCACAAACGTCTCAAGGGATCCGCCAGCTGGCTCGAGTGTTTGACCAAGAAGCAGGAACTGCAGACGAACTCATCGGGCTGCTTCGGCAGGACTCGCTCGGAGATCTCCGAGCGGTCCTCCGTCTCGGGAACGTCGTCCTCTTCCTCCTCGACGACCAGGCGCTCCTTCAGGATCTCGTCGAGACTCGCCTCGACGTCTTCGTCGTCGACCTCTTCCTCGTCCTCTTCGCCCTCCTCGACGGCGGGCACAGCCACGGCAGCGACCTCGGGGGGAACGTCGGCGGCGAGCGGGTCTTTACCGACCGGGAGCTCGACTCCGAGCTCTGCGCCGGTCAGATCGTCTGCCTCGAGGTCGTCGACGAGATCCTCGTCCAGGTCCTTGTCGTCCAGCTCCTCGTCGGGAAGCTCGTCCAGCTCCTCGTCGACGAGCTCCTCCGGCTCCACCACGTCTTCCAGGTCGTCGGCCATTCCTGCCCTTCGCGGTCCACCTGACGCCGGGGGAGCATATCTGTTCTGAGCGAAATGCCAGTCACGCTCGGACGATCACCCCTGCCGCGCAGAGTGCTCAGAAACAGGAGTGCTCAGAAACAGCGGTGCTCACAAACAGTCGAAGAACTCGATCAGCCTGCGCCGCGGGTACGGTCGAAAGATGCCGGGCGGCGAGGCCCGGGACCTTTGGTACCATCTCCGCCTCACCGGCGCCGCCGCCGAGGTGATGGTGGGACGTTCTCTACTCGGTCCGCGGGCCTCGCTCCGCCTCTGACAGCATCCCCCCCTCGGTTCCCGCCCGGCCTTAGACGGCTGGCGCGACTTCGGGGCGTCTGGGATTCAGCTCACACTATGCGTGCCATTCCCGCCGTCGTCAAACGTATCTACTTCCCGCTCACCAGGGCGTTTGCACATCAGCCCTGCTCAGCGGCTCCTATGTTTCACCAATGCCGACCACGGTTAGGTCGCGAGCCGCGCCCGGCGCTCTTCGGCCCGGCGCTCTGCATCAAGACGCTCGAGGTCGTGCGCGCCCAGGTCCGCGAACGACATCGCGTCAGCGATGAGACGGTGGCCCGCGCGGTTCGCGATCAGTCGGTACATCTCCTGCGCGACGCGCCGGTAGGTGGGATGGCCCTGCGGGCCCGATCGGAGCTCGATCACGTGCATCGCCTCGCGCGCGTTCATCTGCATGACGAAGCGCGTCCGAAAAGCAAGCGCCACCGCGTACGCGGCATGCGCGGGGCTGATCTCTGACATCGCCGCGTGCAGCTCCGCTGAACGTTCCAAAGAAGACGCGAATTCCTTTGATCTTCCGGCTTCCATGACGATTTCAGGAATGTCGTATCCGAGGTGTGGAGCGAGCTCCTGCCAATCGATGGTGAGCATCCGATGGCGCTGCAGGTCCCTGAACGCCCCGTAGTCGGCCACCACGTCGAAGCGGTACCCAGTGCGCTCGAACGCCCGGCCCGGACGGTGACGCCGGTTCATCCGCTCCCCCACGTACGCCCGTGCGATCGCCATGCGGTCCGCACCCGACAGCTGGCGAACACGGTGCAGGATCTCCTCCTCCCCCAGCGTCGTGTACGGGTAGCACATCGCGGCCAAAACCTTGTCCTCCCCGTCGGGGTCGAAGTCGACCAACCGGACCACGGGAGGCGCTGGCTCGCCCGCCTTCTCACGCGGCCACAGCCGCTCGACCACCTCCTCGGTCTCCGAACGCGTCGCGGCGAGGTAGTTCGCCCACACGCCCCCCCGCTCGGGGGCATCGAGACGACGCAAGAACGACGGGATCACCTTTCGCAGCTCGTCGAGCATCAGCTTCCCGTAGCGCCTTGCCTCGGGGAGCGGATCGGACCGCATGCGCAGAAGAAGCATCTCGTAAGACTGGCCTGTGCCGTAGATGCCCAAGTTCGACAGCGAGGCCGCCGGAAGAAGGCCGCGAAGCGCGTCTAGTGCCTTTGCCCTGATCGACTGCCGGTAGACGAAGTCGGAGTCGCCGCGCTGGTGGGGATAGCGACGCCCCAGCCATGTCTGGATCTCGGGCAAGAGCCGGCCGTAACAGTCGAACATGCGGTCCATGTCGCCGACATATCGCGCTCCGAGCGGTGAGTCGAGAACCTCGGGACCCCGGTAGTAGCGGTAATGACCGGTGGAGAGGCGGTTGTCGTACGCGATGTAGCGCGTTGACTGCTCGAGGTATGCCATCAGCCGGCCTCGTTCGAGCACCTTGGTGAGCAAGTTCGAAGCCTGCTCGCACGCCAGGTGAACGCCCCCGAGCTGCGCCACCGAGTCGTCGCCATACTCGAGGAACACTCGTTCGTAGAGCCGCTCTGCGCGCTCGATGCCCACGGTAGCGTCGGTGCCGGCGTCAGCGCTTGTGTCGAGATCTCCTACGAACTCGTCCAGGAACAGTCGCCTGAGGCTCTTCGCCGAGCGCGAGTACCTGGCAAAGAGCGCTCCCTTTGTGACCTCGGGTAGGTTGACGAGCGCGAACACCGGCCCGTCCAAGTTCGTGAAATAGCGCCGGAGCAGCTCCGACTCTGCTTCGCTGAAGGTCTCTTCGGCGTAGGGGAACATGCCCCGGCAACACTACGGCCGAGGTTGGCCGGAGGTCGCGGACCCCGCCCCACCAGGGCGGGTGGAGCTTGCCTCCGAAGGCGCCGGTGGCACGTCGTCTTCGGGACCCGCGATGGGCCTCGCTGCGACCGGCCACAGCGAGGTAGCGACGACCCCTCGCCTGAGAGCCTTCGCCGCCTGCGCGGCGGCGTTCGCCGTGGACTCCTCGCGGGCGACGACAGCGATCTGGCTCAGAAGGTCCACGAGCTGCTTCGTGTTTCGTACGAAGTCCCCCGCAGAGAACTCGGCCCGATCGAGCACGCGCACGAGCCGCTCGCCGCGCGCCCAACGCCAAGCGGCCTCGGCGAAGGAGGGGTCCGGAGCCCTCGTTCGCGCAAGACGAGCCTCTTCCTCGTCCGCGTGCAGGCGTTCCCACAGCGTCACTAATGCCGCGAGACGTGGGCGGGCCTCCTTGGGTGGACGAGGTTCCGCACGCCGGTGTCCTGCGCGCGCCTCGAAGGTGCACGCAGACAAGACGGCGGCGAGCGTAGGGGCATCAATACGGTCGAGGAGCCCTTCTGACAGCGCTTCGCTTACCAGCAAGTCCGACTCGTGATAGACGCGAGCCAGCAGCTCACCGCGCTCGCTGAGCTGCCAACTGTCGATATCTAAGTATCCCCACTTCTCGAGAAGGCTTAGCGCGCGCTCGAGGCGTCGCGACAGGGCGTGGTGGTGGCGGCTGTCGACGAACTGGGCAAATGACCGGTCCAGCACGTAGTGAGCCTGGTCTGCGGGATACCGGCGGACCAGGTTCACGGCCAGGTTGTAGGTGGCCCTGAACGATGACGTGAGCGCCGGGGCAGGCGAGGTGGCGAGACTCGCCAGCTCGAGGAGCGACACCTGAGGTCTCCACAACGTCACCGCGTGGCCCACCGGGTCCAGGCCCCGTCGCCCGGCGCGCCCTGTGAGCTGTGCGTACTCCCCCGAAGTCAGCCCTGCCCGGCCGTGGGAGCGGACCTTTGAGAGCCTTTCGATCACCACGGTACGCGCCGGCATGTTGATTCCCAACGACAGGGTCTCGGTGGCGAAGACGACTCCCAGCAGGCCACTGGAGAAGCAGTCCTCGACCGCCTCGCGAAACGCCGGGATCAAACCCGCATGATGGGAGCCGAGCCCCGCCTCGAGCCCCGCGCTCCAGGTGCCGTACCCGAGTACGCGCAGCTCCTCTTCAGGCAGGCCTTCAGTATGGGACTCGCAACGTCTTCGGATCTCCTTGCGTTGAGCCGGTGTCGTGAGCCGAAGTCCGTCGGCCAAGCACTGGGTCACCGCCGCGTCACAACCTGCTCGACTGAAGATGAAGATGATCGCAGGCAGCATCCTCTTCTCGCCCAGAGCGTCGATCATCTCAGTGCGCCCGGGCGAGACGAAGCGCGAATGGCTCAACCCACCTGCACGCTCGGACATGCGCGCGACGCGCTGGTCCAGCGCCACTGCCCGAGGATGGGCGCGCCCGTCCTCGAGCAGGGGAACGAGGTCCACGTTCCTCGTTCCCCTCTCGGCGATCGCAGCATGGTTGCTCAGCTCGACCGGACGGCGCTTCTCCACCACCACTTCGGTGGGGCCCCTGACGTTGGTCAGCCAAGCTCCAAGCTGTTCAGCGTTCGACACCGTCGCCGACAGACAGACCATCACCACCTCGGGCGGGGCAACGATTATCACTTCTTCCCACACCGATCCCCGGTACGGGTCCTGCAGGTAGTGCACCTCGTCGAGGACGACCAGCCCGAGCCCGCTCAGCACGGCTGCTCGGGCGAAGAACATGTTGCGCAACACTTCGGTGGTCATCACCACCACTGGAGCGTCCGGCCTGTGGGAGATGTCCCCTGTGAGCAGACCCGTGCGCTCACGCCCGTACACCGCGGACAGCTCGGCGAACTTCTGGTTCGACAATGCCTTGAGCGGCGTCGTGTAGAAGGCCTTGCGACCGTCGGCCATGGCGCGTGCGACCGCGTAATCGGCGACCACCGTCTTCCCCGATCCAGTCGGGGCCGACACAAGCACAGAACGCCCCGCGTCGAGCGCGTCGCAGGCCTTCGATTGGAACGGGTCCAACCGGAATGCCAGACGGAATTCGAACGCGTCGCGCACCTGAGAAGCGCGCGACGCTTCAGCGCTCACGAAGACAACCGCCTATTCACCCATGTTTGTCAGCGACGTAGAAGTCTGCCGATGATGATGGAGACTTCGTAGAAGAAGTACATGGGTACGGCAAGCGCGAGCATTGAGAACGGGTCACTGCTCGGAGTGATGATCGCGGCGAAGAGCACGATGAGAACGATCGCCCAGCGGCGCCACGAGGCAAGCTTCGCCGGCCGGACTGCACCGGCCAGCTCCAGCGACACGAGCAGGACGGGGAACTCGAAGGTCAGGCCGAACACCGTCATCAGCGCGACCATCAAGCTCAGGTATTTGTTGGGGTCGTAGATCTCGTGCAGTGAGGGACCCCCGACGCTCTGGAGGAATCGAAGGGCGTGGGCGAACACGAAGTAGGCGAGCGCCGCTCCAGCGACGAAGAGCAGTGTGGAAGCCAAGACGAAAGGAACCGCATAGCGCTTCTCGCCTCTACGCAGAGCGGGGGTGATGAACCGCCAAAGCTCCCAGAGCACGACCGGTGACGACAGAAACAGCCCCCCGTAGGCCGCGAGCTTGATCCGAAGGGCCAAGCCGTCCAGTGGTCCGGTGACATAGAGCTGGCAGTGGCGCGCCCCGGCTACCTGGCAATAGGGGGACTTCAAGAAGTTGAGGATGTTCGGGTACACCACGAACGACACCGTCGCGGCGACCGCGAACGCGATCACCGTCACCACCAAGCGGCGCCTCAGCTCGCCCAGGTGCTCCCCGAGCGTCATGGCGTCGGGCGAGGGCCGGGGCTGGCGGGTACGGAAGCGAACCAGGCGCAAGACCGTTACCACCGAGCGCGCCGGCGCTCAGTTCATGCTCGGGTTGTCGGGAACCGCCTGCGGCTCGATGGGCACGGCAACGTTTCGGACTCGATCCTGCCCGACCTGCCGCCCGGCTGCGCGGTCATGAGCCGGCTCTCCACCATTTCCGTACCGGTTCGCGTCGGCGCTCGGTTCCCCCGGTGCGCCGTCTGGTCGGGTGACCGCTCCAGACGTCGAAGGCTCCGGTTGCTCGGCCACCGCGCGTTCGCTCTCGCCTCTTGCAACCGAGCTGTCGTGCGCGTCCGCGAGCTTGTCGAGGAATGCGAGCGGCGATCGAACGGCCTGGACCACCTCGTGGGTCGGGGGCAGGTCCGGAAAGGTGCTGCGCACCTCGGTCTCGAACATTCTCCTCCACCGGCGTAGGTCCCCCCACATAGCCCCGACCTGGCGAGCCATTTGAGGCAACTTCTCAGGCCCGAGAACGATCAACGCGATCACGAGGACGACCAGCAGTTTCGCCGGGCTGAGAGACAGCATGCGGGATCAAGTCTACGAGTGCGCGACGTGGAGCACGAACGCACGGCGTTCGCACACTCCCAGGTGGGGTCCGGCTCTGCGCAGCGCCTCTCAGAAGAAGCCCATGTGTGCGATGGGCCAGATCCTGAAGAAAACGCGTCCCACCATGATCGACCTAGAAATAGGGCCGAAGTAACGGCTGTCCTGTGAGTTCCCTCTGTTGTCGCCCATCACGAAGTACTCCCCCGGCGGGATGACCTGAGGGCGGATCGGCGGGCCGGGATCACTTCGTGCCGAAGCGCTCAGCCACGGTTCAGACAGGGGCTTGCGGCTGATCAGGACGGTCCCGTTGGGCTCGGAGGAGATCCTCTCACCGGGCAACCCGATCACACGTTTCACGAGATCCTTCAGTTCCGGGCTCGCGGGCTCGCCGGGGGGTCTCGAGAACACCACGATGTCTCCCCTGCCGACCCCGTGGAGGTGATAGCTCAGCTTGTCGACCAGGATACGGTCACCGATCATGAGAGTCGGCTCCATCGACCCGGAGGGGATGTAGAAGGTCTGGACGACGAAAGCCCGGACCGCGGCGGCGACACCCAGGGCCACGAGAAGCACCGCGAGCCATTCGAGGACCCAGCGTCTCGTGTTCCTGCGCCGCGTTCCGCCGGCCTCGCGTGACGCGCCCGCGCCTTCCTCCGGTGTCGACGAAAGCTCTGAGGGCATCTGAACGATCTCCCTTTCACCCAGCTCACCGACAGTGCCCTCAACGTCGGCTCCGCCGTGTGGGCCTCGGTCAGTCAGAGCACCGTTCTTTGGAACAGGCACGGCAGGAAATGGGCTCGAGACGTCAGCCACCATGAAAGAGCGAGGATAGGCGACTTCGAAGCCCTGCGTGTATGTCCGAGACTCACAGGTTGGCGATCAGCTTCTCCACGCGCTCGTCGTGCGAGCGGAAAGGGTCCTTGAGCAGCACCGTGCGTTGCGCCTGGTCGTTCAGCTTCAGGTGTACCCAGTCGACGGTGAAGTCTCGTCGACGCTCCTTGGCCCGCCTAATGAACTCACCACGAAGACGCGCGCGGGTGGTAGAGGGCGGCTGGTTCATCGCTTCGCTGACCGAGACGTCGTCGCATACGCGTTCCACCGAGCCACGCGCCTCGAGGCGGTAGTAGAGCCCGCGATCGCGGCTCACGTCGTGGTACTGCAGGTCGAGCAGCGCAACCTTCGGGTGCCCGAGCGGGAAGCTGTGGCGGTGCCGATAGGCCTCGATCAGCTGGTGCTTTGCGACCCAGTCACATTCGCGTCCCAGGCTCGTCGGGTCCGACTCCAACCCCTTCATGCAGTGCTCCCACATCTCCAGCGCTCGGTCCTCCTGATCAGACAAGCCGTGGGAGTCGCGATAACGAAGTGCACGCGTGAGATACTCAGACTGGATGTCGAGCGCGCTGACCTCGCGGCCGTTGGCCAGACGGATCTTGCGTCTGCAGGTGAGGTCGTGGCTGATCTCGCGGATGGCCCGGATCGGGTTCTCCAGCGTGAGGTCACGCAGGACCGTCCCAGAGTCCTCGAGCATGCGCAACAGCACGCTCGTGGCGCCCACCTTCAGGTATGTGGCGTACTCGTTCATGTTCGAGTCGCCGACGATGACGTGCAAGCGCCGAAAGCGTTCTGCGTCCGCGTGCGGCTCGTCGCGGGTGTTTATGATCGGCCGGCTCCGCGTGGTCGCGGAGGACACACCCTCCCAGATGTGCTCGGCCCGCTGCGACAGGCAGTACACGGCACCGCGCGCGGTCTGCAACACCTTTCCTGCGCCCGCGTAGATCTGCCGGCTGACCAGGAACGGAATGAGCACCTCGGTGTAGTGAGCGAAGTCGTCGCGTCTGCTCGTGAGGTAGTTCTCGTGGCACCCGTAGGAATTTCCCGCGGAGTCCGTGTTGTTCTTGAAGAGGTAGATCATGCCGCGGATCCCCTCCTCGCGTAGTCGTGCCTCTGCTCCGGTGACAAGGTGGTCGAGGATGCGCTCCCCCGCTTTGTCATGGGCTACGAGATCACATATCGAGTCGCATTCGGGTGTCGCGTATTCGGGATGGCTCCCCACGTCGAGATAAAGTCGGGCGCCGTTCTCGAGGAAGACATTCGACGAGCGGCCCCAGCTGACCACGCGTCGGAACAGATAGCGCGCCACCTCGTCGGGACTGAGTCTCCTCTGGCCTCGCAGGGTGCACGTAACCCCGTACTCGTTCTCGAGCCCGAAGATGCGCCGTTCCATGATCTCCCACGCTAGTGCCGTGCCCGACGTGAGCGACCGATCCCACAGTGAGACGTTCTTCGACTCACAGACAGCCCGCAGACACACTGCGAGGCGCCGCGAACGGGGTTAACGCCATCCACACCCGCCGCCTCGGGGCGGCGAGGCGCTCTCTTTGCTCTACTGGCTTGTTGCTCTACTGGCTTGCGTCTCGGGCCGAGGTCTCCCGCGCGCCACGCTCGCCCGTCACGCGAGATGCCTTCCCGGGGCGCTTGCCTCCGGCGAGCAGCTCCGAGAGCTCCGCCGATGCAAGACGCCGGAACGCCCGGCGACCGTTGTTCCGTGCCAGCACCGCCACTTCCAAGTCCTGCGGACCGAGAGTGCGATCGGGGCCCGCGAGCGCACTGACGGCCGCCCGCAGCGCGCGGTCGAGAACCCAGCCCGTCTCGTAGCTGGCTGCAAATCGCTCCGATATGGTTCCGGCCTCCCCCCCCAACACCGCGAAGCCCTCCTCGTCGGTGATCGTTCCCTCGTACGCGACGTGGTACAGCTGGTCGGGCGAGGCCTCCGCGCCCAGCTCGGCGACCAGGATCTCCACCTCGAGCGGCTTCATCTCGTGGGTGAACACTTGGCCGAGGAACTGCGCGTACAGGTTCGCGAGCGATCGCGCGTCGACGTCTTCACGGCTGAAGGCGAAGCCCTTGGTGTCGGCGTGGCGTACGCCGGCCACGCGCAGCTGGTCGAACTCGTTGTACTTGCCTACTCCTGCGAACGCGATGCGGTCATAGATCTCGCTCACCTTGTGCAGCGATCGCGAAGGATTGTCCGCAACGATCAAGACTCCTTGGTCGTAGTCGGTCGCCACCAGGGACCGACCCCGGGCGATGCCCTTCTGGGCGTACTCTGCCCTGTCCTTCATCACCTGCTCGGGGGCGACGTAGAAGGGCATCGTCATGAGGCACCACCCCCCTGCGCGCTCCCGAGGCCCCGCTGCTCCACCAGCGCGGTGAAACGCTCGGCAACTTCCTCCTGGGCCACCTCTTCGTAGCCCTCTGCCGTCACGGCGGCGACCATCGGAAAGATCCCCCGCACCACGTCCGGTCCCCCGGTCGCTGCGTCCTCGTCTGCAGCCTCGTACAAGGCGCGGACCGCGAGCTCGATGGCCTCGTCGCGCCGAAGGTCAGGCCGCCAGCCCAGCTTGATCGTGGTACGCGCGTCGCGACCTCCTGATCCGGTTGCCGCATGGTCCGCCTCTTCGAAGTGACCTCCGGTCACGTCGTAGGTGAAGATCCGTCCCTCGCGCCTTCGCAGGTCGTATCCGGCGTAAAGGGGGACGACCACGAGACCTTGCATGGCCATCGGTAGGTGCTCACGTACCATCTGACCGAGCTGGTTCGCCTTTCCCTCCAGACTGAGGACGACTCCCTCGACCTTCTCGTAGTGCTCGAGCTGCGTCTGGAACAGCTTCACCATCTCCACCGCCGGGCCCGCTACTCCAGCGATGGCCACCGCAGAATGGCGGTCGGCCGGGAAGACCTTCTCCATTTTCCTGTGGGCGATCACGTTCCCCTCGGTGGCACGGCGGTCACCGGCCATCACCACTCCGTCGACATATCGGATAGCCGCGACCGTGGTGCCGTGACGCAACGGCAGCTCCGCAGGTAGCCGGCTCGCACGCACCTGACCCGCGTTCTCCAACGAGGCGGCTTGCGCGCCACTTATGGGCACTGCGCTCGGATGGCTCTCGCGAAGCAGGGCGGCGAAGCTCGGACCCGGATCATCCCGGGGCTCGAACATCAACAGACCCACGTGGCTATCTCCCGCCTCTCTGTACCTCGAACATCAACAGACCCACGTGGCTGTTCCCGGCTTTTCCATACGTCGAGCCCAAAGGCCCACGTGGCTATTCTCCGCCCTTCTGTACGTAGTTGCGCACGAACTCCTCGGCGTTCTCCTCGAGGACCTCGTCAATCTCGTCGAGCAGGTCATCGAGCTCGGCCTTCAACTTGTCGCGCTGCGCGGACGTCACGGGCGCCTCGGTCTCCTTGGGCGCCTTGTCCTCTCGTGGCGTCGTCGCCGGCTTTCGCTTCAACTCCCGTTCTGCCATTCCTGCTCCCTAGCCGCTTAATCGTGTCAACAGCTCCGCCACCGAGAAGCTTCCTTCGAGCAGCTCCTCGGTGTGCTCGGCCGTTCCACGAAGCGGGTCCATCATAGGGACGCGTCGCAGTGGGTCGGTACCCAGGTCGAACACCAGCGAGTCCCAGTTGGCGCTGGCCACCTGTGACGCCCAGCGCCTCAGGCACTGGCCTCGGAAATAGGCCCGGGTCCTGCGAGGAGGCTCGCTGACCGCGGCCAGAATACGGTCGCGCTCGACCAGGTGGTCGGTGGCCAGCCGGACGAAGAGAGAGCGCTCCGGGCGCAGGTCGTGATACTGGAGGTCGACAGCCGAGAGGCGGTGGTCCTTCCAGCCCAGGCCATGACGCGCCCTGAACGCCTCGAGCAGCTGGAGCTTTGCCACCCAGTCGACTTGACCGGCCACGGTGGCCGGGTCGGCCTCGAGGCCGTTCAGCACCCCTTCCCACCTGCGCAGGACCTCGCGGCCTACCGTGTCGTCGCCCAGGCAGTCCAGACCACGGTCCTCCGCGTACTTGCGCGAGAGCCCGTAGAGCTCCCACTGCAGCTCCATCGCCGTAGCCGTGCGACCGTCGGCCATTTCGAGCGGCTCGGCCAGGGTCAGGTCGTAGGAGACCTGGTGGATCGCCTTCACCGGGTTCGCCAAGGTCAGGTCGACGCCGCCGAAGGCGTCGTCCTCGATCAGCGCGAGCACCAGGGCGGTCGTCCCCACCTTCAGGAACGTGGCGACCTCGGCGAGGTTCGAGTCGCCCACGATGACGTGGAAGCGGCGGTACCGTTGCGGATCGGCGTGTGGTTCGTCACGCGTGTTGACGATGGGCCGCTTCAACGTGGTCTCCAGGCCCACCTCTTCCTCGAAGAATTCCGAACGCTGTGAGAGCTGGAAGGCCACGTCACGTCCGGCGGGCGACGTCTCGGTACCCACTTTGCCCGCTCCCGTGTACAGCTGGCGGGTCACGAAATGGGGCGTGATCGACCGCGCGATCCGAGCGAAAGGCACGGTGCGGTCCATCAAGTAGTTCTCGTGGGTCCCGTAGGAGTTGCCCTTCCCGTCGGAATTGTTCTTGTAGACGACGATCGCCTGTGGATCTGGTAGGAGCCAGCGCGCCGCCGCCATGGATCGCCGCAAAACTTCCTCGCCCGCTTTGTCGTAGCGGACCAGCTCCAGAGGATCTGCGCACTCGGGAGTGGAGAACTCCGGGTGCGCATGGTCCACGTAGTAACGAGCGCCGTTCGTCAAGACCGTGTTCACGAGATGCGTCTCCACCTCGGGAGGCAGTGCCCCCTCCCTGGCGAACCCGCGCGCGTCGTTGGCCGGCATCTCGTCCTTGAAGTCCCATTCCACCCGGGCGAGGTCGGAGATGTATGCATTTACCAGCAGCGACGAGGATGCAACCGGATTGCCTTCAGCCCCGGCGTGATGGATGCCGTACTCGGTCTCCACCCCGCAGATCTTCGGCACTGCCACTGAGCCGACCCTAGTACCCACCGACCCGCGACGGGCTCGCGTCCGGGCGGGGCCCGTCCGTGCTTTCTCTCAGAGGTACTGGCCCGTGCCCATCCGCTCGATCGAGCGCCCACCTGTCGTCTCGTCCGAGCTGGCAAGGAGGGTTCGCACGTAGACGATACGCTCGCCCTTCTTGCCGGAGATCCGCGCCCAGTCATCGGGGTTGGTGGTGTTCGGCAGGTCCTCGTTCTCCTTGTACTCGCGCCGTATCGACTCGATCAGGTCCGAGGTACGCACGCCCTTCCCCTCGCCGGCGATCTCTCGCTTGATGGCCAGCTTCTTACCCCGGCGGACGATGTTCTCGATCATGGCGCCCGAAGCGAAGTCCCGGTAGTAGAGCAGCTCCTTGTCTCCGTTCTGGTAGGTGACCTCGAGGAACTTGCTCTCGTCGTCGGCCCGGTACATCTCCTCCACGGTCTTCTCGATCATCGCCTGCACCGCCTTGTTCGGGTCTCCCCCACCAAGGTGCTCGACCTCGGTCGCCTCGAGTGGCAGGTCGCCCGTCAGGTAACGGGCGAAGATCTGCTCGGCGGCCTGCTCGTTGGGACGCTCGATCTTGATCTTCACGTCGAGCCGGCCGGGGCGCAGAATCGCCGGGTCGATCAGGTCCTCCCTGTTCGACGCACCGATGACGATCACGTCTCGCAGCGTCTCCACCCCGTCGATCTCGGCGAGGAGCTGCGGGACGATGGTCGACTCGATGTCGGAGCTGATCCCCGTGCCGCGCGTGCGGAACAACGAGTCCATCTCGTCGAAGAAGACGATCACCGGCACGCCCTCCTCGGCCTTCTCACGGGCGCGCTGGAACACCAGCCTGATCTGGCGCTCGGTCTCCCCCACATACTTGTTCAACAGCTCGGGGCCCTTGATGTTCAAGAAGTAGCTGCTGACGTTGGCATTGCCGGTGACTTCGGCGACCTTCTTCGCCAGCGAGTTCGCCACGGCTTTCGCGATGAGCGTCTTGCCACAACCAGGTGGGCCGTATAGAAGGATGCCCTTCGCCGCTGGAAGGCGGTAGTCGTTGAACAACGCCCTGTGCAGGTACGGAAGCTCGACGGCGTCGGTGATGGCCTCGATCTGGGAATCGAGCCCGCCCACGTCCGCGTAGGTGATATCCGGCACCTCCTCCAGGACCAGCTCCTCCACCTCCGGGCGCGGCAGCTTCTCCACCAACAATTGGGAACGAGTCTCCATGAGCACCGTGTCGCCGGCGCGCAGGTGGACGTCCACGAGGTTGTCTGCGAGCTCCACCACCCTCTCCTCGTCGGCACGGGCGTAGACGATCGCCCGGCGACGGTCTTCGAGGATCTCCTTCAACGTGACGACCTCGCCGGAGTCCTCTCCTTCGCGGGCGAGGATCACGTTGAACGACTCGTTCAGGACGACTTCCTGGCCGCGACGAAGGTCGGACGGTTCGATCTCGGGGTGCACGGCGACACGCATCTTGCGGCCTGCCGAGAACACATCAACGGTTCCGTCCTCGTTGGCATGGAGGAAGGTGCCGTATGCGCTCGGAGGCTGGGTGAGCTTGTCCACCTCCTCGCGCAAGGCGGCTATGTGCTCCTTCGCCTGTTGAAGGGTGTAGGTGAGCTTCTCGTTCTGCGAGACGGCCTGCGCGAGCTGGCCTTTGCTCTCCAGCAGCCTCTCTTCGAGGGACTGGACCCTTCCCGGTCCCTCGGACAGGCGCCGACGCAGGAGAGCGACCTCTTCCTCCGCGCGCCGGGAACGCTCCCGCACGCGCTCGATCTCCTCGCGGAGGGCCAGCTGCCGTCGATCCTCTGGTTCCGCCGTCGGGACCACCTCCCTCAAGCTAGCTGTAACCTCCTGTCGGGACCCTACACTCCCGCGCTCCCGACAGAGCGCGCCCTGACGTCGGACGTGCGCGTCGGCGCTTCGGCCTCCAGGTTCTTAACCTCGTTCTCCTGCGTGCTCGCGCCGGCGCGGTCACGACCCGAGCGCGCAGCGACGAACGGTAAGCTTGCTCGATGGCGCACCTGGGCGGCCCTTGGGCGGCGACAGGCAGTGCACACCGGGACATGGCGCGCATCGGTAGCCGCGGTGGAGACAGTTGACACCCTGATTCGCGCGTCGTTACCGTCCGAAACGGCGTGCCTGAGCACCAGGCGAGAGGCGAACCGATGAAGGTCTGGATCGACCAGGATCTGTGCACCGGGGACGGCCTGTGCGAGGAGATCGCGCCGGCTGTGTTCACCCTGCTTGACGACGGCCTCGCCTACGTCAAGGAATCCGACCAGGTGAAGAACGACCCGGGCGGCTCAGCAAGCATAGCCTTTGTGCCCGAGGATCTCGAGGATGCCGTGACCGAAGCGGCCGAGGAGTGCCCCGGGGAGTGCATCTTCATCGAACAAAGCTGACTTCGTCGGCTTCTCAGCCGGGCGGCGCGAGCAGCCTGGCGGTGGTGAGAAAGCCGGTGTGTGCCACCATCCGGTGGTCGGGACGCACGGACCGCTCCTCCACGTGCCAGGTGCGGCGCAACAGCTCGGATGTCTCTGCCATTGCGAAGCGGCTCCGGGCCATGACGGCCCGAAGTACCGATACCTGGTTGATCGTAGGCAGGTAGGCAAGGAGGATACCTCCGGGGCGGAGGGCCTTTTCTGCGTGAGGAAGTACCCGCCAGGGTTCGGGGAGGTCGAGGACGACCCGGTCGAGGTCGCGTTCTTCGATGCCCTCGTAGACATCGCGCTCGACCACGTCGTACGGCGCCTCGCCGACCCACTCGACGACGTTGGCTCGGGCACGTCTGGCGAAGTCGGCCCGGATCTCGTACCCCAGCACCTGCGCGCCGGCGCGCAGCATCGCCATGGACAACGCCCCCGAGCCGACTCCGGCCTCGAGCACGCGCATTCCCGGCCCCACGTCGGCAGCCAGCAGTATCGCCCCAAGGTCTTTCGGGTAGATCACCTGCGCGCCACGAGGCATCTTCAACACGACGTCCGCCAGCGTTGGCCGCACCACCAAGAAGCGCCGCCCCGTTGACGTCAGCACCTGCGACCCCTCTGCCAGGCCGATCACGTCGTCATGGGCGACCATGCCTGCATGGGTGTGGAAGATCTGGCCGGATGCGAGCGTCGTGAGGTAGCCGCGCTGTTTCTGATCGATGAGCAAGACGTGCTCTGCGGCCAGCAGTGGGCCACGGGGCACCTTCGAGGAAGGAGTCACCGTTTCTCTGAGGCCAGGCTCCAGAGCACGCCCAGCACCTCTCCGTCGTCGCCAGAGACTTTCAGGCCTGCTCCGTCATGCTCTTGGCTCGGAGGTCCGGCACGGTGACGAGCAGTTGCTGGCCGGGCCGGACTCTTCCGCTCCAGACGGTCCGAGGCGCTGGATGTCGCGCCCGGCGCCACACCCAAACCCCCACGCCTACCGCAAGCCACAACGGTTCTCCTCGCATTCCACGATGCAACGCCCGCGACACCACCTGGCCGAGCAGACGGTCCATCAAACCCTCCTCAGCTCGACGATGACGGGCTTTCGGCCGCGGCGGCGGCCCAGCAGGTACGCAAGCACCCCGATCACGAGCACCCCGATCACCGCCCCGGCCAACAGTTTCGGCCGCTGTGACTCGACCGTGTTTTCGAGGTCGCCCGAGATATCGCGCAACTTCCTCTCCAAGTCGTCGCGCGTGATCCTCGCCGTCGCCGTCACCTCAGCTCCTCCGTTCGTCGTCGGACCGTCGTGCCGTTCGCGCGGCGGCGCCCTTGGTGATGCGCCATCCGGCCAGTCCGGCCACCACCAGCGCTGCACCCGCGGTGATCACGTAGGGCAGCCAAGAAAGCTTGCCACCGAAGGTGGTGCCCGTCTCGGTCTGGAGAACCCGCAGGACGGCCATCAGAAGGACGATGACTCCCACTGACAGCACGATGGACCCGAAAATGCCGAATGCCACGAAGCGCGCGAGGCCCTTCACGGGACCGAGCGTCTCCTGCTTCGCGTAGTCGACGACCAGCCGGAAGAAGTCGCCCCCGGCAGCGCTCATGCCGCGATGGGCTCGACCTCCAGCTTCCTTGCCACCACCGTGCGCCACGTCTCTCCTAGTCGCCGCTGTGGGCCGCCATCCTCCCCCGCGACGGCGCATGCTGGCAAGCACCGACGGCGCCGTGACCGGTGTGCGAGTGCCGCATTAGCGTCAGGTTCGATGCCGTTCGCCGCGGGCATGAGCGAGCACCCAGTCACCGCTCACGCTGTGGGAGAGGTGGCCGGGGCTGTCCTCGAGAGCCTGGGCGAACGCCCGGACCTGGCACTGGTGTTCGTCACTCCTCCGCACGCCGGCGTTCTCGAGGACGCGGCCGCCGCGATCGACGAAGTGCTCAGTCCCCTGGTCCTACTGGGCTGCGCCGCAGAATCGGTCGTCGGCCCCTATCGCGAGGTGGAGCGATCCGCAGCGGTCTCGCTGTTCGCAGCCCGCACCGGTCCGTTGCTTCCCCTTCTGCTCGAGGCAAGCGTCGACGGAGCCTTCGATGCGACAGCGGCCTCGGGATGGCCCGTCGACATTCCCTTCGACCCGCAGGCCCTCCTGGTCGTGGCAGACCCATACAGCTTCCCGGTCGAGCAATTCCTGGACCGGATCGCTACCCGCCACCCGGGTCTCCCGGTCGTGGGGGGAATGGCCTCCGCCGCCCGGGGCCCGGGCGGCAACCGCCTGGCCAGTGGTCGCCGGGTGACGAGCTCAGGCGCCGTCGGCGTAATCCTCGGACCCGGCGTCGAGGTCGAGACCGTCGTTTCTCAAGGATGCCGCCCGTTCGGCGATCCCCTAGTGGTCACCAAGGCTGAGCGCAACGTCATAGTCGAGCTCGCAGGTCGTCCTGCACTCGAGCGGCTCGTGGCTCAGGCGCATCACTCGTTGTCGAAGGAGGAGCTCGGCCTGCTCGACACGGGAGGCCTGCACGTCGGCCGCGTGATCGACGAGCACCGTGAGCGTTTCGATCGCGGCGACTTCCTCGTGCGCAACGTGATCGGTGCGGACCGACAGGTCGGTGCTCTGGCAGTGAGCGAAATGATGCCGGTCGGAACGACGGTCCAGTTCCACCTGCGTGACGCGCGATCCGCCGACGAAGACCTCCGCTTGATGCTCGAAGGCCGGCGAGCCGACGCCGCGCTCGTGTTCACCTGCAACGGTAGGGGGACGCGGATGTTCGAAGAGCCTCACCACGACGTGGGAGTGCTGGCCGACTCGATCGGTCGACTTCCCACCGCTGGGTTCTTCGCAGCCGGTGAGATCGGTCCCGTCGGCGGGCGTAACTTCCTGCACGGCTTCACCGCGTCGATAGCGCTCCTTCGGGACCCGAGGGCTATCCCGATCTGATCGGGGACCCGGCTCCACCTCGATGACGAGTCGTTCTAGGACCTGACCCACACGGTGCTGGCCGCGAGACGGGCGCTGAGCGGGCGAGGACAGCAGGTACGGTGGCGTCGTGGAGGACCCAGACCTCGAACAGCTCGGGATCAATGTCGTGAGGGGGCTGGCCATGGACGCGCCCCAGAGGGCCAACTCGGGGCACCCCGGCACCGCAATGGCCCTTGCTCCGCTTGCGCATGTCCTCTTCACGCGGGTCTTGCGCCACGACCCCAGCGACCCGAGCTGGCCCGATCGCGACCGCTTCGTCCTGTCGGCAGGGCATGCCTCGATCCTTCTCTACTCGATGCTGTTCCTGACCGGGTACGGCCTCGAGCTCGATGACCTCGAACAGTTCCGACAATGGCACAGCCGGACACCCGGGCACCCCGAGCTCCATCTCACCGCAGGCGTGGAGGTGACTACCGGCCCGCTCGGCCAAGGCGTAGCCAACGGGGTCGGGCTCGCTCTCGCCGAGCGATGGCTACGCGCCCGCTTCGGTCCCGAGCTGGTGGACCATCACACCTTCGTCATCTGCTCCGACGGCGACCTCGAAGAAGGAGTCAGCCACGAGGCAGCTTCGCTGGCGGGCCATCTCGGGCTGGGACGACTCGTCTACGTGTACGACGACAACCACATCTCGATCGATGGCCCTACCGAGCTCGCGTACTCCGACGACGTTCCCATGCGCTTCGAAGCCTACGGCTGGCATACCGAGGACATCGGCGAGGTCGCAAACGACACCGAAGCGCTCGAGGCGGCGCTGCGCCGGGCGATGGCCGTCGAAAACAGACCGTCGATGATCGTGCTTCGTAGCCACATCGGCTGGCCGTCGCCGGGGAAGATGGACAGCGCTGCAGCGCACGGGGACCCCCTCGGGGAGGACGAGGTCCGCAGAACCAAGGAGATCCTCGGGCTGCCGCCCGACGAGCGCTTCTGGGTACCCGAAGAGGTCCTCCAGTTCTATCGACGCTGCGTCACGCGCGGTCGGAAGTGGCGTCGGAGGTGGAACGACCGCTTCGACCTCTGGGACGGCGACCACGCCGTGTGGGACGCCTGCCAGGCCGGGCGCGGGCTCGAAGGTTGGGCCCAGAAGCTGCCGACCTTCGAGCCTGGCACGCAGCTCGCGACACGCCGGGCGATCAACCAGTGCATCGACGCGTCCGCCGAGCTGATCCCCGGCCTGTTCGTCGGATCGGCGGACCTCACGGGGAACACGGGCGTGAAGCTCAAGGACGCCCTCGACCAGTCCTCCCGATCCCCGCAGGGCACCCAGGTCCACTACGGAGTACGCGAGCACGCCATGGGCGGGATCATGAACGGTCTTGCGTTGCACAGGGGTGTCCTGCCGATCGGAGGGACCTTCTTCATCTTCAGCGACTACATGCGCCCCGCCGTGCGCCTGGCCGCGTTGAGCGAGGCACACGTCATTTATTCGTGGACGCACGACTCGATCGGGCTCGGCGAGGACGGCCCCACTCACCAACCGGTCGAGCACCTGGCCTCGTTGCGGGCGATGCCAGGGCTGCGCCTGATACGGCCGGCAGACGCCAACGAGTGCGTGCACGCCTGGCGAATCGCAGTCGACTCCGACGGGCCCACCGGCCTCGTTCTTTCGCGGCAGGCGATCCCGGTGCTCGAGGGGACCGCAGAGGCCTTCGACGGCGTCCGCCGAGGCGGGTACGTGCTCCGCGAGGCGCCAGGCGGCGTCCCCGAGCTCCTCCTAGTCTCTTCGGGCAGCGAGGTCCATTTGTGCCTAGCGGCAGCCGCCCTGCTGGCCGACGCGGACGCGCAAGAACGGATCGCCGCAAGGGTTGTCTCGCTCCCTTCGTGGGACCTCTTCGATCGCCAGGACGCCGCCTATCGCGACAGTGTCCTCCCCGAAGGCGTTCCCACACTGGCCGTGGAGGCTGCTGCCTCGCTCGGATGGGAGCGCTTCGCCGACGACGTCGTCGCCATCGACCGTTTCGGTGCGTCTGCACCTGCCGCCGAACTGTTCGCTCATTTCGGCTACACGCCCAACAACGTGGCCGATCGAGCCCGCGCCGTATGGAGGAGGGCCGGGCACGGGCCCCACCCGGGAGCGGCGCAGGCGCGAGGAAGGAGAACGCCATGACGACGCTGCACGATCTCTACGAGCAGCAGGGACAAAGCCCGTGGATCGACAACATCCGCCGCGACGCCTTGCGCGACGCGACACTGGCCGACCTCGTCTACAAGGGCATCCGGGGGGTGACCTCGAACCCGACCATCTTCGCGAAGGCGATCGAGTCTGGCCAGGACTACGACGAGCAATTCGAGGACCTCTTGGCGAGCCACAGCGTCGAAGAGGCCTACTGGGAGATGACGATCACAGACATCGTCGACGCGCTCGGCGTGCTTCGCCCGGTCTACGACGCGTCGCGGGGAACCGACGGGTTCGTCTCCATCGAGGTTGCACCGGCTTTGGCCTACGACACCGAGCCCACCATCGAAGCGGCCAGGCGTCTGCACGAGCTCATCGCTCGGCCGAACCTGTACGTGAAGATACCCGGGACCGCCGAGGGGCTCCCGGCGATCCGAGCAATGATCGGCGAAGGGCGAAACATCAACATCACGCTGCTCTTCAGCGTGGAGCGCTACCTCGAGGTCATCGAGGCCTACCTGGGAGGGCTCGAGGACCTCATCGAGTCAGGAGCCGAGGACCTCTCGGCAGTGCACAGCGTGGCCTCTTTCTTCGTCAGCCGGGTCGACACCGAGGTGGACCGACGCCTCGAACAACTGGTGGACCGCGGCCGCGACGACCAAGGCGTAGACGGCAAAGACCGTCCGCAAAGCGAGGCCCTCGCCATGCGTGGCAAGGCCGCCGTCGCGCAGGCACGGACCGCCTATGAGCTCTTCAAGAGCCGGTTCTCGGGGCCACGCTGGAACGCCCTTGCTGCGAAGGGCGCCAGGGTGCAACGGCCTCTGTGGGCCTCGACCTCGACGAAGGACCCTGCCTATCCCGATCTCGCCTACGTGGACACTCTCATAGGCCCCGATACGGTCAACACCATGCCCGACCAGACGGTCGAGGCCTTCTTGGACCACGGCACCGTGTCCAGAACCGTCGACGCCGATCCCGACGAAGCCAGGTGTGTCCTGGACCGTCTCGGCGAGCTCGGGGTGGACATGGCGGACGTGGCGCTCACCCTCGAGGCTCAGGGTGTGGCCAGCTTCACCAAGTCCTTCGAAGAGGTCATGCAAGTCCTTACGGACAAGGCGCAGGTTCTCACGTCGAGCCGCCCGAGATCACGGCAATGAGCGAGGACGCCCCGGCTCTCCTTGCCCGCCTCGAAGCGCGCGACCGGAGCTTGTGGCCGGCGAACAACGTGTCCCCCACACGCCTCGGCTGGCTCGAGGTTCCCAGGCGAATAGAGGCGGAAGCGGCCAACATTCACGAATGGACCCGCACCGTCGACCAGCAAACGGTCGTGCTGCTCGGGATGGGGGGCTCGTCGCTGGGTCCGGCAGTGCTCGGAGCGGCAAAAGGCGCCGGGGTCGCGAAGTCGGGCGATCACAGTGGCGCTCCACGGCGGCTGGTGGTGTGTGACACCACCCATCCCATCACCGTCAGCTCCCTCGACTTCTCCGACGCCTTCGTGCTCGTGTCCTCGAAGTCCGGCACCACGCTCGAGCCGAACGCGCTGCTCGCCCACGCGTGGTCCCGGTTGCCCGACCCCTCGAGGTATGCCGCAGTGACCGACCCCGGCACACCACTGGCCAAGCTCGCCGCCGAGCGCGGGTTCGCTCGGTGCTTCGAGAACCCTCCGGATATCGGGGGTCGTTACTCGGTGCTCTCGTACTTCGGCATGGTCCCGGCAGCGTTGATCGGCTACGACGTCGCGGATCTGTGCTCGCGCGCGCTTTCGACCGACCTGGTCGAGGCTGCTGCTCTCGGCATGACCACGGGCGAAGAGGCCAGAGCGGGGAGAGACAAGCTGACCGTCGAGCTTCCCGATGCCTACGGCGCGTTCGGCCTCTGGGTCGAGCAGCTCGTCGCCGAGTCGACCGGCAAGCAGGGCACAGGCTGCGTGCCCGTCCCCACCACCGTCCCCGAGACAGGACCCGACCGGCATGTGGTCCAGCTGCACCCCAACGAGCCGGCAGACCTGGGGGGGCAGTTCTATCGCTGGGAGGTGGCGGTAGCCCTCTGCGCTCACGTGCTGGGCATCGACCCGTTCGACGAGCCCGACGTGGCCGAGTCCAAACGCAACACGAACGACGTGCTCAGCCACCTGCCNNTGCCCCTTCCGGAGCTCGAAGCGCACGAGCCGAGCGGCGTCCTCGCCTGGCTGGCCGACACCTTCCGTCCTGGCGACTACGTGTCCCTGCAGGCCTACCTTCCCTTCGGCCACGACGCCGAGCTCGAGACCGTGCGGCGCGCTGTTCGCGACCATCTCGCCGAAGCGCCGGTGACCGCGGGCTACGGACCGCGCTTCTTGCACTCCACGGGGCAACTGCACAAGGGCGGTCCCGACTCGGTGGTGGCCGTCCAGATCGTCTCGCGCACATACGGACCCGAGGTGCCCGTGCCGGGAAAGCCGTACGACTTCGCCACGCTCATCGCCGCACAGAGCGTGGGCGACCACCGGAGCCTCGTTGCGCGCGGACGACGCGTGCTGCGTGTCGCCCTCGACGACTTGGCGGAGATCGCCTGAGCCGTCCGGAACATGCCGAGGACCAGCCGAGGACCGACATAGACAGAGGAGCCCGACATGAAGATCGGCATGGTGGGGCTGGGCAAGATGGGTGCGAACATGACCCAGCGTCTCATCGACAAAGGCCATGAGGTCGTCGCGTTCGACGTTTCTGCCGAGGCGCGCGAGTCAGTGGCTGCCAAGGGTGCTCACACGGCTTCGAGCTTGAGGGACATGATCACGAAGCTCGACCCGCCACGCGTCGCCTGGGTGATGGTGCCCGCCGGAGACCCCACCACCGACACCATCGCCACCCTCAAGGGTCTGATGGGCAGCGGTGATGTCGTGGTCGACGGCGGGAACTCCAACTACCGCGATGCCCGGCCCAGCGCCGAGTCCCTCGCGAAGAACGGAATCGGGTTCGTGGACGCCGGGACCTCCGGAGGCGTGTGGGGGCTCAGTGAGGGCTACTGCCTCATGGTTGGAGGCACCAACGAGGCGGTGGCCACGTGTGAACCGCTGTTCGTGGCACTTGCCCCCGAGGGCGGGTACGCGCACGTCGGCCCCGTCGGTGCCGGCCACTTCGTGAAGATGGTCCACAACGGGATCGAGTACGGGCTGATGCAGGCCTACGCGGAGGGCTTCGAGCTCATGGAGCACGCTCATGAGCTCGACTTGGACCTCCACCAGATCGCCTCGATCTGGCGCTACGGGTCGGTAGTGCGTTCATGGCTGCTGGAGCTCACCGAGCGCGCGCTTGCGCCCGACTCGGGGTTCGAGAAGATCGAGGGGTTCGTCGTCGACTCCGGGGAGGGGAGATGGACAGTGCAGGAGGCTCTCAAGCGGTCGGTACCCGTCCCGGTGATAAGCGCCTCTGTCTATCAGCGCTTCGCCTCACGAGAGCCCGATGCGTTCTCGAACCGTCTCCTGGCCGCTCTGCGCAATCAATTCGGCGGACATGCCGTGGTCAGCGAACCAGCCGGCACCTCGAGCGCCGCTAGGTCCAAGAACGCGCGCTGATGAGAGGGGCGCTTTGAACGTCCAAGACCAGCACGAGCCCTCCGACGACTTCGACAGGGTCAAGGCTCCGCCGCCACTGACGCTCGTCGTGTTCGGAGCCTCAGGTGACCTCACGGCACGCAAGCTCCTACCAGCGATAGCCGCTCTGTGCGAACACGGCATTTTGCCGAACGGCTTCGCGATAATCGGCGTCTCACGCACCGCGTGGAGCGACGAGGAGTTCCAGAAGACGATCCTCGACGCCGCGCCCGCCGGGGCCCCGTGGCCCGAGATCGTGAAGCGCGCCCGATACGTCGCCGGCGACTATGCGAACAAAGACACCTTCGACCGGCTGAAGCAGGCCCTCGCCGAGGCGGACCGACGCTTCGGGACCTCAGGCAACCGCGTCTACTACCTGGCCACGATCCCCGATCTCTTCGCAGTGGTGGCCTCGGCACTGGCGAAGCACGATTGCAACCGCCCAGGAGAAGGAGGGAGCTTCGCCCGCCTCGTCGTGGAGAAGCCCTACGGGCATGACCTCGACAGTGCCATGGCGCTCGACGACGCGCTCCACGTTGCTTTCGACGAGTCCCAGATCTTCCGAATCGACCACTACATGGGCAAGGAGACCGTCCAGAACCTCCTCGCCCTCAGGTTCGCAAACGCCATATTCGAACCGATCTGGAACCGCCGTTACGTCGACAACGTACAGATCACAGTGGCCGAGCAACTCGGAGTGGAGCACCGCGGCGGCTTCTACGAACATGCAGGAGCGCTCCGGGACATCGTCCAGAACCATCTGATGCAGGTGCTGGCTCTCACATTGATGGAGCCACCCGCCACCGTCGACGCACAGGGAATCCGCGACGAGAAGGTAAAGCTCCTCAGAGCCATCGTCGTCCCCGACCCGGACGAGGCCGTGGAGACGGCCGTGCGCGGACAGTACACACCTGGGCGTATCGGCGACCAGGAGGTACCCGGGTACCGACAGGAGAACGGCGTCGATCCACGCAGCGTCACCGAGACCTACGTGGCAATGCAGCTCGCGGTCGACAATTGGCGCTGGGCGGGGGTCCCCGTCTACCTCCGCACCGGCAAACGTCTCAACAAGCGCGTGACCGAGGTGGCCATGCAGTTCCACAGGGTCCCCCACCTGGCTTTCGGCGGGCGTCTAGCGCGCGATCTGCGCCCGAACGAACTGGTCATCCGGGTCCAGCCCGACGAGGGCATCTGCCTGCTCTTCGGAGCCAAGGTGCCAGGAGAGGCCTTCCGGCTGCGCTCGGTGAACATGGACTTCTCATATGCGCGGGTCTTCGAGGGTACCAACGCCGACGCCTACGAACGACTGCTCCATGACGCGATGATCGGCGACGCGACCCTGTTCATCCGCACCGACGAGGTCGCCCAGGCATGGCGCGTTGTCGACCCGTTCCTCCAGGTATGGGGTGAAGAGGGCGTTCCGCTTGCCCACTACCCCGCAGGAAGCTGGGGGCCGCACGAAGCCGACCTGTTGCTGGCGCGAGACCAACGTCAGTGGCGCCACCCGTGACGCGCCGTGGACGCTGTCGTCGCGAACCGCTGTCGTACCGAGTTCCAGCGACAGCTCCAGACCACTCGAGGACCGTCGCGCGCTCAAGAACCTCGTGAGCCCACCGCCCGGCAGCGTGCACGTCGTGCAGGACGTCGCATCCGCGTTCGCCGAGGTGGTCCTGGACACATTCGCGACGCGGCCTGACCCGCGCTTCGTCGTGGTGCTCTCCGGTGGCCCCACTGCGCGGCACTGCTACGAGAAGTTGGCCGAAGTCGGCGCGGCGGCCATCGACTGGGCGTCGGTCGACGTCCTCCTGGGCGACGAGAGGTGCGTCGCGGCAAACGACCCCGACGCGAACCAGCGCCTCGTGCGCGAGGCGCTGCTCGAGCGCGTGCCCCCTGTCGGGTCATTCCACCCGATGTCGTGCGGGGACGTCGTCTCCTACCAGCGCATGCTCGAAAAGATGCCCGCGCTCGACCTCGTCCACCTCGGCTTGGGGCCCGACGGTCACACCGCATCTCTCTTCCCCGGGTCCCCCGCCCTCGACCCTCCCCCCGGCACCCTGGCAATCCGGTCGTCGGACCCCAACGAACGAAACCCCCACGAGCGCATGACACTCACCTTCGAGGCCATCACCCGCGCTCGCCTCGTGGTCTTCACGGTGTCGGGCGATTCCAAGCGCGACACGCTGCGTGCGCTCGAGGCCGGTGCAGACCTGCCTGCCGCTCGGGTCCGAGCCGCGCGCGTGCTCTGGCTCGTCGACCACCTAGCCGCCACAGAAGCCTGACGCGTCCGCCTCGAGCAACTCGCAGGTAGCGCACCCGCGCACAATATGCTGGTCAGGTGAAGGAGTTCGTCCCACCGCTTGCCGCCGACACCGCCGGTGTCGAAGCAGTGACACCCGAAGAGGAGCTCGACCCGCGGCGTAAGGGCTTGGTCGACGAACTGCTGGACTCGGTGGGAGTCAGCACGCGGCGGGGACTGTACAGGGCCATCCTCGGCACCGTCGTCCACCTCGCCGAGGAGCACACCGACACCGTGGACCTGAAGCTCGCCAGCGCGGCCTTGGCCGAGATGGCCGAGGCCTTCAAGGTGTTCCGTCCCTTTCGCGATGCGCGCAAGGTCACGTTCTTCGGCTCGGCGCGCACTCTTCCCGAGGATCCCCTCTACGTGCAGGCGCGTGAGCTCGCGCAGCGCATGGCCGGTCACGGGTGGATGGTTGTCACAGGTGCTGGCCCCGGGATCATGGCGGCGGGCATGGAAGGTGCCGGGCAAACCCGCTCTCTCGGGGTGAACATCCGCCTCCCCCACGAGCAGGGGGCGAACGCGTTCATCGCCCAGGACCCCAAGCTCGTCGAGATGCGTTACTTCTTCACGCGCAAGCTCATGCTCATAAAGGAGTCCGACGGCTACGCCGTGCTTCCGGGGGGGTTCGGCACCCTGGACGAGTCCTTCGAGCTCCTCACGCTCTTGCAGACCGGGAAGGCCCAGCCGGCTCCCCTCGTGCTGTTGGATGTCCCACAGGGCACCTACTGGCGGGGATGGCGGCGCTTTGTGGAAGAGGAGGTGACCGCACGCGGATTAGTGGAGGCCGACGACCACTCTCTGTACAAGGTGACCTCCGACGTGCAAGAGGCGACGCGAGAACTGCTCGGCTTCTTCCGCAACTACCACTCAGTGCGCTGGGTGGGTGACTTGCTGGTCGTTCGCCTTCGTAAGCTACCGACGCGCGCCCAGCTCTCGGAACTGAACGACCGCTTCGCAGACATCGTGGTCAGCGGGACGATCCGACCGACGAAAGCGCTCGCACCCGAGCGATCGGGTGACGACCATCTGGAACTGGCGCGCCTGGCGCTTCGTTTCGACCGCGTGCACTACGGGCGCCTGCGCCAGCTCATCGACGCCCTGAACGCCCTGGCCTGAACGCATCAGCTGTCTGTGGCCCGAGGCGCTCGTAGCAGCGTGGCGGCCTTCTCCACAGCCCTTCGTGCTCGGGTGATGCGCTTCTCCTCCGCCATGAGAGCCGGATCCGGCCCGCCCTCGTAGCGCGCCGAGGCCGACGCGTCCCGCAGGCGGTCGAGCGCCAGGTCCGCGAGCTCCTCGGCGATCGCCGAGAGATGCTCGGCGAGGTCCTCTACCCCCAACGCTCTCAGCCGAGGTGAGAGGACAAGTCCACCTGCTGCACCTCGAAGGCACCCTCCGCGGCGCGCTCACGCAGCAGCTTCTTGTCGAACTTGCCCACCGAGGTCTTGGGCAGCTCCTCCACGAACGTCCACCGCTCGGGTAGCCACCAGCGCGGGACGCGCTCGGCCAGGAAGGCCACCATGTCCGCGGGTTCTGGACGGACGCCGTCTGCAGGCACCACCGCGACTAGCGGCCTCTCACTCCAGCGCGCGTCAGGGACGCCGATCACCGCCGCCTCGAAGACTCCCGGGTACCCCATCACCTCGTTCTCGAGCTCCACGGACGAGATCCACTCGCCGCCGGACTTGATCACATCTTTCGTTCGGTCCGAGATCTGCATGAAACCCTTCGCGTCGAGTGTGCCCAAGTCGCCCGTGCGAAGCCATCCGTCGTGGAAGCGCTCCGTACTCGGCTCCTTGTAATAGGACGTGGCGACCCACGGTCCACGTACCTCGAACTCCCCCACACAGACGCCGTCGGTCGGCAGCACTCGGCCCTGGTTGTCGACGATCCTGATCTCCACTCCGGGGACGACCCGTCCCGTCTTGGTCCGCCAGTCCATGTCCTCTTCGGGCGCGATCCCCTTTGGGGGGAAGCCCAGCGAGCACACCGGGCTCGTCTCGGTCATACCCCAGCCCTGGATCATGCGCACACCGAAACGCTCCTCGTAGGCTTCCAGCAGCGCCCGCGGAACGGCCGCTCCGCCGACGTGCAGACGCCGGAACGAGGACAGGTCCACGTCGTGCGTCTTGGCGTAGTTCAGCACGTCATTCCAGATCGTCGGCACACCTATCGACAACGTGGGGCGTTGATCGCGGATGATCCTGCACAGGGGCTCGGCTTTCATGAACCGCTCCGGCATCACGAGATCCGCTCCGGAGAAGAACCCCACGTAGGGCATGACCCACGCGTTTACGTGGAACATCGGCACGATCACCAGGACTCGGTCGTGCTCCGTGACGCCGACGCCGCCCGCCGCCATGCCCCCGAAGGAGTGCAACCACGTCGACCGGTGGCTGTAGACCACACCCTTGGGCCTTCCGGTGGTCCCGCTCGTGTAGCACATCGCCGCTGCCTGGTTCTCGTCGAGCGCCGGCCAGTCGTAGCCGGGGCTCTCGGCGGCGACGAGCTCGTCGTAGGACAGGACCTTCCCGAGGCCCGAGTCATCTCCGTCGCCCACGACGATCACGTGCTCGACCGTCTTGCACTCCTCGCGCACCCTGGCGAACAAGGGCGCTAGCGAGCCGTCGACGATGACGACCTTGTCCTCGGCGTGGTTCACGACGTACGCCAGCTGGTCGTGGGAGAGACGAACGTTGAGCGTATGAAGGACCGCTCCCATAGAGGGGACACCCAGATAGGCCTCGAGATGCTCCTGCTCGTTCCAAGCGAAGGTCCCCACCCGGTCGTCGTCGCCGACGCCCAGCCGCCTCAGAGCCTTCGCGAGCTGCTCGGCGCGCGACGCCACCTCGAAGAAGGTCGCTCGCCGGTAGCCGTTCGCCTGCGCCGTCACGACCTCGCTGTCGCCGTACACATACTGGCCGTAGCGAAGAATCCCACTGATAAGCAGGGGGCCCCCCTGCATCGTGCTGAGCACACACGAATCATACCCAGGTGCAAGGCTCGAGCCACAATCACAGTGGGCCTTCGTCTGAGCGCCGCGCGGACAAGACCCTTGACGGCACCACCACCTGCGTGGTCCACTCGAAGTGACGGTTGGACGAAACGGTGGGTGATAGGGCCGTGAGCCACCGTCCGCTCTAAGCCCGGGCTCACCGAAGTCCGACGACCCTGCCCGCGGCGTCCGCGCCCGATCCGCGCGCCCGAACCTGGTCCCCATCGCTTCGGAGGCCGGTCAGGTGAGGTCATCTCTGCGCCTCGTAGCCCTCGCCGTCGTCCTGGTCGGCGCTGCGGTCTTCTGCGTGGCGCTCGGTGTCGTAACACTGGGCGCGAACGCCGTCCTGGGCGGGCTCGGTGCGATCGGCCCTGCGCTTGGCCCCTGCTCGTTGCCGAGCGCCGCGGCGGTGCGCCGCGTGCCCCCTCAGATGCTCGCCCTCTACGAACGTGCCGCCCTGACCTGCCCGGGCCTGCCCTGGAGTGTGCTCGCGGCAATCGGCACAGTCGAGTCCTCCAACGGTACCTCCGAGCTTCCTGGAGTCCACGCGGGGGCAGAGGGTCCTATGCAGTTCGAGCCGGCCACCTTCGGCGCGTACGACGAGCCCGTGCCGCCCGGAGGCGCGGATCCCCCGAGCCCCTATGACCCCACCGACGCGGTATACGCCGCTGCACGCCTGTTGTGCGCGAACGGTGGGACCGGCGGCGCGGACATCCCCGGCGCCGTCTACTCCTACAACCATTCCCGGTCGACGTCTCCGAAGTACTCTCTCTTGCCGCCTCGTACGCGCAGAGCGCGTCGCCGGCCTCGAGCAACTACGGGGCATCATGAACACCAAGCGAGCGCACAGGGACTCGGAACGGAGGGGTCATGGGTCAGGTGAACACGGTGCGCGGACCGGTGGCAGCCGACATGCTCGGAACGACCCTCATGCACGAGCACGTCTTCGTCCTCTCGACCGAAGTGGCGGCCAACTGGCCGACAGGTTGGGACCGAAATGCCCGCGTCGCACAAGCCGTAGATCGGCTCGGGGAGCTGGCGGAGGCGGGGATCAACACGATCGTGGACCTGACCGTGGTCGGGCTCGGCCGTGACATCCAGCTCGTCCAAGAGGTGGCCGAGCAAGTCGATCTCAACATCGTCGTGGCAACCGGCCTCTACACCTACAACGACCTGCCCCACTACTTCGACTTCCGCGGCGCCCCTTTCAACCCGAGCGGCATCGACACCCTGGAGGAGCTCTTCCTTCATGATATCGAAAATGGTATCGCTGGCTCCGGCGTTCGTCCCGGGATTCTGAAGTGCTGCACCGACGAGCCCGGTCTGACCACAGGGGTCGAACGCGTGCTACGCGCGGTCGCCCACGTACAGCGCCAAACGGGTCTTCCGATCTCCACCCACACCCATGCAGCGACGAGACGGGGTTCCGACCAACAGCGCGTCTTCAGTGAGGAGGGCGCCGATCTTTCGCGGGTCGTGATCGGCCACTGCGGGGACTCAACCGATTTGGACTACCTCCAGGAGCTGGCCAACGCAGGTTCCACGCTCGGCATGGACCGTTTCGGCCTGGACACCTACTGCCCCACACCTCGACGCGCCGACACCGTGGCGGCGATGTGCGAGCGCGGCTTTGCCCGCCAGCTCGTGCTTTCTCACGACTCGGCCTGCCATTTCGACTGGTTCGACGACGAATTCATCGTGCAGACCCAGCCGAACTGGCACTTCCTGCACATAAGCCACGACGTGCTCCCGATGCTTCGCGAGCGCGGCGTCACCGACGACCAGATCCGCACGATGCTCGTCGACAACCCGCGGCGGCTTCTCGACCACCCCCCTGCTTACTGACGCGCGGACAGTTCGCCGCCAGCCAGCAGATCAGCACAGCGCCAGCTGACCGGGAACCAAGGACGCGGGCAGCGCGCTTTCCCCCACCAGCCAACGGTCGACGCTCGTAGCACACGAGCGTCCCTCGGCGATCGCCCACACGATGAGGCTCTGACCCCGGGCCATGTCGCCACACACGAACACCCCTTCACAGCTCGTCTGCCAGCTCGAGTCACACGCCACGTTCCCTCTCAGGTCGAGCCCGAGCCCGAGTTCTCCGACGATCCCACGGCGCTCCGCACCGACGAATCCCATAGCAAGAAGCACCAGATCGCATTGCAGCTCGAGCTCGCTTCCGGGCACGGGCTCGAAGCGTACCGAGCCCCCTTGGTCCATCATCTCCACCTGCTGGCACCGAAGGGCGCGTACGTTATCCGAGGAGTCACCGACGAACTCGTTCGTCGTGACGCCATAGAGCCTTTCACCGCCCTCCTCGTGAGCGAAGGAGGTCCTGAATATGAGCGGCCACGTAGGCCATGGGTTGTCAGCAGACCGCATCTCGGGAGGGCGCGCCATGATCTCCAGCTGGTGCACGCTCAACGCGCCCTGCCGGTGCGCGGTACCCAGGCAGTCCGCACCGGTGTCGCCACCCCCGATTATCACCACTCGCTTGCCCTCGGCGCTGATCGGGCAGACCTCGAGCACCCCCTCACGAACCAGGTTCGAGAGCTTCAAATAGTCCATCGCCAGGTGGATCCCTCGAAGCTCGCGTCCTGGAACCGCCAGGTCGCGCGGCAACGTAGCCCCCCCGGACAGAACCAGCGCGTCGAACTCCGCGAGGAGCGCCTCGCCCGACACCACCTCCACGTCGGGTGCACACGCCGACCCCAGGCCTCGGCTCATGCCCGGCTCGATCCCTTGTGGGTCGGTTGCCACCGGCTCGTTCGTCTCACGCAGAATGCCGACCGACGTGGAGCAACGGAGCTCCACCCCCTCCGCGCGTAGTTGGCGCAGGCGGCGGTCCAGCACAGCCTTCTCCATCTTGAACTCCGGAATCCCGTAGCGCAGCAACCCGCCGGGCTTCTCCGCCCGTTCGAACACCACCACCCGGTGCCCTGCGCGCGCCAACTGCTGCGCGCAGGCGAGGCCCGCGGGCCCCGAGCCCACCACGGCGATCGACTTGCCCGTGCGCTCCCCTGGGACCTGGGGGGAAACCCAACCTTCTGCGAACGCGCGCTCGGCGATCTCGAGCTCGATCCGCTCGATAGTCACGGGATCAGCGTTGATCCCGAGCACGCACGCGCCCTCGCACGGTGCAGGGCACAATCGCCCTGTGAACTCGGGGAAGTTGTTGGTGGCGTGCAGGCGCTCCACGGCGTTGAACCAGTCCCCCCGGTACACGAGGTGGTTCCACTCCGGGATCAAGTTCCCGAGCGGGCAAGCGTCGTGGCAGAACGGAATCCCGCAGTCCATGCAGCGCGCCCCTTGGGACCGCGCCTCGTCTTCGCCGAACTGCTCATACACCTCGCGCCAGTCACGCACGCGCACCTTGACGGGACGCCGTTCAGGCAGACGGCGCGGGTATTCGAGGAAGCCCGTGACCTTGCCCATGAATGCAGCTATCCGTGGGCGGAGGCCATGACCGCCTCGTCCACCGACATCCCCGCCTCGACCGCGTGGCGCGTCGCCTCTAGCACTCGGCGGTAGTCGCGGGGCATCACCTTCACGAAGTCGCCGACCGCTCGTTCCCACGAGACGAGAAGCTTCTGCGCGAGATGCGAGCCGGTCTCGGTGCCGTGACGGGTGACGATCTCGAGCAAGAAGCGCCGGTCCTCCTCGTCGGTGGGCTCGAGGTCGACCATGTCGAAGTTGACCCGATCCGCGAAGCAACGCTTCGGGTCATAGACGTACGCGATGCCACCTGACATGCCCGCACCGAAATTGCGCCCGGTGGGCCCGAGGACGACCACCCGGCCGCCTGTCATGTACTCGCAACCGTGGTCGCCGACTCCCTCCACCACCGCCGTGGCTCCTGAGTTGCGCACGCAGAAGCGTTCTCCCACCTGTCCGGACACGTAGCACTCCCCTGCCGTAGCGCCGTAGAGGATCACGTTTCCCGCGATGATCTGCTCCTCGGCCGCGAACTGCGACGTCTCGGGTGGGCGCACGACCACGCGGCCTCCGGAGAGCCCCTTGGCCAAGTAGTCGTTGGCGTCGCCGTAAAGGCGCAACGTGACCCCACGAGGTACGAACGCACCGAAGCTCTGTCCCGCCGAACCTCTGAAGGTCAGGATGATCGTGTCGTCCTCGAGCCCCGCGGCACCTCGCGCCGAGGTGATCTCGTACCCGAGGAGCGTCCCTACCGTGCGGTCGACGTTCGTGATGGCGAGCTCCATCGAGACCTTCTCCCCACGCTCGATCGCAGGGCGGCAGGCCTCGAGAAACCGATGGTCGAGCGCGCGCTCGAGGCCGTGGTCCTGTGCCCTGCAGCAAATCCTCTCCGTGGCCGGTCCTTGCTCGGGTGCGGCTAGCACCGGGGAGAGATCGAGGCCCTTGGCCTTCCAGTGCTCGACCGCTTCCATCGAGTCGAGCAGGTCGACGCGACCTACTGCGTCTGCGAGCGAGCGGAGCCCGAGCATCGCCAGGTACTCACGTACCTCCTCGGCCACGAACTCGAAGAAATGCTCGACGAACTCAGGTTTTCCGGTGAAACGCTTTCGCAGCTCGGGGTTCTGTGTGGCGATCCCGACCGGGCAGCTGTCGAGGTGACAGACGCGCATCATCACACAGCCCAACACGACGAGAGCCGCGGTGCCGAATCCGAACTCCTCTGCGCCCAACAGCGCCGCGATCATCACGTCGCGCCCGGTTTTCAGCTGCCCGTCGACCTGTACCGCGATGCGGTCCCGCAGTCCATTGGCGACGAGGGTCTGCTGCGTCTCGGCTAGCCCCAGCTCCCAGGGGATCCCGGCATGCTTGATCGAGCTGAGCGGGCTCGCCCCCGTGCCGCCGTCGTGGCCCGAGATCAGCACGACGTCCGAGTGGGCCTTGGCCACTCCGGCGGCAACCGTACCCACCCCCACCTCGGCCACGAGCTTCACGTGCACGCGCGCCCGGGGGTTGGAGGACTTCAAGTCGTGGATCAGCTGGGCGATGTCCTCGATCGAATAGATGTCGTGATGCGGTGGAGGCGAGATCAGGCCCACCCCTGGTGTGGAGAAGCGGGTCTTTGCGATCCACGGGTACACCTTGTGGCCTGGCAGCTGCCCACCTTCGCCGGGCTTGGCCCCCTGGGCGATCTTGATCTGGAGGTCGTCCGCGTTCACCAGGTACTCGCTCGTCACCCCGAAGCGCCCCGAGGCCACCTGCTTGACGGCGCTTCGGCGCAGGTCCCCGTTGGCGTCGGGCACGTACCGCTCGGCGTCCTCACCCCCCTCACCGGTGTTGGACTTGGCACCCAGGCGGTTCATGGCGATCGCAAGGGTCTCGTGCGCCTCCGCGGAGATCGACCCATAGCTCATCGCTCCGGTGGAGAAACGTCTCACTATCTCCGACACCGGCTCGNNCAACACGCCCTCGCGCAACCGCAACAGTCCCCGAAGCGTGGCGAGCTTCTCGGACTGGTCATCCACCAGGCGCGTGTACTCCTTGAAGATGTCGTAGCGCTTGGCCCGTGTCGCGTGCTGGAGCTTGAACACCGTGAGCGGGTTAAACAGATGCACCTCACCCTCGCGCCGCCACTGGTACTCGCCTCCCCCCTCGAGCTCCCGGTGAGCGCGCTCGGTGGGCCTCTCGAGATGCGCCAGCCGGTGGCGTACTGCCACCTCCTGCGCGAGCACGTCGAGGCCCACCCCCTCGATACGGCTCGTCGTGCCCGTGAAGTACTCGTCGACCACGTCGCTGGCCAGGCCCACGGCCTCGAAGATCTGGGCGCCGNNACGCCCATCTTCGACATCGTCTTGATGACGCCTTTGGCGAGCGCCTTCATGAAATTGGCTCGAGCCTGACGGGGGGTGAGCCGCTCGAGCAGGCCCGTGGCGATCATGTCGTTCACGGTCTCGAGGGCCAGGTACGGGTTCACCGCCGAGGCGCCGAACCCGATCAGCAGGGCGATATGGTGCACCTCGCGCGCGTCGCCGCTCTCGACCACGAGACCCACCCTGGTGCGCGTCTTCTCGCGCACCAGGTGCGCGTGCACCGCGGCCGTGAGCAACAAGGAGGGAATCGGGGCCACGTGCTGGTTCGAGTTCCGGTCCGAGAGGATCACGATGTTCGCGCCGAGGGCGATGGCGCTGCTCACGCGCCGGCGCACGTCGGCGATGGCGGCGGCGAGCGCCTCACCCCCACCGCTGGGGTCGAAGAGACCGTCGATGGCGAAAGCCTGGAAGCCCGGGGTCTCCCCGTCCTCGTTCACGTATCGCAGCTTGGCCAGATCGTCGTTGTCGATCACGGGGTAGGGAAGGATGATCTGGCGGCAGGACTCCGAGGTGGGCTCAAGCAGGTTCTGCTCGGGGCCGAGCTTCGAGCGGTTCGAGGTGACGAGCTCCTCGCGGATCGCGTCTAGGGGTGGGTTCGTCACCTGGGCGAAGAGCTGGGTGAAGTAGTCGTAGATGAGGCGGGGCTTGTCGCTGAGCGCTGCTATTGCAGCGTCGTTCCCCATCGACCCGATGGGCTCCGCGCCGGTCTTAGCCATCGGAGACAGGATGATCTGGCACTCCTCGTTCGTGTAGCCGAACAGGCGCTGGTGGCTCACGACCGACGCGTGCTGAGGGGTGAGCATCACCCTCGGAGGGAGGTCCTCGAAGGCGACCTGACGCTCCTCCACCCACCGCGCGTAGGGGTGCTCCGACGCCAACTGCGCCTTTATCTCGGCGTCCTCGACGATGCGACCCTGGGCGGTGTCCACGAGGAACATCCGCCCTGGTGCAAGACGTCCCTTCCTCACGACCTTCTGCGGGTCGATGTCGAGCACACCGACCTCGGAGGCCAGCACCACCAGTCCGTCGTCTGTCACCCAGAAGCGAGCTGGACGAAGGCCGTTGCGATCGAGGACGCCGCCGGCGAGCGTTCCGTCCGTGAAGACCACTGCCGCCGGCCCGTCCCACGGCTCCATGAGCGATGCGTGGTAACGGTAAAAGGCCCGACGAGCGGGGTCCATGGAGCTGTGGTTCTCCCATGCCTCGGGGATCATCATCAGCACCGCGTGAGGCAGGGATCTCCCGCCGAGGTGAAGCAGCTCCAGCGCTTCGTCGAAGCTGGCCGAATCGCTACCTCGCGGATCGCAGACGGAGAACAGGCGCTCCAGGTCGCCTGGGATCAGGTCGCTTCGAAGAAGCGCTTCACGGGCGCGCATCCAGTT
Organism: Acidimicrobiaceae bacterium; assembly: GCA_003139255.1. Taxonomy (GTDB): domain Bacteria; phylum Actinomycetota; class Acidimicrobiia; order Acidimicrobiales; family UBA8190; genus Bog-564. Next base: position 22,942 of record PLIG01000225.1, on the reverse strand, counting down.
GCGGTTGCCTCGCAAGGTGTTGATCTCGCCGTTGTGCGCCAGGTAACGGTAAGGATGTGCGAGCGGCCAGGAGGGGAACGTGTTCGTGGAGAAGCGTGAGTGCACGAGCGCGAGGCCGCTCTCGAAGGACGGGTGCAAGAGATCCGGGTAGAACTTGCGTAGCTGGTGCCCGGTAAGCATGCCCTTATACACGAGGGTGCGTGCCGAGAGCGACGCCACATAGACACCGTCGAGCTCGTGCTCGATTCGCTTGCGCAGGCAAAACGCGAGCCGGTCGAGCGCCAGCACGCCCTCGCCATGCCCGTTTGCCCCGCCGCGCGTCTGAGCGCGCACGCTCTTGGACCCGCGTTGTGTTTCGTCGGAGTCATGGGCGCGCGCCACGACCACTTGGCGCAGCCTCGGCATGCACGCGAGGGCAGATGCTCCGAGACCCGAGGGTTCGATAGGCACGTCGCGCCAGCCGAGCACGGCCAGCTCCTCCTCGACGGCGAGCTCCTCGATGCGGTGCTCGGCCTTGGCTGCGTCCTCGTCGTCCGTAGGCAAGAACACGATCCCGGGCGCGTAAGTGCCCTCTTCAGGCAGATCGAAGCCCGCCATCTCGGCGAGGAACCGATGTGGGACCTGGGTGAGTATGCCCGCACCGTCGCCGGTGGCGACCTCGGAACCCGAGGCTCCGCGGTGGGCGAGGTGCTCTAGCGCATCGAGGGACTGCGCGATGAGCTTGTGGCTACGTCGGCCGTGAAGGTCGACCACGAGCCCAATACCGCACGCGTCGTGCTCGAACGCGGGGACATAGAGGCCCTTTTGCAGGTAGTGCTGTGTCCTCACTCAGGTCGCTTTCGTGGTTGGCCACGCTGCCGGCAGAAGTAAGCGGCTGCCCGGGACGACGCTGGCCCTGCACCCTCTGGGCACCCTCGCTCCGATGCCGCCTCCTACGATACAGGGCGTGAACGGGCCTCTCGTGCGTCGTCCCGTGAAGGGCAGGGCAGAGCCCTGAACCCGCCGGTAGCGATGACGATCGCCGGCTCGGACTCCGGCGGCGGCGCGGGGCTGCAGGCAGACCTGAAGACTTTCGCGGCGCTCGGGGTGTTCGGGACGAGCGCGGTGAGCGCCGTCACCGCCCAGAACACCTCCGAGGTCCTCGGGGTCGAGCCGGTCGACTCCGAGTTCCTCGACCTGCAGATGACCGCCGTGCTGAGCGACCTACCGGTGGCTGCCGTGAAGACGGGCATGCTCGCGACTGTCGCGAACATCGCCGCGGTGGCCCGGCGAGCGGCAGCGGGAGAGCTTCCGAATCTCGTCGTCGACCCCGTGCTCGTCGCATCGAGCGGGCACCCGCTCCTCGGCGAAGGTGGCGTGGACGCCTATGTCGATCTGCTCGTCCCCCACGCCGAGGTGATCACCCCCAACATCCGCGAGGCGGCACTGCTTACTCGAGCGCCGGTCGACGACGTAGATGCGATGATCGCCGCCGGCCGGGTCCTGTGCGATCGAGGAGCACACGCGGTGATCGTCACGGGCGGACACATCACTGGCGACGAAGTCCCAGACGTCGTGGTGGGGCCGACGCAGACGGTGGTGCTCAATGCTGCAAGGGTGGCGTCGTCCAACGACCACGGGACAGGCTGCACCCTGTCGGCAGCGGTCACCGCCCTGCTGGCGCGCGGCATGCCCCTCCTCGATGCCGTATCGCAGGCCAAGGCCTTCGTCACGACCGCCATCCGGGGTGCCTCGAGCTGGCGCCTCGGTAAGGGCCACGGCCCGCTGGACCATTTCGGCTGGAGCACGGACGGCTCTGCGCGTGTAGATGAGCGAGAGGGCTGAGCGGCCGCGAAGACGTACTCCCCTGACGGGCACGGTGACGAGAGCAACCAGAGCTCGCCCTCGACGCTGACGCGAACGGTGACGAACGAGAATCGATCACCTTCACGCGATCCACGCGTCGGAGGCCTGCTGATCCGAGCACTCGTCTCGCGCTCATCGTCGTCGCGATCGCAGGCGGGTTGACGGTGCTGGGCATCGTGGCGGGTGCTCTCACGGGAGGAAAGCCCGCCTCCGTACCGAGCTCGACCCGAACCGCCACCGGTTCACCGATCCGCGCCGTGGCGGCGCGCCCTGGACTGTCCTCCATCACGACCGGAGGTCTCGCGCCCACCGACATCCTCGCCTCGTTGGCCCTGCCCCGCGGGGCACATGTCGTCTCCGGTTCGGCCGTGGACAGCGGCGTCGGTCTCTACGACCACTCCATCGGCTTCGGTGTCTCCGCGTCCGAGCATGACGTGATCAAGTTCTTCCGAGCCCAGCTCCCATCGCAACGCTGGCACATCCTCCACCAGGGCCCCGCGTCCTCCGAAGCGGACTACCAGGTCATAGCCCAGCACCCCGCCAGCAACGGGTACGAGTGGGAGATCGGCGTCACCATTCTGCCGGAGACGTTCCCTGCCTCGTCGGCGAGCGGCACGTCTTATCAGGGTGGAGCTTCCTCCAGCGGCACGACGCCGTTCACCTTGAGGTTATTCGAGGTCACAGACGAGCCATGAGCCGGCGCTCGTTGGCGCTCGGTATGTAGACGAGGCACGCCTTCGACTACGCGAGACGAAATGCTCGTCGTGTGGAGTCGCGGCTTACGTGCGGACGTAAGCCGCCGGCTCGCGTGAACGCTCTGGTATCGCCACGAGTCCCACCTCGCGCGGTGTCTCATCTGCGGGCTCCTCGACGACTGGGGAAGCCTCGTCGGAGAACCCGAGAGCCTCGTCCTCGCAGGACAACAGCCAAGACCACACGAAGAAGTTGATGGGGTACAGCATGTATCCGAGCCGTGTGTCAGGTGCAAGCAAGATGCCCAGCGTCAACACCCACCCCACGAGCCTCGAGAGCGCGGCCGGCGTCCTCGGGGTGCGGCGCACGAGCACGTAGACCAGCACGATCGCTCCGGCACCGGCCACGCAGAGCGTGAAGAGGCGGTGGATGCCTGGGAACAACGACACGACGAGGTGTCCGAGCAACGGGCTCTGTGCCGGCGAGCTGATACCCGCGAGCCCGAGGGGGAAGCGCACCACGTTGTCCACGAAGGCAGGGACGTTCTCCGCCATCGTGGGCAGGATGGCCGGGAGCATCACCGCGCCCAACCCCCCGAGCAGCCAGAGCGCCGGGCGCCTGCCGGATCGCCCCTCGCGGTCGCGAGCCGCGAGGAACGCGAGTGCCGCGACGGGCCACGCTGTGATTTTCATCGACGCGGCTATGCCAAGTGAAATGCCCGCGCCGAGCGGTCTTCGCCGCTGCATGAGCACCAGCCCGAGGAGCATGAAGGCGGCCACGGGCAGATCGTCCCCACCCGTGGCAAGAGGAAGTGCCGCCGTGGGGAGCACGGTCATGCTCTGCAAGGCGAGCACTCGTGGGCCTGTGTCCCCCCTGCACATCCCGAGCGCGGCAACCACGACGATGACCGTGATGATGGAGAAGGTGACCCGAGCGTCGGTAAGGCGCGGAGGGGCGTCCGTGCTGCGGGCCAGACCCAGATATGACATGAGAGGCAGGTACGGGTCGTAGGCGTCATAGGCGGGCTGGCCCGGCGGAACCTTGGGATGCCTGCCGGCGACGTTCGGGTACGGGTCTTGGTGATGGGCTACGCGCACCCCGGCCTGCTCGACGACAGCGGCCTCCGGCTGGACGTGGGCCGTGCCACCGGTGTCGGTGCGCCACAGCACCTCAAGCGACAACGGCAGGAGGGTCGCACCGACAAGGACCATGAGGAAGATCGTGGTGCGGGTCCCCGTCCAGTGCCACGCCCCTGTGGACTTGGACGTGCCGGCCACAGCGACGAGAGTGTCGCCCTCGGCACTGAGACGGCGCTCCTTTCGAGCCGCGAAGGCAGACAGCACGGCGCCCACGGCATATGGCCCCGCTGCCAGCTTGCCCCACTGTTGGTAGAGCGTGATGGACGACGCTTCCGCCGTGGAGATCGCGAACAGAGACGACGCCGCGTACAACACCGCGTCGCGCTCCTCGGGGCTCCACGATTTGATCACACGGGCACCCCGCCTGAGCAGGTTCGGCCTCTTCGAGCCGAACCCGAGGAGACGACTCCTCAGAAGCCTCTCTGACATGGATACATCCTATTGCCGGGCCTTTTCTCCGCGACGGCTACGGAACCTGCGAGGCGCCTCAGCTACTTGGAGGCGCCGTGGTCTGGGTCTCGGGTGACCCGGGTCCGAACACGGGCGACACCGTCAGCGTTCCGTGGTTGCACACCGCGGCCTGGAAGGTGATCGCAAGCTGGCTGAAGTCGTTCGGTGGGGTCACCTCGAGGCGCGACGAGCTCGGGCAGGTGCTCTCAGAGCCGGTCGGGACGTCGGAGTACCCCACGTTGAAGTAGGCGGTCGAACCCGGCTCCAAGGTCACCTTCGTAGGAGAGAGGTTCGTGAACGCGTAGCCGCCGCCACGCAGGGTCGTCTGAATCGTAAGCGGGGTCCCCGACACGTCGAGCATCTGCGCCCCTGGGAAGCCGAGCAGAACGCACGAGCTCGTCGACGCGTTGCGCAAGTCGAACGTCCACTCGACGGTGCCCGCCGCGCCGCTGCGACCTTCCAGGCCGAGCGTCAGCGAATTGACCTGACAGGTGGAAGTTCCCGGTGTGACAGATGAAGCAGAGCTCGTGGTCGTGCTCTGCGACGAGCTTGTCGTAGAGCCGTAAGTCGTTCGCGATGGCGAACTGCTCACATGAGAAGTGCAAGATGTCAGCGCGGCCGCACCGACGAGCCCGGCTGCGCCGCTGAACGCGATCGCGCCGAGCATCCCTCTGGCGGGGTGGGGGCGTCTGTGTCTCAGGAGCTGAAGTCCTCGGGACGGATCGTGTCGAGGAACTGGCGGAATTCGCCCACCAGCTCGTCCGGGCTGGCGGCCTCACCGTCCTCGCCCTCCTCGTCGGACGGAAGGAGGATTCCTTCTGCCTCCATCAGGTCATCGGCCACGTAGAGCGGGCTGCCAGTTCGCACCGCCAGAGCCACCGCGTCCGATGGTCGGCTCGACACGGTGAAAGGACCGTCGCCTCGCTTGAGCTGCAGTTCCGCATAGTAAGTGGCTGAGCGCAGTTCCGTGATCACGACCCGCTCGAGATGTGCCCCGAAAGCCTCCATCATGTCGCGCAGCAAATCATGGGTCATCGGGCGCGGCGGGGAGACACCTTGGATGGCGAAGGCGATGGCGGTCGCCTCCGGCGCGCCGATGAAGATCGGCAGAGTCCTGCCGAGACCTTCAGCCTCGGTCAGGAGCAACACGGGCGTGTTCGACTGGAGGTCAACTCTCACCGCGCTGAGCCGCACTTCGACCATGACTGCAACTTACCGCTCGTAGAGCTCCGCGACATGCGCGTCCGGGTCGCTTTCCAACAGCCGTGCGTCACCTGCCGCCACGAAAGGCAGGTTGCGATATCTGCCTGCCACATCGAGGCCGTAGCCTAGGAGCAGGTCGTCCCCCGCCTCGAATCCTCTGAACCGCACGTTCACCGGAACGATCCTGCGGACACGCCGATCGAACAAGGCACACACCTCCACCGAGGCGGGACCTCGCCGACCCAGCTCGCCCAGGACGTAGGTGCTGGTGAGACCGGTGTCGACGATGTCCTCCACGAGCACCACGTCTCGGTCACAGACATCTTGATCGAGGTCCTTCGTGATCCGCACGCGTCCGGTCCCCGCGGTATAAGCCGAGATCCCCAGGAAATCGACCTGGCACGGCACGTTTGTCCGGCGCACCAAGTCCGCCAGGAAGAAGGTGCTCCCCTTCAACACGGCGACGAGCAACATCCCTCGTGGGTACGCCTCCGACAGCTCCGTGCCGAGCCGCGCGGCAACGGAGGCAAGCTGCTCTCGGTCGCACAGGACCCGGGCGCGACCCTGCCAAGTCACGGCGCTCGAGCATCGAGGAAGGGGCCAGGCTCCCTCACTGCGGGCTCGGCAGTGACCTCGGTCGCCTTTGGCTCCTCGTCACTCGCGTCCGCAGCTGCGACGAGCCGTCAGCCACCCAACTGCTCACGAAGGCGTTTACTCAGGAGCACCGCGCGCAGCTCCTGTCCCAGACGTGAAAGCTCGCCGACGGTCTCGTGAGCTCGCTGCCTCGAGGCGGGGTTGCGCTGCTTGAGCAGTGGCAACACGATCTGCTCGATGAAGCCCGCTTCGCGCTGGACCGCCAGCAGGTGCAAGCGCAGGTGACGCGCCTCCACGCCGTAGCCAGCGAATTTCCCTGCTAGGTGGGCGACCGTGAGCGCGTCCTCGTCGAAATACGCGACCCCGCCGATCGACCGGCTCGCGACCAGACCGTAGGACTCGAGCTCGGACACGTCGGCGACCTCGAGCCCGCTGGCTGCGGCGAGCTCCTCAAGGGTCATGCTGCTTCCCGAGAATGCCGCCATCGTGAGCACCCCGCTCGTATCAGGAGACCCACCCGCAACGAGCGCAGCCGTTGGAAGCGCGCGCCGCGCGGCCTTTCGGTCCTCGAACCCTGGCAGCTCCTGACCTGCGACCTCTTCACCGTCCGCTTGCGCAGTATGGCGTTCGTCTCGGTGCTGCGGGCCCGCCACCGACCTGGTGATGCTGGGGTTGCTCGGCCCAGGTCTTTCCTCGTCCCCCCTGCCCTCAGGCTCGATCGGTCGCTGTCGCACCAGGACCCGGGTGGCGCGCCCATGTGCTTTTGCGCCCGCTGGCCCCGTGCCAGGAGATGGGACGCGCCCTGCACGACGATGCTCGGCACGTGGGGTCTCGTGCCCGTTCTCCTCGCCCGTCGAGGATTCCTCCGCGAGGCGGCCTTTGATCACCTTGAGCGGCAGAAAGTGCTCGCGCTGTTGGCGAAGCACCCACCTGAGCCGCTCCACGTCCTGCTCGTAGAACTTCCGGTACCCCGAAGGCGTCCTCTCGGGGTTCACGAGCCCCTGGCTCTCCAAGAAGCGGATCTTCGAGATGGTCACGTCCGGGAATTCCCGACGCAAGAGGGTGAGCACGTCCCCTATCGACAGGTAGGTCCGCCCGCTCACATCCGTCCCCTTCCGCGCACCTCCGCAGCACCTGTACCCCTGGGTGGCCCGTTCACCGGACGTCCTCTGACACGGGCACGTCTTCTGACATCGGCATGGACAAGCAGGATGTGCCCCCCGGTTCGCTCGCCTTCGGATCTTTCACTCGTCTGCTGCTGCCAGGTAGACCAACTTGAACTTACCGATCTGAACCTCGTCGCCGGAGGAGAGAACGAACTCCTCGATACGCTCGCGGTTGACGTAGGTGCCGTTCAGTGAGCCGACGTCGCGCACCGCGTACCCCGAGTCCTGGCGGATGAACTCAGCGTGGCGCCTGGACACGGTGATATCGTCAAGGAAGATGTCGCTCTCTGGATGCCGACCCGCCCGTGTCACCTCGGCGTCGAGAACGAAACGAGCACCCGCATTAGGACCGCGCTTCACGACCAGGAGCCCGGCCCCACTGGGGCGCTCGGGAAGAGTGACCGTGAGCTCCTCCTCGCCCGCTTCGCCTTGTGGATCGACCGGATGCAGAGTCACCGTCGTGTCCGAGCTCGGCAACGTCAGGACCGCCCCGCAAGATGAGCAGAAATTGGCGTCGGGTGGGTTGCGATGCCCGCAGTTGTTACAGAACACGTCATCCACGCTAGCCTGTCGACTCCCCTCGACCCGAAGCCCTTTTTCAGTTGCCATCGGTACCCGCGACTGGTACCCGCGAGGTTCCGCTGCAAGTCACCCCGAGATCAGCTGCTCGTAGCTGGCCGCGTCGAGAAGGCCGCTGTACGCGTCGGAATCCACCGGAGATATCTCACAGATCCAACCCTCGCCATAGGGATCGGAGTTGAGCTTCTCGGGCGCGTCCGCCAACGAACCGTTGATAGCCACGACCTCACCGGCCACCGGCGCGTATATCTCCGAGACAGACTTCGTAGACTCGACCTCACCGAGGACACCGCCCTGCTCCACCCGCGAGCCCACCTCGGGGAGCAAGACGAACACGATGTCGCCCAACGCGTCCTGCGCGTAGTCCGTGATCCCCATCCGGACCCGTCCCTCGTGGAAGCGGGACCACTCGTGATCCGACGTGTAGCGCAACTCGCACGGCACGACCATGGCCGGGACCCTACTGCGCCGCCGGGAGCGTCGCAGACGCCGCCCGGCCCTTCAGCGCAGGCTCTGCCTGATAGGCACGGCCTGCTCCTGCACCCGGGCACGGGCCACCGGCGCAGATGGTCCCTCCGCCCACACGTGGGTCACGGGCTCCTCGGGGTCGGGCAGCACCAACGTCCAGCCGTCCGGTTCGGGGAGCTTCACCCCGTCGACCAGGATGACTGGCCTGCCCTTGACACGCTCGACCACCGTCCGCATGACGGTTCCCATCTGCTCGCGAGGGGTGACGACCTCCTCGTGGGCGATGTGGATGACGGGCAGCGCGTCGCTCAGCTTGGACATGCGCTCGCCCGTGGCGCTGAGCATCGCCAGCAGGTGCACCAGTGTGGCCACGGCGTCGAAGGCGGGAAGGAAGCCCGGGAAGATGTAGCCGCCAAGCTGGCTGGCGGCGAAGCACACCTCCCCACTGCTAGCAACCTTCATCAGGTCGTTCGCTGACAGCTTCGTCCAGGTGATCTCGGCACCGGCAGCCGAGCAGATCCGCTCGGCCGCGATGGGTGCGGCGACAGGCAATGCCACTCTCGCTGCGGGCGTGGTGGAGACGACGAGATCCAGCAACAGCAAGAGCGCTTCGTTGTCGCTCAGGACGCGGCCCTCGTCGTCGACCAAGGTTATGTGCTCACCCCCTGCGTCGATTACCGCTCCGAGGTGAGCGCCTGACGCACGAACGAGGTCGGCAACGTTCCCCACAGCCGAGCCACGCTCCCTGGCGACGTCCGAGGCCGTCACGGCATATGGGTTCACCACGAGCACGTCCGAGCCGAGCTTGCCGAGGACGTTCGGCATGACGAAGCTCACCGTTCCCAACGAGTAGTCGAGCACGAGCTTGAACTCCGTTCGTGAGATCGCCTCCACGTCGACGGCGCTCATCAGCGCTGCGGTATAGGACTCGAGGGTCCTCGCAGGGAACCCTATGTCCCCTATGTTCGGCCCCAAAGCCCGGCGGAACTCCTCACGATGGTAAAGACGCTCGATCTTGCGCTGGGTCCCTTCTGCGACGTCGATGCCGTCGGAGTCGAAGAACCGGATCATCACCGACCGGAGGTCGTCCTCGACGAGACGTACCGTGATGCCCCCCAAGCTCTGTCCTGAGCGGACCCGGAAGCGGGTCACGGGGATCGTGGAGACCTCGAGGTCGTCGACGTTGACTCCCGCGGTGTTGCAGCCCACCATGATCGCCCGCTTGAGCACACGGGCGGCCCTGGAGGTGTCGCGAGACGTGGTGATCGTCGCACCTCTCTCGAGAGTGCTCGCCCACGCCATCGACAGGCGCATAACCAGGTCCGGGGAGATGTCGACGTTCACCAAGCCAGTGATCCCGCTTCTGCCGAAGAGCGTGCGGGCGCCCCGTGACTCCCACACGATGGACGTGTTGATGATGGCTCCGGCGTCGACGGTCTTGAACGGGTACACCTTCACGCCCGACCTGATGACGGCGTGCGCACCCACCGAGGTCTCCTCGCCGAGCACGACTCCCTCTTCGCAGCGCGCGCCCTGACGTAGGTCACAGGAGCGGCCCAGCACGCAACCGTCGAGCCGGACCATCGGACCTACGAACCCGTTCTCGTGAACCACCGTACGCATCAGCGAGGCGTTCTCACCTATCCGCACGTTCGGCCCGATGACGCAATACTCACCCACTCGGGCGTCGGCGCCGATGTAGCAGTTGTCTCCGATCACAGCCGGGCCACTGATGGTGGCCGACGGTTGGACCTCAGCGCCTTTGCCGAGCCACACCCCCGGGCGCAGCGGAAAACCGGCGATCTCGACACGGACCTTCTCGTCGAGAATGTCCTGATGCGCTCGCAGGTACGCACCGAGCGTGCCGACGTCCTCCCAATACCCCCCGGCGACGTAGCCGAAGAGGGGCTTTTGCGCGGCGAGAACCGCGGGGAACACCTCCTCGGAGAAGTCCGAGGGCCTGCCTTCGGGGATGAAGTCGAAGATCTCCGGTTCGAGCACGTACACACCGGTGTTCACGGTGTCGCTGAACACCTGGCCCCAGCTGGGCTTTTCGAGGAACCGCTCGATCGACCCGTCGTCGCGGGTGATGACGATCCCGAACTCGAGAGGGTTCTCGACCGCCTTCAGACCAATCGTAGCCAGAGCACCCTTCGAGACGTGGTAGTCGAGCACCGATCCAAGGTCCATGTCTGTGAGGACGTCGCCGGAGATAACGACGAAACGCTCGTCGAGCTGCTCTCGGGCGTTTCGGACAGAACCCGCCGTCCCGAGGGGTGCTTCCTCGGTGGCGTACACCATGCGCACGCCGAACTCCGAGCCATCCCCGAAATAGCTACGCACGGCGTTCGCCATGAACGCCACGGTCACGACCACATCGTCGAAGCCGTGGTGCCTCAACAGGGACACAACGTGCTCCATCATCGGCCTGTTCGCCATGGGGAGCATGGGCTTTGGCTGGTTCGAGGTGAGAGGGCGAAGACGCGCTCCCTCGCCTCCTGCCATGATCACGGCCTTCACGGGAGCATCATCCCACGGCGCCGCGCACGCCCAGCGTTGAGGGCACGCCGCGCTGCCGGTACGTAGAAGAAAGCTGCGATCCAGGCCAGGACCAGGCCGGGTACCGCACACAACCAGGCCACCACCTCGAATGGCTGCTGCCACCCGGCTGTGCCGTGCGCGAGAAGGAACGCCGGGTAGGCGAACATCAGGCCGAAGGTCCCCGCCTTGCCTACCCATACGACGTCTATGCGCTTCGCCCCCAGCAATGCCAGCACGACCACGGTCGCCGCCACGAGCACCTCTCGGACCAAGGTGGCGACGCCGAACCACACCGGCACCGCCCCGTGCACGGTGATCGAGATCACCGCTGTGCCGAGCAGGAGCCGGTCAACCGTGGGATCGAGGACCTTTCCGAGCGTCGAGACCTGGCGCCATCGCCGAGCAGCAAAGCCATCTGCGAAGTCACTCGCCCCGAGGACCCCGAGCAGCACCGCCGCCGCCGTCTGGCGGTGGACCCCAAACAGCAACCAGCCGAAGATCGGGATACAGGCCATGCGAGCCGCCGTGATGGCGTTCGGGACGGTGAGCACACGGTCGAGAGACTCCCCTTGGTTCCCCGCCGGACCCCCTGCGACGTCCTCGGCTAACACGCCGGCATTCTACGAGCAGCTCGCGGCGAACCTCGGGCTCGCGCCTCGTCATCGGACGTTGACGGTCGGTCCCTCCTCACCGGCCCTCCTGTGGTACGCATCTGTCCGTGCCGAGACTCGAGCCCTTCACCGCCCTTCGCTACGACCCCTCGGTACCACTCGACGAAGTCGTCGCCCCCCCCTACGACGTCGTCGGCCCTGAGGAGAGGGCGAAGCTCGCTTCACGTCACCGGGCGAACTCGATCCACGTCGAGCTGCCCGTAGAGGACGCTCTCTCGGGGTTGGACAGGTACCGGACGGCTGCGCGATTGCTCAGCTCGTGGGTGGAGGAGGGCCTCCTCCGGCGTGACGAGGCCCCGTCCATGTACCCCTACAGGATGACCGGACCTAGCGGCGGCACGACGACCGGGATCATCGGAGCCTTGGCATGCGAACCACGCGACGGGGGCGTCGTGCCCCACGAGCAGACGATCCGAAAGGACATCGGCGACCGCTTGAACCTGCTGCGCGCATGTCACGCCAACCTCTCCCCGATTTGGGGTCTGTCGCTCACGGAAGGTCTGACCAAGGCCTATGAGCCGCTAGGGCCACCCGGGCGCACCGCGACGGACGACTCCGGCACCGTCCACCAGCTGTGGGTGATCGACGACCCTGCTGCCATCGAGTCGATCTCACAGGGTGTGGCGCAGGCACCGGTGGTCATCGCTGATGGTCACCACCGCTACGAGACCGCCGTCGCATACCAAGCCGAGCGTCGCTCTGCGAGAGACGGTGCGCCCGGCGACTACGACCTGGTGATGGCTCTTGTCGTGGAGCTCAGTGAGGCTCAACTCTCGGTGGGAGCCGTCCACCGGGTGCTGAGCCGAGTTCCGCCCGGCATCGAGCTCCTCCAGGTGATGGGCCGTTGGTTCGATTGCGAGCTCGCCGGGGACGTGGCCGAGGACCTCGCCGGCGAGCTAGTTCGCTCCGGGACGCTCGCACTCGTCACGCGTGGCGGTACGTGGGCCCTCACGCCACGGCCCGAGGCGTACAGGGTCGCGGGGTCGAACCTCGACTCGAGCCTCGTCGCACTGGCGTTGGACGAAGTCACTGGTGTCATTCCGACATTCAGCTACGACTGGCGCGACGCCGTTCGGGCCGTGACCGGAGGCGATGCTGACGCTACGTTGCTGCTGCGGCCGGTCACGGTTGCGCAGATATCGAACTGGGCACACGAGCGCAGGCGCATGCCGCCAAAGAGCACCCACTTCCACCCCAAGCCGCGAACCGGCATGGTCTTCAGACCGGTGGTCGGGTGAGCCCTTCGGACCCCTGACCGCTCAACACAGCTGACCCTTCACGAAACTGAGAGGAAACGGGGGACGCGGCGACGCCCTCGGCCGTAGCCAAGGGCCACGGCATCGCCGCGTGCGCCCCGTTCCTCTGCCCCCGAAAGACACCACGGCCCACCTCGCGGGCCAGGTGTCCTTCGGGGTATCGGCGCAAGGCGTGGCCCGGTTGAGCGCGATCACACGAGCGCAGGCGCATACCGAGCGCCTTACGGAGGCTCGGGCCGGCACCACCTCAGGGGCTCAAGGCGCCAGCGACGCTGGTCGATTACTCCAACGTGAGGGTTGCTGAACTCAGCCACGTCACCAATACGCGGGCTTCTCACCGCCTCCTGCGGCCTCGAGGCGGGCGCTGAGATGTCGTCCCTCACGCGTCCGGCCACGGCCCCGAGTAAAGAGACGTCCGTCTCCGCCGCTCGCGTCGCTCTCGGCAGGGCGCTAGCGGCGCGTGTCACGGACGTGGGCGACATCATGGCGCGCCAATGGCGGCAATCCAGTAACGGCGCAGCTACCTGGAGCGCCGGCCAGAACGACCGAATCGCGCAGGACATAATGCGCATCGGGTCCTTCGCCACCACCACGTTCTCCAAGTACTTGGTGACCGGCGACCCAACTACCCCCGAGGAGGACGCCACGTGGAAGGGGCAGGGAACGGTCCCCCTGCACGGCATCATGTCCCTCGCCGAGCTGACCAAGCTGAACTTGAATTGGAGATCGGCCATCATCGAGGTGATCTACGCGGAGGCTGGGGGCCTGGGCACCGACGCTGTGACGGTTGCCGAGGCCGTGGATGTAGCGCGAGCAGGATGCGACGCCTCGTTGGTCGGGATGGCGAAGCACTTCGACGTCGAGCAGCGGCGACTGCAGTCCGAGCTCGCAGCAGGTCAGGCACGCCTCACTCATCAGCAGCTCCACGACCCCCTGACAGGACTGGCGAACCGGACGCTTCTGCTCGACCGGCTCTCGCACGCCCTGATGGCCTCGAAGCGACGCGAGACAGCGGTGGCGGTGCTCTTCGTCGACATGGACCACTTCAAGTCGGTGAACGACGCGGTCGGGCACTCCTCAGGCGATGGTCTTCTCATGCAGGTGGCCAGAAGGCTCCAGAAGCTCGTTCGTCCCACCGACACCGCCGCGCGCTTCGGCAGTGACGAGTTCGTCTTGCTCTGCGAGGATCTCACCGCCCCACAGACCGAGGCTGCCGCCGTGGCGGGGCGCGTTATCGAAGCACTTTCAGAGCCGTTTGCCGTCGCGGCACGAGAGCTGTTCGCCTCCGCGAGCATAGGGATCGCGATCGGCCGGCCCGGCGACGACGCGGAGGTCGTCATGTCGCAGGCCGACGCTGCGATGTACCTAGCCAAACGACATGGCCGGGCGCGTCACGTGCTCTACGAGCCGGCCATCGACGAAGCCAGTTCTAGGCGCGCCGAGCTCGCGAACGCGCTCCACAGGACGCTCAAGCACGGAGAGCTACAGATCCACTACCAGCCGGTGACTGACCTCCGCTCGCAGCGCGTTGTCACAATGGAGGCCCTCCTGCGGTGGTGCCATCCCGACCTCGGGCCGGTGGCGCCCGTCGAGTTCATCCCCATCGCTGAAGACACAGGATTGATCGTCGACATCGGCAGATGGGTCCTCGAGACCGCTTGTAGCGACTGCCGCGCCTGGCGAGATGCCGGGCACGACGCCGGCGTGTCCATCAACGTCTCCGGACGCCAGCTGGCCAACGCGGACCTGGTGGACGATGTGCGCGAAGCGCTCGAACGGACCGGGCTTCCGCCGGCCGTCGTGACCCTGGAACTTACCGAGAGCATCCTCGTCACGAGCGACGAGGGGTCTCGCGTCGCGCTGACGGCCCTGAAGGCGCTCGGTGTGCGCCTCGCGATAGACGACTTCGGAACCGGGTACTCCTCGCTGTCGTACCTGGCTGAGCTCCCTGTCGACGACCTGAAGATCGACCGAAGCTTCATCTCGCGCTTGGGTCACGACACCCAGAGCTTGTCGATGATCGGCGCGGTGGTCGAGCTGGCCCACTCCCTGGGACTGATCGTCACCGCCGAAGGTGTGGAGACCGAGCTCGAGCTTGCCGAGCTACGGCGCACCGGCTGCGACCTGGTACAGGGCTACCTACTCGGCAAGCCGCACCCGCTCGGGAGCACCGCGAACTTCGAAACGCCCTAGGAGCCGCCGTCCTCCACAGTCCACGTCCCGCCTGAGGCCAACAGCCCATCCAGGTCACCCAGGCCCTTGCGTTGCTCGGCTTCGAGCAGCTGGCGGCTCATGGCCTCTGTGTACTCGGTGCGCTCGACGGCCCGGAACACCCCGATCGGGGTCGGCTCATAGGGCCCACGCGCCAGCCGCGAGAGCTGGAGAGCCAGACCGGGATCCTCACGACGCTCGTCATGCACGAGCAACCTGTCCTCCCCCACCTCCGCCACCTCGCAGACTCGCATCTGCCCATCGGCTTCGAGCACCACGCCATGCCTGCCGTCGGCACCGAAACGGATCGGCTCGCCGTGAACGAGCGGTATGAGGTTGTCCGCCCGAGAGTCGCGGCCGGTGATCTTCTCGAAGGCGCCGTCGTTGAAGACGTTGCAGTTCTGGTAGATCTCCACGAAGGCGGCACCGACATGGTCGTGGGCACGGCGGAACGTTTCCTGCATGTGCTTGCGGTCCATGTCATGGGTACGCGCCACGAACGTTGCCTCCGCCCCCAACGCCAGGCTGATCGGGTTGAACGGAGTATCTAGAGACCCGAACGGTGTCGACTTGGTTACCTTGCCGCGCTCGGAGGTCGGAGAGATCTGGCCCTTGGTGAGGCCGTAGATCTGGTTGTTGAAGAGCAGGATGGTCAGGTTCACGTTCCGCCGTAGGGCATGTATGAGGTGGTTCCCTCCGATCGATAATCCGTCCCCGTCACCGGTGACAACCCACACGTCTAGATCAGGACGGGTGACGGCGAGTCCAGTGGCGACCGCAGGCGCCCGCCCGTGGATAGCGTGCATACCGTAAGTGTTCATGTAGTAGGGGAATCGTGCCGCGCACCCGATCCCCGAGA
>PLIG01000225.1:0-7245 GCA_003139255.1 Acidimicrobiaceae bacterium | reverse complement strand
CGTCTGAAGGCTCGCGCCGGCGTCCATCCCCAGCATCTCAAGCACGGCGTCCTCGATCTGAGCCGCGTGAAACGGCACCCCCTGGACCTTCGTGAACGACTTGGCATCGACGAGGAACTCGGCGCGCACCAGCTTGACCAGCTGACCGAGGTTCGCCTCGGGAACGAGAATGCTCGGGTAGGACTCGAGGACCTCGCCCAGGTTCGCCGGGAACGGGTTGAGGTGGACGAGATGGGCGTGGGCGACATCGAGGCCCCTCTCGCGGACCCGGCCCACAGCTGTCGCAATCGCGCCGAACGTGGAACCCCATCCGAGCACGAGCAACGGCGCCCCGCCGATCCCGTCGGGGTCGTCAACCTCGACCGGTGCGATGTCCGCGGCTATCCCGGCTACCTTGGCCGCGCGCAGACGGACCATCTTCTCGTGGTTCTCTGGGTCGTAGGAGACCTCGCCGGAGCCGTCCAGCTTCTCCAGCCCGCCGATTCGGTGCTCGAGCCCCGGCGTGCCCGGTATTGCCCAAGGCCTCGCCAGGGTGCGCTCGTCGCGAAGATAGGGCCAGAAGACCCTGCGGCCGTCTTCGTCGGTGTGGTTCGGCTGGGTGGCGAACTCCACTCGGAGATCAGGCAATGAGGCGATGTCCGGCAGACGCCACGGCTCGGCCCCATTCGCCAGGTAGCCGTCGGAGAGCAGGAGCACCGGCGTGCGGTAAACCAGCGCGATGCGCACTGCTTCGATGGCGGCCTCGAAGCAGTGCGACGGCGTACGTGCCGCCACGATCGGGACCGGGCACTCGCCGTGCCGCCCGTACATTGCGTGGAGCAGATCTGACTGCTCGGTCTTGGTGGGCAGCCCCGTGGAGGGTCCACCGCGCTGGACGTCAACCACCACCAGCGGGAGCTCGAGGCTGACGGCCATACCTATCGACTCGGACTTCAGGTCGATGCCGGGGCCGCTCGTGCTGGTCACGCCCAGCGACCCGCCGAACGCCGCGCCGATGGCGGCGCCGACCGCGGCTATCTCGTCCTCGGCCTGGAAGGTCCGCACTCCGAACTCCTTGTGCTTCGCCAGCTCGTGGAGGATGTCCGACGCGGGCGTGATCGGGTAGGAGCCCAGGAACAGCGGTAACCGAGCCTGCCGAGACGCGGCGATGAGACCCCAGGCGAGGGCAGTGCTGCCTGTGATGTTCGTATAGGTACCCGACTCGAGCGCGGCGGGATGCACCTGGTAGTTCGACTCGAACAGCTCAGCGGTCTCGCCGAAGGCATGCCCGGCACGAAACGCACGGGCGTTGATGTCAGCGATCGCCGGCGACTTCGCGAAATGCTTGGCGATCCATTCGAGGGTTCCCTCGACCGGACGACTGTAGAGCCAACTGACTAGGCCCAGGGCGAAGAAGTTCTTGGCACGCTCCGCTTCTCGCGGCTTCACCCCGGCCTGCTTGCCCACCTCCATTGTCAACGAGGTCATCGGGACCTCGTGGACCGTGAAGCCCGCGAGGCTGCCGTCGGTCAACGGGTTGGACGAGTAGCCGGCTTTCTCGAAGGCGCGCTCGTCAAAAGCGTCGACGTTCACGATCAGCGTTCCTCCGCGGACGACCGCGGGGAGGTTGGCCCTCAACGCAGCCGGGTTCATCGCCACCAGCACGCTCGGTGAGTCGCCCGGAGTGAGGATGTCGTGGTCCGAGATGTGGACCTGGAACGCGGAGACCCCTGCCAGGCTCCCGGCCGGAGCCCGGATCTCAGCCGGGAAATCGGGAAGTGTGGCGGTGTCGTTACCGAAAAGGGAGCTGACCGTGGTGAATTGTGTCCCGGTCAGCTGAATTCCGTCACCGGAATCCCCCGCAAACCGAATGACCACCCGGTCCAGCTCCGTCGTGTGTGCCTGCGTGGCGGTGGCCACCTGTCCTCCGTATCTACGCACCCTGCAAAAGCGGCCGAAGTCATCGCCCGCCGCTTCAGGGCACGCTGCGCATCGTTGCGGCTTCTATGACAAGCATACCGCCCTGACCAGGGCCCTCAGCGGACAAGCATCCTCAACGGATCACGCAATCGTGATCGAGTCGTCCAGGAAGACGTCCTGGACGGCGTGGAGGAGCCCGACACCCTCTGCCATGGGCCGTTGGAAGGCCTTGCGACCGACGATCAGCCCTGTGCCCCCCGCTCGCTTGTTGATGACAGCGGTTCGCACAGCCTGGGCCAGGTCACCGGAGCCCTTCGACTCGCCACCGGAGTTGATGAGCCCCACGCGCCCCGCATAGCAGTTGAGGACCTGCCAGCGCGTCATGTCGATCGGGTTGTCCGTGGTGAGCTGGTCGTAGACGAGAGGGTCGGTGCGCCCGAACGACAGCGCCTGATAACCGGCATTGTTCTCCGGTTGCTTCTGCTTTATCAGGTCGGCCTCGATGGTGACCCCGATGTGGTTGGCCTGCCCGGTGAGATCGGCCGCCACGTGGTAGTCGGCGTCGGGGGTCTTGAAGGCAGCGTTGCGCAGGTAGCACCACAGCACCGTGAAGAGCCCCAGGTCGTGAGCCTGCTCGAAGGCTGTACGGACCTCGGAGAGTTGGCGGTCGGACTCGTCGGAGCCGAAGTAGATCGTGGCTCCGACTCCCAGCGCACCGAGGCCGGCGGCCTGGCGGACCGAACCGAACATCACCTGGTCATAGCGGTCCGGGTAGTGCAAGAAGTCATTGTGATTCAGCTTGACGATGAACGGGATGCGGTGCGCGTAGCGCCGGGCCACGATTCCCAGGCCCCCGAGGGTCGTGGCGATGCCCGAAGAACCGGCAGCTAGGGCCAGCTCCACGAGGTTCGCCGGGTCGAAGTAGGCAGGGTTCTTGGAGAAGCTCGCTGCCGCGGAGTGCTCGATCCCCTGGTCCACCGGAAGGATCGACAGGTACCCAGTTCCACCGAGCCTCCCGTGTGCGTAGAGGGCGGCGAGGTTCCTGACTACGGGGATCGGGCGATCGGACGCCACCACGACCCTCTCTATGTAGTCGGGACCGGGGAGCGAGAGCTCGTCCACCGTCACGCCCTTGCACTGGTGGCTGAGCAGCGACTCGGCCTCGTCGCCGAGTAATTCCTCGATGTCTGTCGTCATGTCACCGAGCCTACCGGGCGACACAGCACGACTCCCAGGCCGAAGGTCATGCCACCGAACGCTAAGCCCGCCTGGAGTTGCCCGCACCGCTTCTACGGGGCAGTTCTCCTACGGGGCGGTGGCGATCGCCTCTATGGCTCGCTCGATGCCGGCGTCGTCCACATCGTGATGGGTGACCAGCCGGCAAACCCCCGGGGCGATCGTGCCGGCCTGGACCCCCTCGGCGAGAAGGTGACCGAGCAGCGCCGAAACATCGTCGTGGGCAAACACGACGATGTTCGTACGCACCGATGCCGGGTCGAGGCCGCAGCCAGACCAACGTTCCGCCACGGCCTCGGCGATACGCCGTGCCCTTCGGTGGTCCTCGGATAGGCGGTCGACCATCGTGCGAAGGGCCACCAGGCCCGCCGCGGCAATCACGCCCGCCTGGCGCATCCCGCCGCCGAGTCGCTGACGTTCGAGTCGGGCGGAACCAATCACCTCCGCCGGCCCTGCCAACAACGAGCCGATCGGCGCGCAAAGCCCCTTCGACATGCAGGTCATCACCGTCGTGGCCTCGGCAGCGAACCGCTGCGCGCTTACGCCGGTAGCCACCTCGGCGTTGAAGAGCCGCGCGCCGTCCATGTGCAACGCAATGCCCGCCGCCGACGCCGCGACAGACCGGAGATCCTCGATGCTCCAGGGCACGCCACCCGCGGGCATGTGCGTCTGCTCCACGCACACGAGACCGACCGCCGGCTGGTGGTGAGCTGAGGCCTCGATCGCCCATGAAACGTCCTCGGGATCGAGTCGTCCGTCGTCGTCGTCGACCAGATGAAACTGCGCCCCGGCGTTTCGCGCCCCGGCGGCGGCTTCGTAGATGACGATGTGCTGGCGTCGGCCGGCGACGACGAGCGTCCCTGGAAGGCACAGCACGCGCAGGGCCACTTGGTTGGCCATAGTGCCAGAGGGCACGAACAGCGCGGCTTCTTTCCCCACGCGCTGCGCATAGGTCTCTTCGAGAGCGTGGACGGTCGGGTCCTCACCGTAGCCGTCGTCGCCAACCTCCGCCTCAGCCATAGCGCGGCGCATCTCGGAGGTCGGCTTCGTGACGGTGTCGCTTCGCAGGTCGACGAGCCCAGCGGTCACCTGCTCGACTCTAGGAGCCGGAGCGGCCTGAGCGCCCAGCTTTAGGAGCCGGAGCGGCCTGAGCGCCCAGCTCGGACAGTCGCTGCCGCGCGTCGGCGAGGTCAGGGTCAGATGCCGCCACTCGGGCGAACAGCTGGCGCGCGTGCGGCAGATCACCGGCACGTTCGTACAGGTCGGCGAGCACGTACCACTGCCGCAGGTGGCGGTCGGCCGGACGACGCAGATTGCGCCCCGCTCCGGCAGATACCAGCAGATCGATCGCCGAGTCGAGCTCACCCCGATCGGCCCGGTATGCGGCGAGGACCAGGCGACCCTCGGACAGCACGTCAGCGGGAGGCGAGAAAGAGCGCAGCTCCTCCCACAGCGCCTCGACCTTGCGGTGCTGCCCCTGCGCCCGGCAGCAGTCCATGATCACGGGCAGTTGGCTCGGGTCGTCGCCGGACAGAGTCCTCGCCGCCACTAGGTGTCGTGCGGCCTCCCGCCAGCGCCCGAGCCGGTAACACACCAGCCCGTGCAGCTCGCGGGCTGCGGCCGACTCCGGCACCACCTCGACTAGGACCCGGGTGATGCGCAACGCTTCTGGATAGCGGTCACGGTCGTACGCGCGCGTAGCAAGCGCCATCATGTCGGCAAGGTCTCGTGCGCGCTCACGCCCCACTGCGGTCGCAAGCTCTTCTGTGACGTCTCGAGGAAGGGTGACCTCCTCGGTCGCCCGGCGCTGCCGCGAGGTGCCTCTGCTCTTTGCAGCGGAACGCTCGGCCCGCACCGTTTCCGGACGCGGCTCTGCCCGCCGGTGCGGAGCTCCCTCCAGGTATCCGATAGTCGACGCTGAGGGCGCATCTGTGTTGGCCGGCTCCTCCAGCACCCACTCTTCTTGGCGGCGCCGAGGTGGTGGTGGGCCGGAGTGTCGAACGGGCGGCGGTGCCGGCTCGGTGCCGGTAACTGCCATCGAGCGTGCGCCTCTTCGGGCCACGCTCCCCCACGTGCGCGGGAAGCTCGCCCCCGTTGGCCGCTTCGCGGTTTGGGCTCGACCTGCTGGCGAAGGCCTGCCTGCTTGGGGCCTGTGTGCTGCGACAGGAGGCTTCCTCGACGGTCGCCTCGCTTCCCGGGGCGTGCCTGCCGGGGATCTTCTCCCTGGGGACATCCCTGTCCCTCGCCTGCTTGCAGGGGGTCTGCTCAGCGAGGATCTGCCTGGAAAGGGGGCCGATCTACTGACAGGGGCGCGAGGTGAATCACCTTTGGCTGGACGATCAGGACGCTCTCTCCCCCTTGCCACGCCCTGACGCCGCGCGCCATTTCCCCGGTACGGCTCTTTGTCCTTGTTCTCTTTGTAGCGTTTGTCCTTATTGTCTCTATAAGGATTGTCCTTGTAGCGTCCCCTCCCACCACGGCCGCGAACGCCGGCCGCCCGAGCATCAGGTTCCCGAGCTTGGCCCGACGACCTGGCCGCCGGCCTCGGACGGCCCGACCATCTTGAACGGCCAGAAGCTGCGTCTCTGGCCACCTGCCGAGTGTAGAGGCTGTGCTGATAAGCGCAGGCTCAACCGGCACGGGTCACGCCCAGTAGTGGGATGGGGACCCACCGTCTTGAAGAGAATGGGTTTGAGACCTCGGCCCACGGCGCCAAAGGGGCCAACGGCTCAAGACCGGTCTACGCTGCGATGAGCCCACGGGCGACAGCAAGCAACGCGACCAGTGGGCATTCCAGCGCTAAGACACTTCAGAACAGTAACATTTTCGTCATCTGCTGCGATCGCCGAAACACGGCGCAAACCGGCCGAGAAAGCGAGAGGTACATCGTGCGACGGACCAAGACGTTGGTGATGATCGGCGCCAGCACCGCGATGGCGGCGCTGCTCCTTGCAGCATGCTCCTCAAGCAGCTCGACTGCGCCTACAGCCACAGGTGCCACGCGCGGCGGAACGCTCACGGTCGTCGGGAGCAGCGACGTGGACCACTTCGACACCGCGTCCGCTTACTACGACACCACCTACACGCTGCTGCGGGCGATCTCCCGGCAGCTTTACCAATATCCGACGGCCTCCACCACCGCAGGTCAGATAAACCCGGTACCGGACCTGGCGACGGGCATGCCTGCTATCACCAACGGCGGCAAGACCTNNCGTCAGGTGACTGCCGCCGACGAGGTTCTGGGCATGAAACGCCTGTGCAATCCGGTCAACCCTGTCGGCGCGCCGGGGTACTTCGAGGCGACGATCGTCGGAATGCAGAGCTACTGCAACGGGTTCACCAACGTTAGCGGCACCGTAACGGCCATCAAGAACTACATCGAGACCCACAACGTCGCAGGAGTGAAGGCCACCGGTCCCGAGACGGTGCAGTTCACGCTCACCCAACCGGCCTCGGACTTCATCAACATCCTGGCGATGACGTTCTCGTCGCCGGCGCCGGTCGAGGACCTCAAGTACCTGCCCGGAAGCACCGACTTGGCCCAGCACTTCCTGTCCGACGGGCCCTACAAGGTCCAGAGCTACAACCCCAACAGGAGCATTGTCCTGGTGCGCAACCCGGCCTGGGTCGCGTCCAGTGACCCCCTGCGCCATGCGTACGTGAACAAAGTCAACATCGAGGAGGGCGTGGCCAACACACCGATTGCCGCCGTGCAGCAGATCCAGGCCGGCACAGCCCAAATGGAATGGGACCAGAACGTCGACACCTCGCAGCTGGCCGGCATGGTGGCGAGTCACGACCCGGACCTCGTGATCGGCCCGCAGGGCGCGAGCAACTTCCTCACCATCAACCCCTACATAGTGATCAACTTCCTGAGCCCGAACAACGGGGGAGCCCTCAGCAAGCTGCCCGTACGCCAGGCCCTCGAGTACGCCTTCAACAAGACGGCGGACTCAGAGGTCTACGGCGGCTCGGTGATCTCCCAGCCGCTCAATCAGGTGATCCCGGGCGGCAGCGTCGGGAACGTCCCGGGCTACAACCCGTACCCGACGACGGGCAACAACGGTGATCCGACCAAGGCCAAGGCGCTCCTCGCCCAAGCTGGCTACT
>PLIG01000152.1 GCA_003139255.1 Acidimicrobiaceae bacterium | reverse complement strand
GGCCCACACCACGGAGCCCACAGGTCCACTATGACCGGCACCCTGTCCGAGCGCTCGATGACCTCGGTTTCAAAGGTGGCATCGGTGACGTCGATCACGACCTAGACCATACCCGGCGTGCTGCTGGCCCATGCCCTGAGGGGGATGAGAGCGATAGCGTGCTTCCCGTGAGCAACCCGTCGATGCCGAGCGAGCCGGAGGCGAGCGAACGAACGAACAGAGCATCCTGCTCACCGCGCGTCTCGAGGAGAGCGTCGCGATGATCGGCGGACCCACGCAAGGAGTGGATCCGGATCGGGTCAGCAAATGGCTCGCCGACAACGTGAAAGATATAGAGCTACCTGTTCGCTTCGACCTGATCGCAGGTGGCCGCTCGAACCTCACCTACAAGGTCACAGACGCAGCCGGAAACTCCTTTGCCCTTCGCCGACCGCCTCTCAGCCATGTCCTGCCTACCGCGCACGACATGGCCCGCGAGTACAGGGTGATCACAGCCCTCGGCGACACGCCAGTACCGGTACCTCGCACGTACGGACTGTGCCAAGACGACGCAGTGAACGGACCTCCGTTCTACGTGATGGAGTTCGTCGAGGGTTACATCCTCCGCGACGCGCAGATCGCCGAGAGTGCGCTGCAACCCGCGGCGCGCAGGCATGCGGGCGAGTCGATGGCACAAACTCTTGCCGCCCTCCACGCCGTTGACGTGGACAAGGTAGGACTGGGCGATTTCGCCAAGCGCGACGGGTACATCGAGCGCCAGCTGCGCCGGTGGTACGAGCAGTTTCGCAACTCCCAGGTCGAAGGCACCGACACAGCAGCGATCGTGGGCACGGTCCACGACAAGCTCGCCGCCGCCGTCCCGTTGCAGGACTCCACCGCGATCGTCCACGGTGACTACCGGCTCGACAACGCAGTGCTCGGGCCCGATGGGGAGCTTCGGGCGGTGCTCGACTGGGAGATCTGCACGCTCGGTGACCCGCTCGCGGACATGGGGCTGCTCATGGTCTACTGGACCGAACCCGACGACGAGGCGGCGTTGCTCGAGGTCACCCCGACCACCGTGCCTGGCTTCCCTTCTCGGGCCGAGATGAGAGCACTCTACGAGTCCGCCTCGGGACGCGACCTGTCGCGACTCGACTACTACATCGCCTTCGGATACTGGAAGCTCGCCTGCATCTTGCAGGGCGTCTACGCGCGCTACGTCGGCGGGGCGACAGCCGGCGACCGATCGAGCGTGGATGCTTTTGCACAGAGCGTGGTCCGTCTCGCCGAAATGGCACTCCAGACGCTCAAGGCGAGCTGAGGACGGTCCGCAGCACGTGAACGAGGCAGAGGCAAGCGAAGCGATGGATCGAACTTATAGGGCGGCTTGTTCGGCCTTGGCCACGAAAAGGACACCCGAGTGAGCCTCTACGTGCGTCATCTCGAGCGAACCCTCGAAAGGCCCGTGCTCGTAGTCAGCCTTGAAGGATGGGTGGACGCCGGTCTCGGCGCGGAAAGCGCCATCTCCGCGCTCATGTCGTCCCGACCCACGGAGCTGGTGGCGACCTTCGACGAGGAGACGCTCATAGACCAGCGCGCCCGGCGGCCGGTGGTCCACATCGCCCGGGGCGTGAACGAGGGCCTCACCTGGCCGGTGATCCAGCTGAGGGTGGGCAAGGATTTGGCCGGCTCCGACGTCTGCTATCTCGTCGGGCCCGAGCCTGACTTCCGCTGGAACTCCTTCGTGACGGCGGTCGTCAGCCTGGCACGTGAGCTCGGGGTCAGGATGGTCGTCGGTCTCGGCGCCTTCCCGGCGGCCGCCCCCCACACCCGCCCTGTACGCCTCGCCGCCACCGTCCCGCCAGCGTCATCCGATCTCCTGGCACGCATCGGCGTCATGCAGGGAGAGATCGACGTGCCCTCGGGAGTGTGGGGAGCGCTCGAGATCGCCTTCGGCGAGCTGGAGATGCCCGCGGTGGGGCTGTGGGCCCGAGTCCCTCACTACGTGGCTGCGATGGCCTTCCCCTCTGCCGGCGCGGCCTTGCTCGACGGTCTCGCCCAGATAGCAAATCTCTCGATCGACTCGACTGTGCTGCACACCTCAGGTGACGCCACCTTGCGACAGGTCGACGAGCTCATCGCCAAGAGCGAGGAGCACATCTCGATGGTCCGCCAGCTCGAGCGCAATGTCGACGCAGCGGAGGGCAATCCGCTCGAGATCGGGCAGGTTCCCACCGGTGACGAGCTCGCCGCCGAGCTCGAGCATTACTTGCACGGCGAGAGAGGCAACGGCGGCGCTCCCAGCGCCGAGGTGTAGGTGCCGGGCTCCACGGTGTGGGTGACGGGCGCCGAGAAATAGGCATCGACCGAAGCGGGCTCGACCACAGCACCCCGTAGGTTCGAGTTGAGGCTGTGCACGCGAGCGGCAAGCCACACCCCGATACCGAGCAGAGCGACCAGTATCAGCAACAACAAGATCAGCGCCGAATAGCGACTCGTCGAGCGCGAACGGCGCGCACCGCTGGGTCGGGCCGTCATCCGTGCGAGGTCGACCGCGCCGTAGGCAGGTCGCGAAGCTTCGTCGCGCGACGCAAGAACGTGCTGCTCGAGTGCCTCGGCCATCTCGGCCACAGAGGTGGCCCTGTCGATCACGTGCACCCGCCACGTGTACTCGTAAGCATCGAGCGAGCCGCTCTCAAAGGCCTGAAGAGCGAGCTGCAGGTACAGCTCTCGGCCCGCGTCGCTCACCGCCATCGGAGACGCTCCGCCAACCCCGCTTGCATCGACGCCACTGTTACCTCTGGCACCTCTGGCGACCGAGCCGTTCGCACGCTTGACCAGCTCCCACTGATCCTCCACGCGAAGAATTGTCGCGCACAACAACGCCAGGCATAGGGTCCTGCCATGCTCGTCGACCGGGGCATCGGATTCGCCACGGCCGACACGACGGCCACCGCGAAACAAGCAGAGGAAGACGGCTTCGACGGGTTGTGGTGCGAAGAGACCGGCCACGATCCCTTCCTGCCCCTGCTCCTCGCTGCAGAGCACACCGAACACATAGCCGTGGGCACCGCCATCGCCGTGGCATTCGCGCGCAATCCCATGACGATGGCCGTCGTCGCCAACGACCTGCAGTCCTACTCGAAGGGCCGCTTCATCCTTGGCCTGGGATCTCAGATCAAGCCTCACATCACCAAGCGCTATTCCATGCCCTGGTCGCATCCGGCTCCGCGCATGCGCGAGTTCGTCCTTGCGATGCGAGAGATCTGGGCGTCGTGGAACGAAGGGACCAAGCTCGCGTTCCGGGGCGATTTCTATACTCATACCCTCATGAACCCCCTGTTCAACCCGGGTCGCAACCCCTATGGTCCACCAGAAGTTTTCGTAGCCGCGGTGGGAGGGCTCATGACCGAGGTGGCCGGCGAGGTGGGCGACGGCCTGCTTGCGCACGGCTTTACGACCGAGCGCTACATGCGCGAGGTCACCAAACCTGCACTGGAGCGGGGCCTGGCAAAGGTCGGACGAACGCTCGACTCCTACGAGATCTCCTACCCCGCCATGGTGGTGACCGGCGACACCGAGGAGGAGATGGAGACGGCGAAGCTCACGGTGAAGGGGCAAATCGCCTTCTACGGCTCGACTCCGGCATACCGGCAGGTGCTCGAGCTGCACGGCTGGGGCGAACTGCAGACAGAGCTCAACACCTTGTCGAAGAAAGGTGCGTGGGAGCAGATGTCCGGGCTCATCGACGACGAGGTCGTGGGCACCTTCGCCGTCGTGTCGCCACCTGACGAGGTGGCGAGGATCCTTCGTGCTCGCTTCGGCGACATCGTCACCCGCGTCACCTTCTACGCTCCCTATCAGATCGAACACGAGCGTCTACGCGAGCTTCTGGACGGCTTTCGCACCTGATAGTCGCTCGGTGAGCGCCAAGACAGAATGTAGACCCGTGGGCCCGTTCGGCAGCGTGCCAACGCACGCTGCTCTCAGCGTACGACGTTCACGAGCCGGGGCGGACGGGCAACCACCCGAGCAGGCTCGGCTCCGTCCAACTCGGCCTTGACACGCCGCGAGGCGAGCGCGGCTGCTATCGCCTGCTCCTCGTCGATGTCCGGCGAGACCTCAATACGGTCGCGTAGCTTGCCGTTCACCTGGACCACCATCGTCACCTTCTGCGCGCGCACCAGGGCCGGGTCATAGGAGGGCCACTTCTGCGCATGGACGCGTGCGCCGGGACCATGGCGTCGCTCCCAGGCCTCGGCCGTCATGTGGGGAGCCATGGGGGCCAACACGAGCAACAGGGCGTCAACGGCCGCGTCGTAGGTCGATCTGTGGGGCCCACCTTCGACTTCGCGCTGGTAACGCTGAAGCTCGTTGGCGTGCTCCATGCACGCGGCGACCGCCGTGTTGAAGCTCCATCGCTCGAGGTCGTCCGAGACTTTCACGATCAGCCGGTGGGTGGCACGCGTCATCTCCTCGTCGGGCGCCGTGGCCTCGCCGCCGCGCCCCACATCACGAGTGCCGTCCTCGACCGAGAGACGCCACACCCGGTCGAGGAACTTGCCGCATCCGTCGATGATCTCGTCGGCCTGCTCGGTCCAGTCCATGTCGTCCCCTGGCGGACAGATGAAGAGGTGGAACAGGCGCAAAGCGTCCGCTCCGACCGTCTCGAAGTACCTCGCCGGGGTGATCAGGTTCCCCTTGGACTTGGACATCTTCTTGCGGTCCATGCGGATCATGCCCTGGGTGAACAACCGGCTGAAAGGTTCTCGCCCCAGGCCCGGCGCCAAGCCCACGTCCACGAGGGCTTTGGTGAAAAAGCGCGCGTACATGAGGTGTAAAATGGCGTGCTCGATGCCGCCGATGTACTGGTCGACGGGCATGAAACGCCTGGCCGCCTCAGGATCGAAGGGACGTTGCTCGTTCCACGGGTCGCAGAACCTGAGGAAGTACCAGGACGAGTCAACGAAGGTGTCCATGGTGTCGGTCTCGCGCTCTGCGGGTCCATCACATAGCGGGCAGGTCGCGTGGCGGAACGACGGGTGTCGGGCCAGGGGCGACTCCCCCGTCGGGAGGAACTCCACGTCGTCCGGAGCAAGCACGGGCAAGTTCTCCTCGCGCTCACCGACAGCGCCGTGGGTGGGGCAGTACACGACCGGGATCGGACACCCCCAGTAGCGTTGGCGCGACACCAACCAGTCGCGCAGGCGGTAGTTGACGGTGCGAGCGCCGATCCCCTTCGACTCGATCCACTCGATGGCGCGCCGTGTCGCGGCGGCGACGTCCAAGCCGTCGAGGAACCCCGAGTTGATCTTCTTGCCGTCGCCGGTCCAAGCGCCGCCGTCAAAACCCCCGGGGGGCTCGGTGGTGCGTACCACCGCCAGCCCGTACAGCCGGGCGAACTCCCAGTCGCGCTCGTCCTCGGCCGGAACGGCCATGATCGCGCCGGTGCCGTAGCTCATGAGCACGTAGTCGGCCGCGTAGACCGGGATCTGCTCCTCGGTGAACGGGTTCACGACGTACCCGCCGGTAAACGCGCCGCGCTTGTCCATCGAGAGCCCGCCGCCCTCGGTGGAGGTGCGGTCGCGCTCGCTCGTCGAGGCCGCTGCCGCGCGTAATT
Organism: Acidimicrobiaceae bacterium; assembly: GCA_003139255.1. GTDB lineage: Bacteria > Actinomycetota > Acidimicrobiia > Acidimicrobiales > UBA8190 > Bog-564. The sequence goes on along the minus strand of PLIG01000152.1, from coordinate 1,733 downwards.
CCTCCACCGCTCTTCGCTGGACGTCGGTGGTGAGCGCGTCGACGATCGGATGCTCCGGTGCGACGACCGCATAGGTCATCCCGAAGCTCGTGTCGGGCCTCGTCGTGAACACGCGAAGGCTCGAGTCGCGGCCGACGACCGGAAGGTCGAACTCGACCCCCTCGGACCGGCCGATCCAGTTGCGTTGCATGGTCTTCACCCGCTCGGGCCATTCGACGTCTTCCAGCCCGGCGAGCAGCTCGTCGGCGTATGCCGTGATCCGGAAGAACCACTGTTCGAGGTCGCGCTGGACGACCAGGTCGCCGGAGCGCTCGCAGGTGCCGTCAGAGAGCACCTGCTCGTTGGCGAGAACCGTCCGACAGCCGGGGCACCAGTTGACAGGTGCCGTCGCCCGGTAGGCGAGGCCGGCCTCCAACAGGCGCAGGAAGATCACCTGGTTCCACCGAATGAACGCGGGGTCGTGGCTGCGGATCTCGCGCCGCCAGTCGTAGACGGCCCCGAGGGCGAGCACACTCGCCTTCAGCTCGGCTATGCGCTTCTCGGTGAAAGTGCGCGGATGCTCCCCCGTGCGGATCGCCGCGTTCTCGGCGGGCAGGCCGAAGGAGTCGAAGCCAAAGGGAGACAGGACCGCTTTGCCGAGCATCGTCCGGTGGCGAACCAGGACGTCGCCGATCGTGTAGTTGCGGATGTGACCCTGGTGCGCCGGACCACTCGGGTAGGGGTACATGCAAAGCACGTACTGGATCGGGCGTTGGTCATCGAAGTCGACCTCGTAGAGATGCTCGTCGGCCCAGCACTGCTGCCAGCGCCGCTCGATCTCCTGGACGGCATAAGCGCGGGCCACTCAATGATTGTACGAAACCGGCGCTCGGTCTCCGGCACCGACGCAGATCGGCTAGTGCCGAGAGTCCGTCCGGCCACCTCCGCAAAGGCTGACTTGGACCCGCGGCCCGAAGGAACCGTGGATGGGACTGGTAACGTGGCCGATTGCCCCGGGGGCGTAGCTCAGCTGGTAGAGCGCTTGACTGGCAGTCAAGAGGTTCGTGGGTTCGAGTCCCATCGCCTCCACCCACAAAGCTCCTGGCGAGCGGCAGTGCGACCGTTGAGCGGGCTCAGCGGCCAAGGCCGCTCGAAGCAATCTTGGCGCGATGGGTTCAATTTAGTCACTAGAACGCAAACGGACACCCACGGCCTTCATGACATCGACGGCAGTGAGCGTGAATGGGTAGCGTCAGCCCCGCCATGGAGGAGCCCGTCTACAACACGATCATCGAGCCGTTCCGGATCCACTCGGTCCAGCCGATCCGGATGACGACACGGGAAGCGCGCGCCGAGAAGCTGGCCACGGCGGGCTACAACCTGTTTCGCCTGGACGCCGATGACGTCCTCATCGACCTGCTGACCGACTCGGGCACAGGGGCCATGTCGGCGGAGCAGTGGGCCGGGATCCAACGCGGCGACGAATCCTACGCGGGTGCCTCCTCGTTCCACCGTTTCAGGGACGCCGTCACCGACCTGTTCCCGTTCCGGCACGTACTGCCGACCCACCAGGGCCGCGCGGCCGAGCGGATCCTTTTCTCCGTCCTCGCCGGACCGGGCCAGGTGGTCCCCAACAACACCCATTTCGACACGACGCGAGCCAACGTAGAAGCCACAGGAGCCGAAGCCGTCGACCTTCCCGTGCCCGAAGGGCTGCAGCCCAGCCTGCGCCATCCCTTCAAGGGGAACATGGA
>PLIG01000165.1 GCA_003139255.1 Acidimicrobiaceae bacterium | reverse complement strand
GTGCGAAAGCCAGCCTTCCTACGAGCGCAACTACTCCTACGACCTCGCGGGACAGGTGATCTACCAGGGCTCTGTGGCTCAAGGTTCGTCGGGCGACAACTTCTCCTATGACCCCGCCGGCAACCCGACGGAGATCTCGGGCCACGACGGCTCGGGGAACTTCGACACCTACGACCAAGCTTTCGATGACGTCGGTCAGGTGACGGGCCAGACACCGGTCGCAGGCAGCGCCGGCTCGGCGACAGATTACGCCTATGACACTCTCGGCGATCTCACGAGCGCCGTCACCGGGTTGTCAACCACCTCCTACAGCTACGACCAGATCGGCGAGATGGTGAGTGCCATTGCAGAGGAAACCTCGACCTACCAGTACACGGGCGACGGACTCGAGGCCNNTGATCTGGGACACAACCGGCTCCCTACCGTTGGTGCTGTCCGACTCCACGAACGACTACGTTTATGGTCCCACCGAGGAGCCGGTCGAGCAGGTGAATGTTACCTCCGCTCCACCTGCGACGAACCCGCTGTTCCTAACCTACACGACCTCCGACTCATCGTGGAACGTCACGGACATTTCGGGGCAACGGTTGACCTTCTACCGATACGACGCCTTCGGGACTCTTGCTCTCGGCACGCCCGCGTCACCATTCGGCTACGCCGGCGAGTACAGCGACACTTCTTCTGAGGCGAGCGGCTTCGTGAACATGCGTGCGAGGTGGTATGACGCAGGGACGGGGGAGTTCACCACCGTGGACCCGGACCTGGCTCAGACAGACCAGGCGTATTCCTACGTCGGCGACGACCCTGTGAACGAGAAGGATCCCAGCGGCCGGTTCACGGTCGGAGTGTGCATGGGTGCCTCCGCTGGAATAGCTTTTGGGTTCGGAGGTGGCCTTAGCGGTCAAGTGTGTCTGGTGCGCACGGTCTTCGATCCCAATGGGGAGGATGATATTGGCATCACAGAAACCGTGGGATTGTCAAACGTCGGCGTGGGCGCGTCTGCTGGGGTAGGGGTGTACTATCAAATCAGCGATGCCTTACACTTGCAGGATTTAGCCCACCAATTTTATGACGTGGCCGTTGACATACCATTTTCAGCTGGACTCGGAATCGGGTTTCGAGGAGACGTCTTCTGGGGAAAGGGTCAGACAAATAGGGATGTGTTCGGCATAGATATTGGTTTGGATTTCGGAGCGGGCATATCGGGAATGCTATTCGGCACGAATACTTGGGTTCAACAGGCTCACGGTGGCGGATTTCTTGACGTCGGAAGCATCGGGCCGAATGTGCTGAGATCAATCTGGGACAGCTTGGTGCCGCCCAGGCTCGTTTCCCTAAATAGAATCGTCGATCTCCTCGATAGGGCAGACAATGTGAAATGCAGCTATGGTGCGAAATGCCGCTAGGTGCCTTGATTCTGTTGATCCTGCTATTCATCATCTGCGCCCTCATTCTGACGGCGCGGCATCTGTCAGACCGGAAGCGTATAACTAAGGAACCGGAGCGACGGCGCTCCTCTGTAACCTCAGGTAACGGTGTTACCTGTATCCCAGTAGAGGTGCAGCTCGGCGCGGCCGAAGCCAGAATGTTGGCAGAAGAAGCTATACGGCATGTGGGTGGCGAGCAGATCGAGGTGTGGAACTCCTCAACTGTGACAGGTTGGACTCCGAAGGTAGCGCTGGAGATTGGCTGGGCTCCCCAGCAGGTATCAATTGTTATCCAGCCCAAAGAATCTGATCATGAGTGCCTGCTTCTTTGTTGTAGCAGGCCTCGATTCGCCATGGCATTGTCGGACGGCGGACAAGCTCGACGAACAGCCGGTCGGTTGGCGGAGTTCGTCCGTGAGGCAGGAGCGCACACATGATAGAGAAACGGGCGTTTCGGCTATTTCGATTGCGCCGAGCCTTGCCTCTACTCGACAGACGACCTAGGAGTCGACATCACGCACAAGAAGGCACCAGAGGTTCGCTCCTAAGCCGGAACATGAAAGAGCCCGCCGAAGCGAGGAACCTCGGACGGGTTTCGTGGAAGGAGCTGGGCCTCGGTTGCTGTCTCACCAGGTCGGCTCCGTGACCATGAAGGGCTAAACTGACTGTCTGCCTGCCAAGAGATGCCTGGTAGGCGGCGGCGCGCTCGGCAGCAACGGCCGAGGAGATCGCAGCAGCTGGCACCNNTTCACGATCACACCGGCCGTCCACTCCATACTCCCGACGAGCTGGAAGCTTGCCCAAGACGGGCGCGCAGTTAGTCGTCATCAACGTCGGTGGGCAGGGGATTCTCGTCCGTAGCGCAACCTTGCGGACTAGTGCAGGCGACCAGGAGCGAGCGGTAGGGGTAGTGATCCCATTGGCGTTGAGACCGTCGGCGATGGTCTGGAGGGTCGCTCGTGAAGCCCGCCCGGACCGAATCCGCTCGGCCATGGCGGGGTCGAGCTGACGGCCGTCTGCGGCGGCTACGGCCCGTCGCTCTGGCGGCCTAGAGGACGCTCAGGACTGGGCGGCTGGTGCCGATCACAGGTGCGGCTTCGCCTTCGCCTGAGCGAGCGACGTACTCACGGCATCGCCGATCGCCTTCCGTTGCTCGGGCGTGGCGGCGGGCACCTGGCTAACGGTGATGGTCGGCGCCCCGCCCTCAAGTCCGCAGGTGACGTATCCATTCGTCCAGTCGTCGAGGGCGGCGAAGGGATCGACGCCGTAGTACCTGGGGCGATTGAGCAGGCAGGCAATCCATTCAGGGTCGCAGACCGGCTCGCCGCCTGCGACTTCGGTGATCGTCCCGATCAGGCGGTGGTTGCCGTTCGGCTCTGTGTCGTCGAATACTTGCAGCACTCTCATAGCGCAAGCCGAGCACGGGACCATCGACAGCCTGTCGGGGTCGTCGGGGTCGGTCATCGGTACGGCCTCCCACAGTTCGGGCAGGCTTCGGCGTCGAAGTCGCAGTCGCGTACACAGTTCGGGCAGCCGCCAAGGATCGCAGCGCGATCATCGCCCCCTCAAAGCGAGACACGGTGCCGGACTAGCGGTCAGCTCGCCCCGATTGATGGTGTCTAGGAGGCGCCCAAGCCCGTCGGCGACCTCCGCCAGGTCGGCTTGGGTGTAGCTGCGTTTCCTGCCCCTAGTCATCGTGTCCAGCATGTCACCACAGTCCCACCGTATGGCGCTGTGGGTCCCCGCTTCTCGCAGCCTTGGCACATGCCAACATTGCTGTTCAGAAGATTCGTGGGCGGTATCCCAAGGCGAAGGTGGTTGCGGTCGAGGATTCCGACGAGTGACGGCACCAGCCCCCCAGATGCCCTAGGAGCCTCTAGAACTGGCTCCAGCTCCTGAGCACCCATCCGAAACGTGAGGGGAGCAGGGCGCGGCGGCGATGCCCCCATAGCTAGGATTTATCGTTATGCCCCTCAAGGTCTCCACCGCCAAGAAGGCCACCGCCAAGANNCCAGGAAAGCCACCGCCAAGAAAGCCCCTGGCACGAGACCTTCCACGCGAGCACGAGGGACCTCCCCTTCACCTAAACGCAGTTGCTTTGTGATTTCACCATTCGGCGACTGGTATGAGGACTATCACGAGCATCTTTATAGTGTTGCTATTAAGGACGCCGGTCTAACTCCCACACGAACGACTGATCTATTCCGCTCAAGTAACATTGTGAATGATATTTGGTCGTTCATCACTGACGCCGCGGTGCTACTTGCTGATCTGACCGGTAAGAATCCAAACGTCTTCTATGAATTGGGATTAGCTCATGCCGCAAAAAAGCCGGTGGTATTAATAACAGAGAATATGGACGATGTCCCCTTCGACTTACGAGGATTGCGCGTACATGAATACACACCGCGTCTTACCGGCTGGGATACGGACCTGCGCGCCAAAATTCGGGCAAGTCTTCTTGAGACACTGGAATCTCCAAGCCAGTTCGTCCTCCCAACGTTTCTCCAAATCTCCAGTTCGAGCGAGCCAACGGTCACAGCCGACGAACTGCGCTTCTTACGGCTCGAACAAGACATGGCGTCCCTCAGAGCGCAAGTCAGGACGGAAACCTCCGTGCGGTCGATAGCCCTTCTAAAGGGAGAACCCGTTTATGGTGTTCCAGGTGTATATGGAGCTTTGGCTGGACCGGATCGTCCCGATTGGACGCCTTCCGTACCTTCTCTCCAGATCGGCAGCGGAGGGTATCCAGTGCGAGCCGAACAAGGGTTGGTAAGGATAGCGGAGGATACCGCCGAAGCTACCGACTAGCCGTAAATGATGGCTGCGAGGCAGTGACCTGTCGCCTCGGGGTAGGACCATGATGCAAGCCGCAAGCGCCGCGATCGCGGCTGATACTGCACTCACGGGCCCCAGCGGGCCGGAATGAGCCTATTCTTTACCAGGTACTTGATGACGAACAGTGCCCAGATCGTGTAATCAACACCATCAAAGGTCGCGGCCACCCCGCCCTTCAAACGGACGAACCCAGCGGGATGATCAGGAAGGGCAGCCAGATGACAGCCGCAATCATCAAGGGCGCGTCCTCAGGGAGCGTAGGGCGGCCCTAGAACGTGAGGGTGGACCCGTAGTAGCCCCGGGCCGTTTCGCTCGCTGAGAAAGAGTGAGCGGCCGCGGCGACGACAACCGCGGGCGCCCGAGCCTCAAGCGCGTCCACCACACGAGGCGATAGCGCGCTCCCACCGTCAGTCCTGAGCCGATGATCGGTTGCGTGGCGGACGTGGTCGTGTAGGTCGGTGGTGCCGTCAGGGTCACGATGGCTCCGCGACCTCAGCGCGATCCCACCGCACCGATGCTCGTTCGCTCGGGCAGCGCCAGGGCCGCATTGCCAGCAGGCGCTTGGCGATCTCCTGCCGTGTCGGGAGCACCGAGAACGCCTTTGCAAAGCGACTACCATCTATCCATGAGACGACGCCGCATGGCTTCTATCGGAGCAGCAGCGGTCGCCTTCGCCGCCGTCAGTCT
>PLIG01000084.1 GCA_003139255.1 Acidimicrobiaceae bacterium | reverse complement strand
GGCCCCGCTCGAGGACGGCGGCACTGTCGGTACGGTTGGCGGTCACGACGGCACCGATCGAGAGGCCGGTCACCTCGCTCTGCTGCCAGCCGTAGATCGCCTGGGCCGCCTCGTTCCAGCTCTCGATCCGCCCGTCGGCGTCAATACCGATGATGGCGTCCGAGACGTGGGCAACCAGGTTGGCCAGGTAGCGGTTGGCCGCCTCGGCGGCGATGCGCATGGACATGTCGCGCATGATCACCTGGTAGGCGGGCTGGCCGGCCCAGCTGGTGCGGACACTGGTGACGTCCACCAGGGCGATGGAACCGTCGAGCCGGATGATCCGCACCTCACCGTGCTCGGAGAACTGGCCCTCCTCGGTCATCATGGCGACCCGCTCGGCCACCGGGCCGATGTCATCGGGATGGACGAAGCTCGCCATCTCCATGCCGTAGCCCTGGTCCATCGACTCGGCACCGATGAGGCGGATGGCGGCCGCATTGCCGTAGACGAGCTTCCCGTCCCGGTGGACCACGATCGCGTCCGGGCTCAGGTCCGTGAGCAGACGGAAGCGGTCGACCATGTCGTGGAGCTCGCGCTCCACGTAGACGTGGTCGGTGACGTCGATCACCGCACCGAGGTAGGTCTGCACGCCGCTCGCCGACTCGTCCAAGTGCACCCGGCCGCCCGTCGAGCTCGGTGACGCACGCACGATCAGTCGGTGCATGGTCCCGTCGGGAGTGGCGACCACGGTGCGGAGGTCGTACTCCGCAGGCGGCGCACCGGCCCGGATGGGCTCCAGCACCGGCCGGAGGACGGCTGCGGAAAGGTTGTCGACGGCCGTGAAGGTCGCCTTGTCACCCTCGAGTTGGAAGTCCTGCGGCTCGGTGGCCGGCGAATGGGCCTGCATGGTGAAGCCCCGGGCGCCCGGGGGGAGCCCGAAGAGCTCCTCGATCGGCGCCGACCAGCGGGTGATGTCGGTCTTCGGGTCGTAGGACCAGCTGACGATCGGCACGGAGGACAGGTTGAAGTCGACCTCGCGGGGCAGCTCGGGCGTGTTGGTCGACGGTGGGGACTCGACGGCGAGATGGGGTGCGCGGACTTCCGCCAGGGACCCGCCCCGAGGGCGGCCCCGAGGGCGGCCCAGGGGGATGCCTACCTGCTTTGCAATTCCCATAGGCCCATCCCATCGGCACGAACCGGCGGCCTCTTGAGCGATCGACGGGCCGGTGTGGGGCTCCGTGCGCACCGGGAGGCCCGAATCGGGGCCTGCACCGGGTCCTCCGGAGCCCGGCGGGGGCCCCGCCGGGAGTGTGACTACTCCTGTGGCCCGTCCACGACCAGCACGGCGTTGTGCCCGCCCATGCCCAGGGACGACTTCAGGATGAGACCCGGCTCGCGCCGTGTGAGCCCGTCCACGAGGCGGGGATGCCCCGGTGCGACCTGGGGAGGGGCAGGGACGTACCCGGTCTCGAAGGCGTACAGGGTGGCCAGCATCTCCGCTGCACCGGCAGCGGCCTGGCAGTGGCCGACCAGGGGCTTGATCGAGAAGATCCCCTTGGCATCGGGGTACAGCTCGTCGAGGACCTGGGCCTCGGCGGCATCGCACTGCGCGGTGCCCGGGCCGTGCGCATTGAGGTACGCCACCTCGGCCGGGTCGACGCCCGAGTTCGCGGTGGCCTCGTTGAAGCAGCGGAACACCTCATTGTGGTCGGGTGCCAGTGCGATGGCGTGGTAGCCGTCGTTGGTCATCGCCCCGCCCAGCACCGCGGCATAGCCACCGGCAGGGCGACCCGACAGGACCATCGCCACCGATGCCTCGCCCCCGACGAAGCCCCGGCNNCCCTCTTGGAAGGGACGACACCCGTCGAACGGGGGAAGGTCGAGGACGGCCGCTCCGAGGTCGCGGAACCAGGGGAGGTTCTCGGCGATGCCCGAGAGGTCGGTCGCCAGCAGGACGACGTCCGAGGCGATGCCCGAGTCGATCCATGACTTGGCGGTGATCATGCCGACATTGCTGGACGCACACGTCGCCGACACCGACATGGCCGGCCCGTGGAAGTCGAACTCCTTCATGAACATGGCGATCACGGTCGACGGGATCATCTGCAGCCAGCTGCGGAGCTTGCGCCGGGTGCCGGCGAAGTCGCCCTCGTGGCGATAGTAGTCGCGGAAGGTCTCGACGTCGCCGAGGGCGACGCTGTGGATGACCCCGACCACAGGGCCGGGCTGCCATCCCCGCTCCCGAGCGTCGGTGATGGCCTCCCTGCCCGAGAAGCGCAGGGCCTGGCTGAAGCGGCTGGGCCCGTCCTTCTGGTCACCGGTGCCGGTGATGACGGACAGGTACGGCGGGCTGTCGAGGTAGTCGGCCAGCCACGGCGCAGGCTTGACCGCGCTCTCGCCGAGGAGGAACCCGTCCCAGACGTGCTTGCGGCCCCATCCATACCCTGTCACCGCACCCGCTCCCGTGATGCTCATGGGGGTGTCGCGACCCCTTCTCCGCTCTGGTGGGGAAAATGGGTGTGACTGGACGGGGTCCGACATCAGACCTCCTCGAGGTCGGTTCGCCGTGGAAACGGGACAC
>PLIG01000003.1 GCA_003139255.1 Acidimicrobiaceae bacterium | reverse complement strand
AATTGTTCAACAGTCTCCTAGGGCTGCGTCAGGGAGGAGACAGCGCCCGACAGGACGCCCGTGCTATCGGTCCTCTGTTGTGGCGTGTACTCATCGGTGCGTTCATGTCCGTCGCTCTTCTCGTTGGCGTCGACGCCTTTGCAACCTGGCTAAGTAGGTTCTTTCACTTCGGGTCGCTGTTCGCGCCAGTCACTTCCAGCTCATATGTCCCCCTGGCCAGTGCAGGTGTCGGGGCTCTGGCGGTGTTCCTGGCTCTCTTCTTCACGACCGTAGGGGTCATCGCCTCGACCGCCTACGTCAAGGTGCCTGGAGAGATCAGGCAACTGTTCGTAAAAGAACGAACATCGACCTTCTACATCTTCACGGTTGTGATCGCGCTTGTCTATGGAACGGTCCTGCTCACGTTTCCCGTGGTCTCCGGACGTGATCTTCGAGGACTGACAGTCATCTTCTTCTGGTTCCTGACGATCGCCTCCATCCTGAGCCTCGCGATCCTTGGTCGTAGTCTCTTCAACTTCTTCGACCCTTCGACCCTGGCCCGGCGCCTATATCCACAGTTCCTGCGCGCCGTGCGCCGCGCCTCTGCCTCGGGACGACACTTTCCTGATGAAACCGAACAGCAGATGGCCCTGCAACAAGCTGCGCGGGTGCTTGCGCGGTACGGACAGTTGGTAACAGTCGTCACGACTAGAGAGGTGCAAGATGCCGCGGCCCCTCAAACCCTCATCTACCAGTTGATCACGTGTTGGGAGGTCACCTCTCAACTGAAGTCGACGATTCCAACCAAGAGCGAGTGGTACGCAAAGGCCGCCACGCATGCCAACTGGCTCACCCTGGATCACAACCGGCTCAACACAGCACTGCAGACTCGAACGGGTGTGCAGCCGACCCTCACCCCAGACCCCCTGTGGGTCGAACGCCGACTGGCCGCATGTTTGACCTCGCTGCTGCCTGCGCTGTCCGCTGACGGAGAGTGGAGCCGTGCGATGAGTGTCATCGACTTCATCACTGAACGAATATTTCACCTCGCCACTCGCATGCAGATCGATGAAGCGATTCTCCTTCTCGGAGTCATCACCCGCTATCGAGCAGAGATCTCGGCTTCAACCGCTGCCACAGACGTAGATGAGCAACTGTTTCGGCTTGCCATCGCCGAAAGGGAAGTACTGGGGTACACGTCCCTGTGGCTGGGATTCGCCCGTCCGCTTGAAGCGCTCGATCCGACCAAGCTTGCGCAATCGTTTGACAAGTCTGTCGAAGATCAGCGTTCCCCGTACAAGGTGGGCGCGTTTAGAACGCTGCTCGGGTTCCTCGAAAACGTTGCCAACGGCATCAACCTTGAAAGGGAGACCGAAGGAGGTCGTATTACCCCTGCGTGGTGGCTCCATCACATGGCGTCGCGGTACATGGCGGTAGCGGTAGCCGACAATGCTGCCGCGATCGTGGCGGCGGTCTCTGACAGGTTGATGCAACCACCCGCCGCCGAAAAGGCCGGTGACCCGCAGATGACCGCAGTACGAATCTTCGATCTTCTCGAATTGCTCCACAAAATTCAGTTCCACATGCAGACGGTTCGCGCTGGATTCACCAGGCTGGAGACACTGCGACACGATCCGTCACAGGATGAGTTGTGGCCCGAGCTGGGGTCGCAAGAAGAAACTGTTCCCGCGATGGAGGAGCGGCTACTGCTCCAGGTCGCATCTGTGGCTCCGGCGTTGGCTACCACTTCACACGATCCATCCAAGCCTGACCTGTTTGGTCAGGCCTACCGGCGACTATTCGACGCTGCGTTCCATGCAATTGTCGAAGGGCGTCCCGTGGTGGCAACCACGCTGTTTCCGATCATCATCGATGTAGCGGACAAAGCCCGGTTGCGTCTGACATCTGATCTATCCGACGAACGCATGCGTGAACAGGCCATCTTTGGAACCGAGCCGTTCGTCGACATGATGGAGTTAAGCGGGTATGCGTTGCTTATGGCGCACGTGGATCCGCCTGGTATACAACCGCTTGTGCGGGCAACATGGGATGCGATATTTGCCTCGACCACCATGCCTGACTTGGCCGGTGCGCTACTTGGAGTACTTGTGCTCCAGGAGAACAACTTTGCGATTACAAGCGGTGGGGTCGGCCGGACGGGACGGCAGATGGAATTGGCTCGGCTGTTGCGAGGCCGAGGCATCATCAGCGACTTTGGAGCGTGGCCACACCCACCCCAGCCAACTCACGAAGATCCGGTCGTGGCGGTTTTCGCTCCCGATGACATGATGGGTGTGCATCACGACCTAGCTGATCTGTTCGTGGTCGAGTACTTGGCTGACCGTCCGGAAAGTGGGGGCCATCAACTACCGAGGGGCGCTGACATGCTCCGAGAGTCCATCGATCATCAGACTCGGAGACGAGGAGGAACAGATCAGCCCGAGGAGCCGGACCAATGACGCGCCATGAAGAGCCTGTGCGAAGTACTCGAAAGTCCTACACGTTCTATCCGGTGGATAGTCCAGAGCTGGCCCGGCGGATGGAGGCCGCGGTCTCCTTTGAAGGGTTTTACACATACCTCCTTCATCAGGACCTTGATCACGTCGTGCCGTATCGATTGGGGAGGGACGATCGCTGCGAAGCACGGATGGTTGGTCAAGACGCCGAGCGTGCGTCGGAACTGGTCGCAGCTGCCCTGTCTGATAGGGGCTACCACCCGTCGCTTGACGACGGAGTCCGAGACTTCTTCGGGACCACGGCTCAGTACCTGGTTCTCGGCGGACCGGTTACCTATGAAATCGAGTATCTGTACCGAGCGAGTGCTCCCGAAAATGCTGCTCCCGAGTGGTTCCGACTGCACCTGATTCAGCCAGGAACACTGGGCGAACGCAATGGTCAGCCGATCCAGTACGTGCTGCCGACAATCAGCTCACAACATGACACAAACGGGCTGTCCTACGTAGACCTCGACGCTTCCACCCTTGTTCAGTTCACGCTTCCTCCGGAAGTGGCGAAGCCTGTGAGTCGACTCGTGAGCTTCTTGAAGACTGCGAATGTTGAGCAGGGCAGCGAGTTGGCATTGGTAGAGCAAGCCATGACCGGCAGCTCCTCCTTCAGTTACGACGAATACCGCCGTCAGCAGCGCTATCTCTTCGCGAGAGTCACCGAACCGGTGGGGTGGAACGCCCGCGATCTGTTCACGGAAGGTCAGCTAGAACCGTTCGGGGTCTGGCGGCAGATCCGCTTCCTTGAGTTCAAGGTCAAGTTGCGGGACAAGATCTGTCAAGACCTCAACGTGGCCATCTCCCAGGTGGGGAAGAAGATGGGATTCGAGGCGAAGCTGGAACTCGACGGACTACCGACCCTGGAGACAGTCGAGTCGCTCAAGAATGACTTTCGCTCAGGGCGGCAAGGTTTCGGCGACCTGGTCATGTCTATGATCTGAGCGTCGGTCCGCAACTCGGGATCATGATTAGGGCCAATCGCTCGCAATGCCGGTACCGGTCATCGCGTTCAGGCTGGGGCCCAAGCACGAGGTTGTCCGGCCGCGAGGGAGGTTGACCGGGTCCCTGTGATCTGAGCCACCTGACGTGGATCAAGGGGGCACAGACCCAATCTGAGTTGATCGGGCCTCTCTCGCTTAGGCCGGCAACCGCTACCTGCTGAAGCCCGTCGCGAGTTGATCGCGCCAATCCTGGCTGAAATCGATCGTGAAACTTCGTTCGATGGAGCCCGTCTCCAGTACGCAGAACACAAAATGGATGGAGCGATGCGCGTTCTCGATTGCTTCCGATAGGTCCTTCCTGTTCCTAGCACCAGAGACGGGATCAAGCTGCCTCTCGAGGGCGGTACGGATCTTTTTCTCAAGATCCGACCAGATCCTCTCGTGTGCGTTCTCAATGGTGTGGAACCACAGGCCGTGAACCCTTTCACGGAGCAGCTTCTCGAAGTCCTTCCGGAACGACTCCCAAGGAGGTCTCCCGGCCTTCAGCTCGATGTTCAGAACTCGATTGCTCGGATCGGGATTAATGGATCCGTAGACCGTGATATCCGTGCGAGCGCTCAGCCAACGGCTGCCAGACTGCTGGTAGACACCCGAGGTCGGAGTCTCGATCGAATAGTGGAAGCCGTGATCCTCGAACCACTCCGTAAGGAGGACCCGTGATTCCTGCTCGCTGACTCTCCTGATGTTGTGCGTACCGGGGATCTGTGGCGGCCGGGTCACCGGGAAGATCAATCCAGGCCGAGGCCCCCGGCCGTCTGCCCACATCGCACCGAGCAGTCTCGCAATGTCTTCGCTGGCCGCAGCGGTGTCGAGGATCTTGTCGCCACACTTGATGCGGAGCCCACGATCGCTAAATTGGCAATTGACCGGTAACTGGTGTGTCGGGCCAGCGTCAGGAATCATCATGGAGTTCCCCCTCCGGGTTCGCGTTCGCCGGCGTCAACCCCGATGGGGTCACATTGGCTGACCAGCCGCTGACCGAAGCTATCGAAGAACTCGAACACGCGCGGTGAAGTGACACCACTACACCGTCCACCACTCCCCATCGTCGCGTAGTGTGACGTTCCCGAAGACGTTGTGGTAGCGGTCCGCCGCCTCGGTGTGAATGGGAACGACGCTGCGAGGAGAGAGCGCATCTACCAGACGTCGGAGGTCAGCGACACTGGCGTGTCCGGAGGCGTGATCCAGGACAAAGGGCACCGAAGCCGCCTTGAGCTCCTGTTGCAGTCGCTCGCCACTGCGCTGGCGTAGGTAGCCGGGCCACATCGACCAAACGACAGCCCCGTTCACGAGAACTCCGGTCCGCAGCAGTTCCGGTACGGTCGACGCCGGCTGGAGGAGCGTCACCTCGCCGGCGTGGTCGGCGAGCCATTCGGGGAACACCCGGCACGACCGGACCAGGTCGATCCGGTGGAACTGTCCGCTCTCTCTCACAAGGACCCGTTGACGGTTGGGGACGTAGGCCCGGTAGCTCGGGAACTCGGGCTTCGGAATCGTCTCCCGGCCGATGGCGTCGGCGAGCGAAGCCGTGTAGAGGTCGGTCACCAACGTCCGACCGGCTCGGAGACAGGCCCGGTAGACGGTGACCAGCCGATCGATGTTCTGGGCCGAGGAGAGGACGGCGACCGCACCAGCCGTGCCGCGCATGCGTTCGGCGAGCGAATGCTCGACGTCCGCCTCGGAGCGCCCAGTATCAGCGCCTCCAACCTCCGGACGTGCGGACCCACGGATGTGGGTGCCTTCACAGAGGAGCGCGTCGACTCCCTTCGGAGTGTAGGCGAGTAGCTCGTCAAACAAGCGGGACTTGCGGCCGTGACCTCTCAGGTCCCCGGTGTAGAAGAGTCGGTTGCCCCCAGCCTCCACCAGCAACGAGTAGGAGTCGAAGCCGCTGTGGTCGGCGAGGTACGGGGTCACGGTGAAGGCACCGATCCTGATCGGGACCCGGTGGACCAGGTAGCCGGCCGGGTGCAACGTCGTGCCTGCGGCGCTGAAGAACGTGGCTGCATCGAGTAGCAGTGCCGCCTCTCTGCCGATGTAGACGGGCACGGTCGGATCGACCTGGTCGATCAGGCCGTAGTGGTCGAGGTGGGGATGGGAGATGATGACCCCGGCCAGCGACGGATCGAGACCGTCGGCTAGGCCGCGGATCGCAGGCAAGGGGACCTTCTCGTCCCATCCGGCCCAGAGCGGCTTCCCCACGTCGAGGACGAGGCGACCGCCGCGGTACTCGACCTCGACACAGCTGCCGCCGATCTCATGAGCGCCGCGGTGAATACGGACGTTCATCCGGTTTTCGGCAGGTGAGGCCGGTACTGAAGCCCTGAGGACGACCTCACACTGGAGCCGGGATGCAAGACCGGCGATCACCACGATCCGACCTCATCGAAGGCGATGGCCAGGAAATCGAGATTGCGGAGCTCCTCCGACACCGCGGGGTCGATCGGTGGCGCCCAGGTCTCCTGGAACCACACGATGTCCAACCAGCGACCACCGGCATCGAACAGGCCCGTGCACTGGCGCTCGGGCATCACGACGATCGGGCCGTGCAGGGAATCGCGCGCCGGTCTGATGGCCTGCTCCGCAGGCCGGACCAGGTGGATCGGGATGCGGCCCCTGGAGGTGGTGATCGCTTCGAGGATCTGCTCGTTGAGCTCGTGGTTCGGTCCGCCGTCGAGCAGACCCCGGTAGGTCGAGTGCTGCTCGAGCGACAGGAGGCGGGGCTTGATCCCGTTGGCGCAGGTGATGGTCAGGTCATTCGGTGTATCCATGCAGGCCACCGTACAGAGGGGGTGTGACGCTCCCCCGATACGTATTGCCTGGTCAGACCCCTACGGGGTCTGACCACCGACCGGTCCAGCGGAGCTCGTCACATCCACCTGCAACGATGGCACCCGGGAATTGAGTGGGTTGGATTGGAACGCAGCGCATTGACCGACACGAAGCACAACGTCTACTGGAACCAGAACTACACGGCGTCGAAGTACGCGTTCGACACCACCCGCAAGTCGGGTGCCATCGCCGAGGCCCTGAAGTCGGGCGCAGCTGACGTGAACCTCGTGGACCCTGGAGCATTCGCCGAACGAGCCGCCGAGTTGATCCGGAAGGTGCACGATCCCGGGTACGTGGATGCCGTGATGGGCGGTGTTCCTGAGCGCCTCGCCACGTCTCAGGGGTTTGACTGGGACCCCGGGATCCCGATCATGGCGGTGGCCCACTCAGCGGGCCTGGTGGCCGGGGTGACCGAGCTGTTGTCGGGGGATGGCCGGGTGGCCGGGTCACTGTCGTCCGGACTCCACCACGCCCGAGCGGGACGGGGTGCAGGGTTCTGCACGTTCAATGGTCTGGCCGTCGCGGCGGAGGCCGGCCTAGGACTCGGGGCCGAGCGGATCTTGGTCCTCGATCTCGATGCCCACTGCGGAGGTGGTACCCGATCGCTGACCGACCCGGACACGGTCGTCCAGGTAGACGTCGCCACGGCTCACTTCGACGAGTGGATGCCGAGCGGCCAGGCCGCCTTGCTATTCGCCAACGCCGAGAACTACCTGGACCAGGTGGAATCGGCGCTGGAGTCCGCCGACCGAGCAGGCCCGTTCGACTTAGTGCTTTACAACGCCGGCATGGATCCCGTCACCGACAGCCGGGTCAGTGCCGAGGACATCACTACGCGGGAGGAGCGGGTCGCCACATGGCGGGCTAACCGCAACTATCGCCTCGTCTACTCGATGGCTGGTGGGTATACCTCCAGTCAGACCTCAATGCGCCAGCTCTGCGATCTCCACCTTGAGACGGTGCGGGCCTTCGCGTAACTGCGCTTGCAAGGAATGGGACGGTATCCGAAATTCCGCTACGAGTGGATACCGATCGTGGCTACGAGGTAGTCAGATGCACCTTTGAGTTCTCGCACGCAGGCCATCCATCGATCGGCCATTTGATTCGTAAGGAGCTCTACATCAGTTCGAACTGCTTCTATTTCAGATTCCGTTCGAGCCCATCCTGCATTCCTTGTCTTGTTCCGAATGTTCATGAGATCCTCACACAGCTCACGCATCCGAGCCGTGACTTTCGCTATTTCACCTATCGACCCCGTCGAGTCCATGCGAGTCAAGATTAGAACTGGGAGCACCTGCAACTGGCATGCGTTGAGTGAATCAATCATCGCCCATATGAGCTCGATGCCACCCTGCACCCAGTCAGGGTAGTGTCCGAGCTGCGCGATGCCCATTTCGGGGGGCTGCTGGACAATCCGGACCGATTCAAGATCCTTCATGATACCCAGCAGACGAAGGTAAAGGTCCTCCTTTCCGGGAAGCCAGTGCTTTGGTCGTTCCTGCCACTCACGGTGGATGTCCCCGCCTCGATTCACTGTGGATCGCGCACCTATCGAATACCACCTCATCGACGATCGACACTGATCGAGTATTGGTGCCAGGATTTCATATCCGACTGCACCTAAGAACTTGAGCCGCTTGCGGTGCCCTTTATCGACCAACTCCTCCACTAGGAGCGCGCCGATTGCCAGCACTGCGATTGTTACCAGCACATCGGCAAGGAGGCCGTGCTCAGCCCAATACTTTGAAGATTCGGCTGAACCTAAGTCGGAGTAGATCGCGATGCCAAGTAGTAGGAGAGAGACGGCCCCAAGCCAAATACGTACAACAGGTCGTCGATTACTGCTCGCAAGCCATATGGCAACTCCTGCTGCAAACAAGATTGCGATGAGCAGTAGCGCCAGATTCACCCAGTTACCGAGTCCGATCCCGCTGGCGGATGAACCTGTCACATGATGATGTTGAACGGACGACGGAACGGTCACCACGGCTGCCACGCCCGACGGCCGAACTCCGGCCCTGATGCCCGAATCTAGGATTGTTTGGAGGAATCGACTATTCATTGAAAATGAGAATACGCGCCCGGTTCCCGTGGGACTGGGTTGGTTCTTGCACTAAGCAGCTAGTGGATGGCTGATCCGGACAGGTCTCGTCTCCGAAGGCGATCATCGGTGATCAGGACGGTTGACGTCTAGCCATAAATCTAGCCATAAATTCCGGAGAATTGCGGCAAATTGTGGATAACTCGGTGGACTCCGAGAGAGCATAAGCCCAGGTCAGAGGCACTGAGGCCAACTCAGCAGACCCCCCAGGGTCGCACTTGAAAAGGGAGCGGACAAGTCCATGCCTTCCGCATGCGTCCCCAAGACCGTCGACAGGTGCGGTGGCGCCAAACGTAAGTTCATCAACCAGAGCCGCTCTGCCGGAGTAGCCGGGATAGTTCGCTCAGTCGGACGTCTCCGCAAGAGGATCCGCGACCGGGACACTCCGGAAGTGCGGCGCACGGACAGATCGCCGATTCGCGCGTCCGTGCGGGTAGTGAGATAGTCGTCCTTCGGTGCGCTCGCGAACCGGCGACCGGCGTAGCTAGCCTGTCACACCGAGG
>PLIG01000135.1 GCA_003139255.1 Acidimicrobiaceae bacterium | reverse complement strand
TTCGCGTTCGGCGCCCGGAATGGGGTTCGCAGGATCTGGGCGCCTTCTGATCTGAAGACCTCGTCGAAGCTCGCGACGTACTTCATGTCCCGGTCGCGGACAAGAAACTTGACATCGATCCTCTCGTCGATATCGCCGGCCACGTTTCTCGCCTGTTGGGTCACCCAGGCCGCATTGGGATGGGCGGTGACTCCGGTGATCAAGGTTCTTCTGCGGCCGAGCTCGAAGAAGAACAGGATGTAGAGGCGATGGAAGAGCACCGTGTCCACCGTGAAGAAGTCGGTCGCCACGATATGGGACGCCTGGGCTCGCACGAACGCTCGCCAGGTGGCATCTGGGCGGCGCGGCGATGGCCCCAGGTGGTTGTCGAAGAGGATCCGCGCAATGGTGCTCGCTGCCAGGCGGACGCCGAGCTTCATGAGCTCACCTTGTGACTGAGCGCCGCGAAAAGCGCACGACCGGCCGGCTCGAAGGATTGACGCTTCACCTGGAGCCTGGGCATGGCCACCTCGTGGGGAAGTGCGAGTAGCTCGATCTCCTTGGCGTCATCGGAGCGCGCGAGGAGAACGACGAGCCCGAGTACGTGGCGTACGGAGCGGTAAGCGAAGGTCCACAGCTGACTTTGGGCCCGTGCCCGTGCACCCCGCAACGCGAGGAAGGTAGCCGAGAAGGATCCGGACCAGAAAGTCCCTGCTCAACGATGCGATCGAATATTTGGGCAATACGGGCTGACATGATGTTCACCTCGCTGGCTGCTCCGGAGTTGGAATACCTCCGATGCCGTAGGATTCGGCACGTGTACAGCGAGATCGCCAGCAACAAGCGACGCAGCGTCATCTTCATCGTCCTGTTCTTCGTGATCTGGCTGGCCATTGGAGCCGCCTGCGGCTTCCTCTTCAAGGCCGTCTACCACCACTCGACCAACACCGGCTTCGCTCCTACCCCACCGACCAACTACGGCTGGTCCCCGGTCATCATCGGTATGGTGATCTGTGGTCTCTTGGCCGTCGTCGGAATCCTCTATTCCCTGAACTCCGGGGCAGGGCTGGTGCTGCGGATCTCGGGGGCCATGCCAACCGACCCTGCCCAGTACCCGCAGCTGCACAACCTGGTGGAGTCCTTGGCGATCGGCGAAGGGATCCCCAAGCCCGCCGTCTACGTGATCAACGACCCCTCGCCCAACGCCTTTGCCACCGGGGTCAGCCCGGACAAGGCAGCCATTACGTTCACCACCGGGCTGCTCTCCATTATGAACCGCGAGGAGCTCGAGGGCGTGACCGGCCACGAGATGAGCCACATCAAGAACCACGACATCCGTCTCTTGCTCGTGGTCGGAACCATGGTCGGCATGGCCGCCCTTCTGGCCAGCATCCTGTGGCGGAGTGCATTCTTTGCCGGTGCCGGGCGCGGCAGCAGCAGGGGAGGCCAGATGATGCTCGTGGTCTTCGCTGCTGGCGCGCTGCTCGCTGTCGTTGGCTTCATCTTCGGCCCGCTCATTCGGCTGGCACTCTCACGCCGCCGTGAATCGTTGGCCGATGTCAGCGGTGTGGAGCTCACCCGCAACCCGGCGGGGTTGCTGAGCGCACTCAAGAAGCTGCAGCAGAACGACAAGCCATTCAAGAAGATGAACCACGCCATCGCTGCGATGTGCATCGACGACCCGTTGCAGCACCACGAGGCTTGGTATCACCGCCTGTACGACACCCACCCTCCCATCGAGGAGCGGATCGCTGAGCTCGAGAAGATTGCCTCGGGCCAGTCCGTCTGACCGGCCGGGCAGCCCACTCGATCGTCTCAGCTGGCCGGCGGCGGTCCTTCGGGGGCCGCGGCGGGCGGAAGCCCCTCGGGACCACCAGCAAGCGGGGGTCCCGAGGATGCGGGACCGCCCGCACTTGGGCCAGAACCGGGGAAATTCACCTGAGGCACAGCGCGGTCATCCTCATCGGTAGCGAAGAACGCCACCGCCTTGAAGCCGAAGGGCCCAGCGATCAGGTTACGCGGAAACGTCTGTAGCCCGATGTTGTAGTCCCGGGCGCTGGTGTTGTAGTAGCGGCGGGCGTACTCAATCTTGTCCTCGGTGGCAGTCAGCGTCTCTTGTAGTTGGAGGAAGCTCTCGACCGCCCGCAGCTGTGGGTAGTTCTCGGCGACTGCGAACAGCGAACGCAGCGCCCCGGACAGAGCATTCTCAGCTGGGGCGATTTGGCCCGGGTCGCCCGTCGCGCCGGCAGTGACTGCGTTGGCCCGGGCTTGGGTGACCGCCTCGAAGGTCCCCTGCTCGTGGGCGGCGTAGCCCTGTACCGTCGACACCAGGTTGGGGATGAGGTCGTGGCGGCGCTTGAGCTCGACGTCGATCTCGGACCACGCTTCCTGGGTCCGGTTGCGCTTCTTAACGAGGCCGTTGAAAGCGGCCCACAAGCCGAGGACGAGGAGCACGACGATGACGATGACGATGATCAGCACAACCATTGTGGAGNNGCGCGAACTCTATCGGCTGTGTCCCCGAGCAGCCAGAGATCGGACGTCCGACTATCTCGACAGCTGCAAAAAGCTTGAATATGTGGCGCAACCCAGGGCACTCGTCCAGTATCTCCGAGGTCTGGAAGCTGACTGGGTTTTACCCCGTGCCGGCAATGAGTATTCAAGAACGGTAGTCGGAGAGACGCGGCCTATCTCCCGAGCTTGGGCCGCCTGCGGTGCGCCGTCGCCTCCAGCGCGTGAACGGCCCGCCGTTGCGCTCCTTGGGGTGGCGTATCCGGATCGCCCCGGTTGGTCCGGATGTGGAAATCCGCAACACCGGCCCGCCGGGGACGGGTGGAGACAGCGACTCGAGCTGGACGCGTCCTGATCCGCTGACTATCTGCACGGCCACTCCCTCGGGGACGAGAACCTCGATCGAACCCCAGGTCTCCAGGCGGAGGTTGATCTGATGGGTGTCCCAGCTGGCGGCGGTGAGATCGAGCTGGGCCGCCCCGAAGCCGGTGCTGATGGTTGTGTCAGCGGCCAACTGCNNACCACCGTCTGCCACCTGCAACACGAGTGGCCTGGCCAGCCGCCGCGAGGCGGGTGTGAGCCGGACCAGTGGTGGCAGCGCCAACATTGCTGCCTCAAGATCGGCGTGGCTGGGAGCGGCGAAGACCTGCTCCAGGACTCCAGAGAAGCGCTCAAGCGACAACTCTCCGGCGCTGAACAGGTCATGGAGCCGGGCAATGGCCGCGACCCGGTCGTCTTCGTCAGCCCCGTCCAGAGGTGCTGCAACCGGGAGGTCTTTGTTCACGGGCACCATCTTGCCCCAGAGGACCCCAGAATTTGAGGCGAACGTCCGAGATGGCCGGTTATTCGGCAGCCGCATCACTGCCCAAGACAATGACACCGGGTGGTGCTATCCGCGGTCCGATCCGAGGAGTGCTTGCTCCGCGAGCGCGACCGACTGCTTCATCTGTGCAGCCGGAACCATGGACCGATCCCGGTTCACGAGCGCCCAGATCGCCGGATACGCCCCCTCTCGGCGAGCTGGACTCCGAGATCCCACCGTGCCGGCCTTCGTCCTTTTCTACCTACGACCTCGGAAATCTGTGGGGACTCGTGAGGAAGGGATCGCCTCTATTGTGGTTGGCTGTATCTATGGACTATCGCCCGCTCGGAACGACCGGCATAGAGGTCAGTCAGCTGTGTCTCGGAGCCATGATGTTCGGCGCCTGGGGTAACAAGGATCACGNNGCATCAACTTCATCGACACCGCGGACGTGTATTCGGCCGGGGAGTCTGAGGTCATCGTGGGCAAGGCCCTGAAGGGTCTGAAACGAGAGAAGATCGTGCTCGCCACCAAGGTGCACGGACCCATGGGGAGCGACCCTAATGCCCAGGGCAACTCCAGACGCTGGGTCATCGCCGAGTGTGAGAACAGTTTGCGGCGTCTCGAGACCGACTACATAGACCTCTATCAGATCCACCGGCCGTCTCCCGAGACCGACATCGACGACACCCTTGGCGCCTTGAGTGATCTCGTCCGCGCCGGCAAGATCCGCTACGCCGGAAGCTCCACCTTCCCGGCTCACCAGGTGGTCGAGGCCCAGTGGGTGGCTGAGCGGCGTGTGCGAGAGCGCTTCCGGACCGAACAACCGCAGTACTCCATCCTGGCGCGCGGCATCGAGGCCGACCTGTTGCCGGTCTGCCAGCAATACGGCATGGGCGTGATCTGCTGGAGCCCACTGGCCGGTGGATGGCTTTCGGGGGCCTTTGGGGAGGGCAAGAAGAACACGTCCAGGCGCTCGGCCATGCTGCCGGAACGCTACGACCTCTCCTTGTTCGTGAATCAGCAGAAGCTCGACGTGGTCATCCGGCTTCAGAAGCTGGCCGAGGAGGCCGGGCACTCGCTGATCGAGCTGTCTCTCGCCTTCGTGCTGGCCCATCCGGCGGTCACCTGCCCGATCATTGGGCCGCGCACCATGGGGCAGTTGGAATCCCAGCTGCCCGTGGCACAGATCTCCTTGGATGGGGACATCTTGGATCGGATCGACGAGATCGCGCCCCCCGGTCAAAACGTCGGTGGCGCTGACGCCGGGTGGACACCACCGTCGATCTCCGACAAGCGCCTCCGCCGGCGCTAGTCGCTCGGCGCGTCGGTTCGGGACGTCGCGGTCCCAGCAACGGCTGGGAGCTCACCCTGTGGGTGCCGAGAACCGCATCCGTAGGCCTCACGCAGCCAGTTTGTACTCGTGAATGAGACTGCCGAGTCTGTCCGATCTTCGCAGTTGCGTTGTATCGGGACGCGAGGCTGGCGGGGCTGCTGGTGCCATCGAAAGGGGTGGTGTTTGGTCGAGGGAGCGGTGCGGCCTATGGCTGTTGTAGTGCTCGATGAAGACAGCGAGCACCATCTCCAGTTGGCGGCGGTGGAAGATCAGCATCCGGTCGAGGACGCGGAACGGTCGTGCATTGACGACGAGAAGGTGGTCGAGGCACTCGGATCTGATGGTCCGAACGAACCGCTCCGCGTAGGCGTTCGCGTTCGGCGCCCGGAATGGGATTCGCAGGATCTGGGCGCCTTCTGATCTGAAGACCTCTCCGCACGCCCGTGCGGGCGCCGAACGCGAACGCCTACGCAGAGCGCTGGGTGGGCACGCTTCGCCGGGAATGCCTGGATTGGATCCCGATTTTCGGGCGTCGGCACCTCGAGGCAGTGCTTCAGGTCTACGCGGCCGACTACAACGGTCATCGCCCTCACCGTGGTCTCGATCAGCGGGCACCGCTTGCCGCAGCGGGTCGGCCTTCCATCGGTCAGTATCCAATTCCCTCCAACGTCCGTCGGCGGGATCGACTCGGCGGGTTACTCCACGAATACAGCCGTGCTGCATGACCGAATGGGTTTTGGCATCCCACAGATTCTCGGCACCCACAGGATGGGATTTTCGGCACCCACAGGTCGGATGGGGTTCTCGGTAACCACACCCCGCTCAACGGCGCGATCGAATACTTGGGAAGTACGGGCTTCAGTGTCGCGCGGAGCGCGGAGGCTCATCACCTGGCAGAGGAGGTGACGAGGACCCGCTTGAGGGTTTCGAACTCCTCGAGGCACTGTCCGGCGCCAATGACGACGCAGCTCAGCGGGTCGCGGGCCACGACGATCCGCACGTCTGTCTCCTCCCGCAGGCGGGCGTCGAGCCCGCGTAAGAGAGCGCCTCCACCGGTGAGTACGACTCCCTGCTCCATGATGTCGGCGGCGAGCTCGGGGGGTGTCTTGTCCAAGGTGATCTTGACCGCGTCGATGATCGCCGACACCGGCTCGCCGATGGCCTTTCGGATCTCTTCGGTCGAGACCACGATGGTCTTCGGAAGGCCCGTGACGAGGTCACGACCGCGGACCTCGGCGTGGAGCTCCTCTTCGAGTGGGAACGCAGAGCCCAGCGCGATCTTGATCTCTTCGGCCGTGCGCTCGCCGAGGGCCAGGCTGTACTCCTTTTTGATGTAGGAGATGATCGCCTCGTCGAGCTCGTCACCTCCGATGCGCACCGACTGGCTCGTGACGATGCCGCCGAGGGAGATCACCGCAACCTCCGTCGTGCCGCCGCCTATGTCCACCACCATGTTGCCGGTCGGCTCGTGGACCGGCAGTCCCGCTCCGATTGCCGCTGCCATCGGTTCTTCGATGATGTAAGCCTTGCGGGCACCCGCGTATTCGGCCGCCTCCATCACCGCACGCTGCTCCACACCCGTGATGCCCGAGGGCACGCACATGACCATTCGGGGCTTGGCGAAGCGGCGCTGCTGGACGCGCTGGATGAAGTACCGGATCATCTTCTCGCAGATCTCGAAGTCGGCGATGACCCCGTCCTTCAAGGGGCGAATGGCCTGGATGTGGCTGGGGGTGCGGCCGATCATGCGCTTGGCCTCGGCGCCCACGGCCAAAGGGCGGCCGTCCTTGACGTTCACTGCTACGACCGACGGCTCGTTCAGAACAACACCAAGGCCGCGGACGTACACGAGTGTGTTCGCCGTACCGAGGTCGACCGCCATATCGCGGCCGAACAGGAAAAACCGGTTGTTCGCCATGGGCATCGATCCACCTCAGGATCAGCCCAGATGCGGTCGCCGAAGGTAGGCGCGCTGCCCTCGGGGCTGGAGTTACTAGTCAGACTACCTTGCCCATAGAGCACCTGATCCACGTCGAGTACGCCGACGCGACCAGCTTGGCGGACTGATCCACGAGCATGAGCTGGCACCCACAGCGCCGGATTCTGGAAACCCCCTGCACAGCGGCGCGATCGGGTTTTCGGACACTACGGGGTAGCTCACCAACACCAGCGCCGCCGCACCGAGGCCCTCGGCAACGGCCATCGAGCACATACGCCCCCCCATCAAGCGCCCGCCGAGCGCGACCTTCTCGGGTTGCACCGCGAGCGTCTCGGCCAGCGACAGCGCGGCTTCCACCACGGTCGCGACAAACACGGGTGGCTGGTCCGGGGTCCGGTGGCCTGCGAGACGGCAGAGGAAGTCGACCCGTTCGACTCACACCCCGGCGGGTGTGAGCGCGTTGTCAATCGCCACTAGCGTGCTCTGGTCACGCCCCGTGCTCGCCCCTGGGGTGAGCACGAGCCCGGCAACCTTCACGTGGGGCCCCAGCGTTTCAGCGGCATCGGCAAGCATGCTGACAACATTCGAACAGCCTGTTTATTACTGGTCTAATCCTGAACGAGCAGTCCGTCCTCGTCTCGAGGGTTAGGTCGAGCCCTTGCCGGGACACCGACAATTCACTTACGTGGGAGGAGCGACCGCCTTTCCGTGCGAGGATCATCTGCGATGGCGGCGCCACAGAAGGCCGTTAGGGACAAGGCCACTGAGATGAAGACCGTCCAGACCCCTGCCGGCCTCGGCGTTCGGCTGGGCCCGCTTTGCCCCGAGGAGCGCGTGGCTCTGTTCGACCTATTCGCAGAGGTGGTGGCCAGTGGGGAGGGTTTTCCCCACGAGCCCCCGCTCACCGACGAGATGTTCGCTTCCACCTGGGTCGACCAGGTGACGATGACAGTCGCGGCCAGACTCGAGAGCGAGGGCCAGGACGAGCTGGCGGGTGCGTACTACCTGAAGCCCAATTTCGTCGGGCGCGCCGCCCACATCGCCAATGCCGGCTACGTCGTCTCAGCCGCTCATCGCAGGCGCGGCATCGGGCGCCTACTGGTGGAGGACTCGGTGTGGCGGGCCCCCCTGCTCGGCTTTGACTCCGTCCAATTCAACCTGGTCTTCGCTTCGAACCCCGCCCGGGGTCTCTACGAGGAGCTCGGCTGGCGGGTCGTCGGCAGGCTGCCGGGAGCCATCGACGGCGATGACTGCTTCATCTATTGGCGGCGCGTCAGCTGAACCGAGCGGGTTCCTTCCTAGGCCTCGACGACCACCGACACCTCGATGCCCTTCTAGGAGACGGAGTGCCGATGACAACTTCGCTCAGCTCGTAGGCGAGCTGCAGAGCATGGCTTGGGTCCCCTCCAATAGACATTTACGAACAGCGATCGCTCTAAGGGAGTAGTACCCGCCAAACGAACTTCAAAGTCCTTTGGACATGTTCTTCATAGCGGTCGTTTGGCCCTACGCCAATAGGTATCGGAGTCCGCACCCCTGCGTTCTTGTCGACGTTGGACCTGCCGTCTTTTACTCATGGCTGCTCCCGTTCGTTGAGAATCTCAACCGCCCTGGAATACTTGGATCGCAGACAACCTGCGACCTCGCTGGGGAGAAGTGCCAGTCGACCCTCATCCGCATTGTTGACCTCATCCGCCTTTTTGACGGCCCGGGCGATGGGATCCCGAGCAGTTCGACCGCGATGATTTTCGTCGTCACTCGCCGCGCTTTGCCGGCGAGAATTTCGCTAAGAATCTAACGTGGTGGACAAGGTCGCCGAGTTGGTACGCGACAAGGGGGTGATGCCCGCCCAGCTGGCGTTGGCCTGGGTGCTTTCGCAGGGAAATGACATCGTGCCGATCCCCTGTACCAAGTAGCGGGTGCACTTTCGAGCAGAACGTGGTGGCGCGAGACATCGTGCTCAGCGTTGAAGACCTCGCGGCCATCGAGAAGGTAGCCCCGAAGGGCGTCGCGGTGGGGGAGCGCTATCAGAAGGAGCACATGGCTCGCGTGAACGTCTAAACGGTTCGTGGAATTCGGGGCGGTTAGCGGATGTGACGAGCCGTGGGAGCAGCTTCGACGCGGCGGAGCGAGTTTCGCTTGAGCAGCGTCAAAAGAACATGAACCTGTACGGCCGCGCGGGCATCAGGTCTCTGCCTCCCAGGTGCATGGACTGCCCGAGCGGATCCCCTGCTGCCTGTTGACCCGCCCTGCTTTGGATCGCAGCCTCGACGGACAGGGCCGAGGTCCTCACCTTTGACCTGCGACCAACTTCTCGTTTGTGCCGGAGGGTATCTAAGCTGGTGCCATGGCTGAATACGTACCCCCGCTGCGTGATATTCGCTTCGTGCTCGAGGAGATCGGCGACATCTCCGCCCTGACCAAGCTCGAGCCCTTCCAGCACCTCGACCCCGACACGGTGTTCGGGGTTCTCGAGGAAGGGGGCCGGTTCATGGCGGAGGTGATGTCGCCGCTGAACCGCGTCGGTGACACGGTGGGCAGCCGCTTGAACGATGACGGGAGTGTGACCACGCCGCCCGGTTTCCAAGAGGCCTACCGGCAGTACGTGGAGGCCGGTTGGCCGGCGGTGGGCTCCCCGCAGGAGTTCGGCGGGGGCGGCTTCCCCTGGCTGGTGGTGATCCCCCTCCAGGAGATGTTCAACGCGGCGAACCTGGGTTTTTCGTTGGGCCCGATGCTGACACACGGCGTCATTGACCTGCTGACCCTTCACGGCAACGCCGAGCAGCAGGTGACGTACCTGCAGAAACTGGTGACCGGCGAGTGGGGCGGGACCATGGAGCTCACCGAGTCCGAGGCCGGGTCCGATGTCGGGGCTCTGCGGACCCGGGCCGTGCCGGCGGACGACGGGACGTGGCGGATCAGCGGGCAGAAGATCTTCATCACCTACGGCGAGCACGACCTGACCGACAACATCATCCACCTGGTCCTCGCCCGGTTGTCCGATGCCCCGCCGGGCACCAAGGGCATCTCCTGCTTCATCGTACCTAAGTACCTGGTGAACGCTGATGGTTCGCTCGGAGCGCCCAACGATGTCCGGTGCGTCTCGATCGAGCACAAGATGGGGATCCACGCCAGCCCCACATGTGTCATGTCGTACGGTGACGAGGGTGGAGCTGTCGGCTACCTGATCGGTGAGCCGAACCGCGGCATGCGCTACATGTTCACGATGATGAACAGCGCCCGGATCGCGGTCGGCCTCCAGGGGATGGCCGTGGCCGAGCGGGCCTACCAGGCCGCCCTCAGCTACGCCCAGGAGCGCCGACAGGGACGGGTCATCGGTGGGACCTCCACCGAGCCAGCACCGATCGTCGAGCACCCCGACGTGCGCCGGATGCTCTTGACCATGAAGGCCTACATCGAGGCCATGCGCTGCGTGTTGTACACCAACGCGGTGTCCATCGACCTGGCCCACCACCACAGCGACCCCGAGGTGAGGCAAACTCGCCAGGAGCTGGTCGAGTTGCTCACCCCTGTCTCCAAAGCGTGGTCGACCGATCTCGCGGTAGAGATCACCTCCCTTGCCCTGCAGGTTTACGGTGGGATGGGGTATGTCGAGGAGGCGGGTGTGGCCCAGTACTACCGCGACAGCCGCATCGGCCCAATTTACGAGGGAACCAACGGGATCCAGGCCATGGACCTGGTCGGCCGCAAGCTGCCATTGCGGGGTGGTGGCGTGGTGAACGATTACTTGTCCCAGATCGACGCGCTCGACAGCGAGCTGGCCTCGGGCGGGGAGGAGCTGGCATCGGTCCGTGCCAACCTCGCTGCCGCCGCCGGTGCCCTGCGAGGGGCGACCAACTGGATCTTCGAGCACGGACTGGCCGATCCGAACGACGCTCTGGCCGGAGCTACCCCCTACCTGCGAATGTTCGGCCTGGTGACCGGGGGATGGCTGCTCGCCCGTTCGGCGCTCGCCGCCACCCGGCTTCTGACCGAGGGCCGCGGCAGCAAGGAGTTCCTCGAGGAGAAGATCGCCACGGCCCAGTTCTATGCCGAGCAGCTCCTCCCCCAGGCGGCCGCCCTTGGCGGTGCCGTGACGGCCGGAGCAAAAGTGCTCTACAAGGTGGACCTGAGCCACGCCGTCCCTGGTTGAGGGCGGGTCGCCGCCTCCAGCCTGTGGGTGCCGATTACCTCATCCGGGTCTCGTAAGGTTCGAGTACTCGCCGCATGAAGGGCGAATCCAGTTTTCGGACATTACGGGTCGCACCATCGACCGCCCTGCGCAATTGGTCGCAAATGATACGGCCATGACCCGAAGCGCTTTGAGCAGTTCGCTCGCCGCTACCGGACCGAGCTGGACGAGCCGGAGGCCGCCGCTGAGGGACGCCACGTCGCTGATTTGGCCGGCGGGCAACGGGTTCTGACCTTGCTCACCGCTACCGAGCACCCAGAGTTCAGCGAAGCTGTTTTGCTGGCGGACTTGGTGCGCGGATGAGCACGGACGCCCGACTGGGCCTGCCCGAGCGGGTGCGAGCGTGCCTCTTCGACCTCGACGGCGTCCTCACCGAGACGGCCAAGGTCCATGCCGCGGCGTGGAAGGAGATGTTCGACGCCTACCTGAAGGCCCGGGCCCAGAAGCGCGGTGAGCCCTTCGTCGCCTTCGACAAGGAGGCCGACTACGACACCTACGTCGACGGCAAGACCAGGGCCGACGGGACGCGCTCGTTCCTCGAGTCACGTCACATCGAACTGCCCGATGGTGCTCCCGGCGATCAGGCGGGGGCAGAGACCGTCAATGGACTCGGCAACGCGAAGAACGAGATCGTCCTGCGAAAGATCCGAGAGGACGGCGTCGAGGCCTATGCGGGGTCGGTCCGCTACGTTCGAGCCGTGCGCGCGGCAGGCCTACATCGGGCGGTGGTGTCCTCCAGCGCCAATTGCGCTGCTGTGATAGCGGCCGCCGGCATCGCCGAGCTCTTCGAGATCCGCATCGACGGCGTGACCGTGAAAGCTGACCACCTGGCTGGAAAGCCAGCGCCCGATACCTTCCTCGCCGCGGTTCGTGCTCTGGGCGTGGACCCCGACCAGGCGGCGGTGTTCGAGGACGCCCTGTCCGGGGTGGAAGCCGGCCGGGCGGGAGGGTTCGGCTTCGTGGTCGGAGTCGACCGGGTCGGACAGGCTGAGGCCTTGCGCGCCCACGGTGCCGACACCGTCGTGGGCGACCTAGCCGAGCTGCTGGAGGGGCCGTGATACAGCACCCGGCCTACCCGGTTGAGCCCTGGTGCCTGAGAGAGACCGAGCTCCACCTCGATGTCCTGGCCCAGAGCGAGTCGTTGTTCGCGCTGTCCAACGGCCACATCGG
>PLIG01000095.1 GCA_003139255.1 Acidimicrobiaceae bacterium | reverse complement strand
GTTCACCGATCTACTGCCGCGATCTTGACGGTTTCCTTGCTGCCGGGGTGGTGAGGGAGGAGCTGAACGAGTCCGCCGAGCACAGCCTGAGCTAATTGGTGGGGCCGATCTCGACCCCGGCGCCTCCGGCTGCCACCTCCGATGGTGTGGAGCGGAGGCTTGAAGAAGTGAGCGCTACCGCTCGGCGGCAGTTCTTCGGTGATCTCGCGCAATCCGCCGAAGCGGTCCCGGCAATACCAGCGCCCCTCGGAATCACAGAAGATGACCTCCGCCGGCGGTCTCAGTTCAGGGTCTCCGCCTCGTGTGCGTCCGACATGAATTTCCACCTGGTATCCCTCTCGACTGTCGGGTGGGAACACCTCGGGCACATTCTTCACCTCGACATAGCGGGTCTTGGGGTCGCTCCACCAATCCGCGCCTACTGCCACCCGGGTTGAGTAGATGGGCTCCCGCCCGGAATTCCGGAGGGTCACGGTCACAACGTCTGGAATCATCTTGTCGCCGAAGTCTGTGACCTCGGTCCAAACGGAAACGTGGCGCGCCTGTTCGAGCGTCCGTTCCTGCCTTTGTTCGCGTTGTTCCCGCAGCGTCAACCGTAAGAGAAGATAGGTGACAACGAAGGCTCCTGCGGTCGCCAAGCCAGCGACCCAGGAGGCTACGTCGCCCCACTGCACCTGGCCTGAGGCGAGCATCATGGGCNNTCGCCGCTCCTGCGGCGTAGCCCCGCACCGGATTTCGAGCAGGCGGAAGTCGGGCAGGGCGCACGCGAAGCGGGCCTTTGTCGCCGGGAAGCTCCAGCACTGAGCCCCAACCTCACAGGTGTCCGCGAGCAGTCGGACACGCGTCTCGACTGCACCAGGCAGCCGATTACCCGTTTCGGTTGTCGACTCGTGGATTCTTGACTTCTTGCAGGACATCAGCACCAATAGGCTCCTCCTTCGGCGCGTAGGTCGCAACAGACCCGGCACTAGTTTGCTTCTCGAAGACCTTGCGCCGAGAGAAGGTGCTCAACCANNAATAGAGCGGGCACGTGTCCACCACGGATGAGCACACCGCACTCGAGGTTGCGCTCGAGTCCGTAGCCGGTGAGGTTGGCGCTACCGATGAGGGCGGTCTGACGGTCGACTACGAGCACTTTCGCATGCATGGAGGCGCCGGCCGGCCGACCGACCGCTGGCCAGCAGAGACGGTGAGCGGCGATATCCGGGAAGGGTTCACCGTGACCGCCAAAGCGGGGGTTGTCCGCTGTGCGCTCGAGCAACAGCGTGATCTCCACACCACGGTCGGCGGCGGCGGAGAGGGCAGCACGGACCGTCTCGCTCGGCATGGTGGCGTAGCTGACGAGGAGGATCTCGCGCCGCGCCTCGTCGACGAGGTCGGCTAGTACCGCCAAGGTCAGACGACCCTGGGCCGTCTCGGACTCGGGACCCGTCCAAACGGGGATTACCGTCGGCTGCTCGACGAGACTCTCCAGACGGCCGACAAGTAGACCGGCAACAAAGGGGCCGTCGCCATTCGCGACGAGGTCCACCGCCAAGCGAACGGCTGCGATCGACGCGGGGAGCACCGCGTCGGTACGAAGGTCACGGATCTCATCCGCACCGGAGCGAAGTGCCACCGCGAGGCGTCGTGCGAAGTCGCGGGGGAGCTCGTCGGCCCAGCTTCGCGCTACGGCGGCAAGGTCTTGGGTCATGGGGAGATGGAAAGTCCGTCTGCTATGTCGACGAGAACCCCGCGATGCAACCAACGGTTGCCTGCCTCGCAGCTGGTTTCTGAGGCGAACAGGCAAGCGTGGCACGCCGCAACGTGAAGTTGGTCGCTTGGCGGCTCAGGGACCCGCTCAGCGCACAGCGGGTCTGACGAGCAGGTTTGGGCGTCCTCCAGCGCCTGGTCGAGGAGCCGGCCGAGAAAGCGCGCATCGGCCAGGGCAACCAAGCCACCGAGTGTGCCTTCGCTATCGCTGGCCGCCGTCGACAGGAGCAGACCAGCCGTGGGACGGTCGGTTGTCCCAACGTAGAGGCGCTCCCTGATGCTGGCGGAGGAGTATCCACACTCGAGGGCGACCTGGCGGAGCAGCAGGTGGCTGAGGGTGTGCACGAGCACGTAGCGAGCGACCGGGAACGCCGGATCAGGGGCCAGATCCCGGTTGCTGCGCCAACGGCCGTAGGAGTCCCGAAGGGCCGAAATATGGGGATGATCGACCACTTCCGCACACCAGGCGGCAACGCGACCTTCATTCAGCTCGAGGANNCGGGAACCCATCTGACGCGACTGGCCGATAGCGGCGCCCAGAGCGGTGGCTGCAGGTCGCTTTGACCGGGAGCGTCGATGCGGGTGAAACCCAGCACGGCTTGGACTTCTCGAAGTCGCTCGACCTGTACGACCTGTCGGAGTAGCCCGACATACTGGCTGGGGGTTGGAGTAGGAATCGCCCGGAAATCGTCGTCCTGTCGCGTTGTCGTTGGGTGGCTGAACAGCTTCCACTCGGCCTCGAGGAGGCCAGAAGGCGGTGCGTATTCTTGCTGGCCTTCCCGTCTGTTGCGCTCAGCTTGAAGGGCGTCGGCGAGTTCTGCCGCGGACAGCTCACGGAGGGGGTGCAGGGCGGGCATGCCCGCCACGACCGCCGCGAGCACATCGGGCGTCGGCTGAACTGAAAGCAGGTCCCAGTGTTCGGCGATGGTCACTGCGACCGGGTCGTCCTGTGGCAAGTGGAGGGCGCTGACGGTCACGCCGAACCACAGGTTCGATGCGCCCAGCACCATCAGTTTGAGCGGCAGGCCGCAGGGATTGAACTGCTGGAGGTGCGGATGCCGACCGCGGCAGCGCGGCAAGTTCACCGAGCCCTGAGTGCCAGCTGCGGCTGAGATGTTGCGCTGCGAACCGCACCCAGCCGTGCAGGTGACCGTGACTCGAGGGCCTAGCACGCTGCCAGCGTCACGCATCTCGAGCTGCGCTCCCGGGCACGGTCGCTGAGCGGTCCTGTGGACAAAGTCGACGTAAGGGAACTCGTCGAGGTGCCCTCTCGCACAGGCGACGACGAAGCGAGCAGGGATGCACGCTCTCCGCTTGGCCGGAGNNGGTCTGCCGAGGGCAGTGACGATGAACCCACTTGGCCAGGTCGGGGCGGCGCCCGTAGCGGTGGTGTAGTTCGAGCTGGTCGACCCCGTCGATGGGCAGCAGCTGGTGGCAGGCGGGACAGCGCAACCATCGTGGAAACGTAGTCACTGGGACGCCGACGTGGCTGTAAGGATCGTCTGCAGTGGTTGGGTCACAAGGGGCCGCCCGCAGCGACGTGATGCCGTCGCCGGGCAGTGCTTGCTGAACCTGAGCGAGTAGACGTGGCTCGGATATCGGTAGACCATCGGTACCCCAGGCGTCCAGACCACGAACGATGACACTCATCCCGGGCAGGTCGACGACGGCTCCGACGCCAGCGGTGGTCATCAACTGACTCGGACGTGCATTCCCGATACGCGTTGGATCCTGGTACGTCGGCGTCACGGTGCGCCTCCGGAGGGATTCACTGCAGGTGGCGGACCGAAGTCCCACGGCGGAGCCGAGGCCCAGGTGGGATCGTCACGTCGTAACTGCAACAGCACGTCCGGCTCGACATCGCGCAGACTCATAGGGGCACTCCACTGATCCCACGGAACTTCCTCCGGCCTTCGCAAGAGGCCAGCCGCGGCCCTCGGATCCGCCTGGTAGCCGAGTTGTCCTACGGGCAGAATGCTGCGCTTGCGCAACCATCTGTCGAGTTGGCGTCGTGCGCGATCAAAGACCTCATCGCCCACTGGGGCGGAGTCCGCGACGAGCTCGGCACGAGCACGCAATTGCTCGAGCAGCGACCCTATTGCCACCTGTCCGAGGGGCGCCACGTGTGCCCCGAGGTTGGGTAGCGCGGCGTTCGTGGCATGCCGCACCATCCCGACAAGGACACCGGCGAGGCCGCGGTCCAATGCCCGCTTGCTGAACGGAGTCGTAGTCAGACCCTCGACACGGCGTCCGAACGTTGCGTGCTCATAACCGAAGTGCTCGTAGTGGGCAAGATCACGGGGCCTGTTCCACTGGTAAATGGTGAGCACCAAGCCGGGACCGGCCGCAGATCGCCCGACACGAGAGGTCGCTTGTATGTATTCGGCCATGTTCTTCGGTTGGCCGGTGACGACCATGAGCCCGAGTCGCTGCACATCGACCCCGACCTGCAGCATCGAGGTCGCTAGCAGCACGTCGATCGGTCGCAGATAGATCGGACGAATTGCGCTGTCATAAGCCGTGCGGTCGGTCTGGCGCAACTGTCGCAACGCCTCGCGACCGAACGTGCTGTCCTGCGTCGGGTCGAAGCGGCGCTCGAGGTTGGCGAGCGATTGGATGATCTTGCGGCTGTCCATCCGGCTGGTGAGCTCGGCGACGACGGGTGTTCGGCGACGAACAAGCGCACCCTGCCGGCCGAGGCGGTCGGTGACGTCGTCCTCGGTCAAGCGCCGCATACCAGCGAGCTCGCGGGTGCTGGTGAAGTAGTCCACGACGGTCATGTATGGGTCAGTGACTGCGCCGTACCGGTCAAACAGGTACTGGCCGAACTCCAGCAAAGCTGTCATGACACGGATCTCCACGGCCGTGAGCCGCTCGCCGGGCGCGAGGATGCCGCGGTAATGACGCGCCGGGGTGCTCGGGGTCGGGACGACCCGGCGAGNNTAGTAGCGGTGGTGGGAAGACAGTCAACCCGCGGGCGAACACTTGCTCCACTTGGGCTCGCGCGCGCCGCACAGTCGCTGTCGAGGCGACGAACACGGGTCGGACGGCTACGCCGTCCTGTACGCGGGTGCATAGG
>PLIG01000039.1 GCA_003139255.1 Acidimicrobiaceae bacterium | reverse complement strand
ATCTTCTGCCTGGCGGCGTCGGCCATTTCCCTGCTCCCGTCCGATTCCCGTCGGCTACTTGATGACCTTGATGACCCGGCCTGATCCCACGGTGCGCCCACCTTCACGGATTGCAAAGAGCAGGCCTTCGTCCATGGCGATCGGCTTCTGGAGCTCTACGGTCATCTCGGTGTTGTCACNNTGTCACCGGGCATGACCATCTCGGTCCCCTCGGGCAAAGTGATCGACCCGGTTACGTCGGTGGTCCTGAAGTAGAACTGCGGTCGGTAGTTGTTGAAGAACGGCTTGTGCCGGCCACCCTCCTCCTTCGTGAGGACGTACACCTGACCGGTGAAGTTCGTGTGCGGGGTGATCGAGCCGGGCTTGGCCAGCACCTGGCCGCGCTCGACCTCCTCCTTCTTCGTGCCGCGCAGAAGCGCCCCAATGTTGTCCCCAGCCCGACCTTCATCGAGGAGCTTGCGGAACATCTCGACGCCGGTGACCACGGTGCTCTGAGTGGGGCGTAGCCCGACAACCTCCACGCTGTCTCCTACCTTCACGATTCCCTGCTCGACCTTGCCCGTGACGACGGTACCCCGGCCGGTGATCGACATCACGTCCTCTATGGGCATGAGGAAGGGCCTGTCTAGGGGGCGCTCGGGCTCGGGAATGTAGTTGTCGACAGCATCCATGAGCTCGAATATCTTCGGCGTCCACTCCTCGTCGCCTTCGAGCACCTTGAGCGCGCTCAGACGTATCACAGGGATGTCGTCGCCGGGGAACTCGTACTGGGTCAGAAGCTCGCGCACCTCGAGCTCCACCAGGTCGAGCAGCTCCTCGTCGTCGACCAGGTCGGCCTTGTTCAGCGCCACCACGATGTGGGGAACACCCACCTGGCGGGCGAGCAGGACGTGCTCACGGGTCTGAGGCATAGGCCCGTCCGCAGCCGAGACCACGAGGATGGCTCCGTCGACCTGGGCAGCACCGGTGATCATGTTCTTGATGTAGTCGGCGTGCCCGGGCATGTCGACGTGCGCATAGTGCCGTTTGTCGGTCTCGTACTCGACGTGGGCGATCTGGATCGTGATGCCGCGCTGCTTCTCCTCGGGCGCCTTGTCGATCTGGTCGAAGGTGGTGAAGGCCACGTTCGGGTTCTTCTCCGACAAGACCTTCGTGATGGCCGCGGTGAGCGTGGTCTTACCGTGGTCGATGTGGCCCATCGTCCCGATGTTGATATGAGGCTTCGAACGCTCGAACTTCTTCTTGGCCATGGTGTCTCCTCCTACTCCCCGCGTGCCCGGGCGATGATCTCACGGGCTATCGAGTCCGGTACCTCGTGGTACGCGCTGAACTGCATCGTGTAAGTGGCCCGACCCTGGGTCCGCGAGCGCAGGTCGGTAGCGTAGCCGAACATGTCGGCCAGGGGCACGAGGGCCCTGATCACCTGGCTCGCGCCCCGCTGCTCCATGCCCTCCACCTTCCCCCGCCTGGAGGACAGGTCGCCTATCACGTCGCCCATGTTCTCCTCCCGCGTGACGACCTCGACGGCCATCACCGGCTCCAGGAGCACAGGACCAGACTTGCGAGCGGCCTCCTTCACCGCAATGGACCCGGCGATCTTGAACGCCATCTCCGATGAGTCAACCTCGTGGTACGAGCCGTGTGTCAAGGTCACGCGCACATCGACCACCGGGTAGCTGGCCAGCACCCCGCTCGTGAGGGCATCTTGGATCCCGGCGTCGACAGCGGGGATGTACTCCTTCGGGATCACCCCGCCGACGATCTTGTCGACGAACTCGTAACCCCCTCCCGGACCTGTCGGCTCCAGGCTGATGACCACGTGACCGTACTGCCCCCGGCCACCGGTTTGGCGCACGTAGCGGCCCTCTACCTTTTGCACCGCGTGACGGATCGTCTCGCGGTAGGCCACTTGCGGCTTGCCCACGTTGGCATCCACGCTGAACTCCCGCAACATGCGGTCGACCAGCACTTCCAGGTGCAGCTCGCCCATACCCGAGATCACCGTCTGGCCCGTCTCCTCGTCGGTGCGCACCCTGAAGGTGGGGTCCTCCTCCGAAAGGGCGTGAAGGGCCTTGCCCAGCTTGTCCTGGTCCGCCTTCGTCTTCGGCTCAACGGCAACGTGGACCACGGGCTCGGGGAACTCGAGAGCCTCCAAGAGGACGGGATGGGCAGGATCACACAGAGTGTCGCCGGTGGTGGTGTCCTTGAGCCCGACGACTGCGACGATGTCGCCGGTGAAGATCGCCTCCATGTCCTCACGGTGGTTGGCGTGCATCTGCAGGATTCTCCCCACGCGCTCCTTGCGGCCACCTCTGGTGAAGTTCACAACGGTCGCCCCTTTGGCCAGGGTCCCGGAGTACACGCGCAGGTACGTGAGCTTGCCCACGTAAGGGTCGGTCATGATCTTGAACGCCAGGCCGGCAAAGGGCTCCGCGTCGTCCGCCTTTCGCTCGACCGCCTCGCCTTTCTGCGAGATCCCCGACGCAGGCGGGACATCGAGGGGGCTCGGAAGGTAGTCGACCACCGCGTCGAGAAGAGGCTGCACGGCTTTGTTCTTGAAGGCCGACCCGCACAGCACGGGGACGACCCGGCTTGCGATGGTCGCCTTGCGAAGTGCCCTGCGCAGGTCGTCGGCGGTGATCTCCTCGTCGGCGACATAGAGCTCCATGATCGTGTCGTCGAAGTTGGAGAGGAGATCCACGAGCTGGTGGCGCGCCTGTACTGCCTCGCTGGTGAGCTCCGCCGGGAGAGGCTCGGTGCGCCATTTCTCTCCCATCTCGTCGTCCCACACCAGAGCCTCCATGCGCAAGAGGTCGACGGCGCCGCAGAACGTGCCCTCCACCCCGATCGGCAGCTGGACGACGGCGGGGTTTGCGTCGAGACGATCGCGAATCATCGTCACCGAGCGCGCGAAGTCCGCCCCGATTCGGTCCATCTTGTTCACGAAGCCGATTCGGGGCACCGAGTACTTGTCCGCCTGGCGCCACACCGTCTCGGTCTGCGGTTCCACCCCGGCCACCGCGTCGAAGACGGCCACGGCGCCGTCGAGCACGCGAAGAGACCGCTCGACTTCGACCGTGAAGTCGACGTGGCCCGGCGTGTCGATGATGTTGATCCAGCAGTCGCGCCACTTGCAGGTGGTGGCAGCAGAGGTGATCGTGATGCCGCGCTCTTGTTCCTGGACCATCCAGTCCATGGTGGCGGCACCTTCGTGGACCTCGCCGATCTTGTAGTTCTTGCCGGTGTAGTAGAGGATCCGCTCGGTCGTCGTGGTCTTGCCCGCGTCGATGTGGGCCATGATCCCGATGTTGCGGGTCCTGGCGAGGGGGAATTCGCGGATGGGGCGTGCTTCAGCCATGTCTTTCAAGCTCTCGGGTGGTGATTGGAACCTCGTCCTGAATTGGCCACTGCTGTCGGTATCGCGGGGCCGGCGGTTGGGCCGCCAGAACCGTGGCTTCTACCAGCGGTAGTGAGCGAAGGCCTTGTTCGACTCGGCCATCTTGTGCATGTCCTCACGTCGCTTGACAGCCGCCCCGGTGCCGTTGGCGGCGTCGAGCACTTCGTTCGCCAGGCGCTGTGCCATCGTCTTCTCCCGCCTCTGGCGGGAGAAAGAGACAAGCCACCGGATCGACAGCGTGGTGGCTCTGCGGGGGCGCACCTCCACTGGCACCTGGTAGGTGGCCCCACCGACACGGCGGCTCTTGACCTCGAGCTCGGGACGGGCACTCTCTACAGCCTTCTTCAACACGGGCACCGGGTCAGCTCCGGTCTTCTCTTGCACCGTGGTAAGAGCGTCGTAGACGATGCGCTCGGCCAACGACCGCTTGCCGCGCGACAGCACCTTGTTCACCACCTGGGTGACGAGCACTGACCTATAGACGGGGTCTGGAGCAAGTTCACGGCGGGCCGCGGGGCCGTTTCGGGGCATCCTCAGGCCTCCCGCTTGGCGCCGTAGCGCGATCGGGCCTGACTCCGCTCGCGAACGCCCGCCGCGTCGAGAGCACCTCGGATCACCTTGTAGCGGACGCCGGGAAGGTCCTTCACACGGCCGCCACGCACGAGCACGATCGAGTGCTCCTGGAGGTTGTGTCCCACACCCGGGATGTACGCGCTCACCTCGACACCGCTCGTGAGCCGCACCCGGGCGACTTTTCGAAGCGCCGAGTTCGGCTTCTTCGGGGTCGTGGTGAAGACGCGCGTGCAGACTCCTCGCCGCTGAGGGGCTCCCTTCAGCGCCGGGGTCTTCGTCTTGGACTGCTTCGTAGCCCGACCTTTTCGGACGAGCTGCTCGATGGTGGGCACGCGTGACCTCTCGGGGTGGAACGACGGAGCTACCAGGTTACCTGTTCAAGTGCCCGTGCCGAGCTGGCCCTCGCCCTCGGCGCCGTCGGGC
>PLIG01000200.1 GCA_003139255.1 Acidimicrobiaceae bacterium | reverse complement strand
GGCCGCAACGGCATGCACAAGTACAACAACCAGGACCACTCCATGTACACAGCGATGCTCACCGTCGAGAACATCGTGGGCGTCGCACGCCACGACATCTGGGCGGTCAATGTCGAAGAGGAGTACCAGGAGGAGAAGACAGCGGGCCGGGGCGCCGGATCCCCGGGCACCCGTGGCTCGAGCGGTACCGGTCGCGACGCACCTTTGGCTCCTCGTGCAGATCCCTCGAGCTCGGGGGTCGCCGTCAAGCCTTGAGACGTCAGAGCTCGGCAGAGGGCGCGAAGCTGTGCTCGGTTGCCGGGCGCACCGATGCCGCCTGCCGTACGGCGCGGCGCGCGCTGGCGAGCTCTCGGACCGCGCTTAGCAGGACGTCGGGGATGGAGAGTCGCGAGCTGGGACGGTTGGTCCAGTCGATTCCGACCTCGCGCACTCGGTAGCCGAGCTGCTGGGCGATCGCCAAGGCCTCGGCGTCGAACACCCACCCGTCGACCGTTACCCGCTCGAAGACGGCCCGTGCTGCGTTGCCGCGCCAGAGCTTGAACCCGCAGTACACGTCGTGAGTGAGACGGCCCAGCATCAAATGGGTCAGAACCAAGAACCCGAGCCCGACAACGCGTCGGCGCAGTGGCTGTTGACGCGAGACACGTGCTCCTTGCGCGAGCCGCGATCCCACCGCGACCTCCGCGTCGGCGAGGGCTTCTTCGAGGTGGGGGAGGGACGACAGCGATGCGGAGCAGTCGGCGTCGCACATCAGCCGCAGGTCACCGCTTGCCTCGAGCATTCCCCTCCGTATCGAGTAACCCTTGCCCCTGTTGGTGTCGTTGCGCAGGTAACGGATCCTCTTTTCTTCTAGGAACGGTTCCGCGCTCTGGGGAGTGCGGTCGGTGCTCGCGTTGTCGACGAGGATGATCTCCCAATCTCCCCCCCGGCGCTCGAGGAAGGAGCGGGCCGTCTCGAGGATGTCGGAGATCTGGTTCTCCTCGTTGAGAACCGGGATGACGATCGACATCGAAGGTGGCATTGCGGCAGTGTAGGCGAGACACGCAGGCGAGACACACTAAGCGGGGGAACTGGTTGGCGAGGATGGATCGGCCTTCGTGTCAGGATCGATAGAGCTCTTGATCAGGGCCGATCACGCTCTTAGTCAGGAGCGATCGACCTTCCGGCAGAGCAATCCCAGCGAGGTGCCGGCGGGGAGGTGCGCGCCCCGGGCGATCGCAGCCGCCTCTAGCCGCAAGGGGAGCGCGAGGACGCCGTTCAGAACGGCAGGAGTGCGGTCGAGGTCAGTACGCCCTCGGCGTGAAGACCCACGCGAGAGCAATCGCGCGAGTGCGACCCCCGGCAGGAGGATGGTGTTGAAATAGGTGTCGTGCACGATCGTCCAGCCACTGCCCAGCACTCGTGAGCGCAAGGTTCGAAGGGTGTAGCGCCGTAAGTGATGCAGCTGGACGTCGTGCTCTGTCCACATCCACTGATAGGCCGGCACGGTTATCACGAGGTATGCGTCGCGGTCTGCCACACGGTGCAGCTCGATCAGAGCGCGCAGGTCGTCATCGATGTGCTCGAGCACGTCGCACGCGAGGAGAAGGTCGAATTCGCCGGGCCCGAACGGAAGCGCGTCCAGAGTGCCGGTGTGGACGTTCTCCAAGCCACGCAGTCTGCAGAACTCGACGGCCTCAGGTGATGCATCGACTCCTGCGGCCGGGCCGAACGAGCCGAACTCTACGAGGTTTCGCCCCGTGCCGCAGCCGGCGTCCAGGAGGCGGATCTTGTCCGATAGCCGGGAATGGCGAAGGAGTGCCCATATCAGAGAGCGGCGGCCGCGGAACCACCAGTGACAGTCTTCCTGTGCGTACATCTCGCTGTACGCGCCGTCTTCCACGGTCCAGAGAGTGTACTCCTCTGTGTGTGCGTCGCTAGCGTATTGTCTCTTATGCACCGGACCGCCTCTGGCCTGCTGAGCTGGGCGCGCCAACGACCGAAGTTCACAGCACTCATTCTTTTCACGTTCTTGTCTGCGCTGTTCTTTGCGCCAGGGCTCGTGCCGGGTCACACGATTTCGGCTGCGGACTTTTTGTGGAACTGCGCCCCGTGGAACACCGTCAAGCCGCCAGGCCTCCCGCGGCTGAACTCGAATCCCCCGGTATTCGGTTCGAACTCTCAGCTGGTCGACGCAGTGACCGTGTTCGAGCCCTTCCTTCAGTACACCCGGTCGCAGCTCCCACATATCCCGTTGTGGGACCCGTACATCATGGGCGGCACGCCATACCTGGGGGACATGCAGTCGGCGATCTTCTCTCCGTTCAGCCTCCCTGCATACGTGCTCCCGTTCTGGTGGTCGCTGAGCGTCATAGCGGTGCTGAAGGTCCTGACTGCGGCCATGGGCACCTTCCTGCTCGGGCGGGCGTTGAAGATGCGCTTTGCGGGGGCGTTCCTCGCAGGTGTCGTGTACGGCTTTGGCCTCTTCATGGTGGTGTGGCTGCCGTGGCCGCTTTCCAACGTTTTCGCGCTGATCCCTTGGATGTTGCTTGCCACTGAACGACTCATAAGGCGACCCGACGCCGTGTCGGCGGCCGGCCTAGCGGTGGTCGTCGCTCTCCAGTGGTTCGGCGGTCATCCCGAGTCGAGCTTTCACGCCCTCTTTGCCACCGTGGCGTTCTTCGTTCTCCGGGTTCTCCAGCTGTCGCGAAGGAACCGAACATCGCCTGTCGCCGTGCTCGGGCGCGCGAGATCGTGGATCGTGGCTCTGGCAAGAGCCGTGAGACGACCTGTCCTGGTGTTTGCAGTCGCGCTCGTGGTGGGTAGCGCGTTGGCCGCGATAGTGCTCGTCCCGTTCTCCGAGCTTCTGCGAAACTCATCGGACCTCACTGCGCGGCCGCGCGGAGGAGTCTACGTTTCTCCCAAGTACTTCCTCGGCGCGTTCATGCCGAGCTATTTCCCCGGGATCTTCGATGTCGCGATCGCCTTCTATGCCGGCGCGCTTCCGCTGATGCTGGCTCTGGTGGCGCTCTTACGCGTCCGGCTCGAGAGGATAGCGATAGCGGTGTTCGCGGCCGCGACCATCGCTGTCGTTCTCGGCATCCAGCCCTTCTTCGGGATCGTGCGACGGCTACCGGGCTTCGACGTCACTTACAACAGCCGGCTCACCATCTTGTATCTCCTTTGCGTCGCATTGCTTGCGGGCTGGGGACTCGACGACCTCGTCGAGAGGCTTCCGGGACGTCGCGCAGCTCTGGGGAGTGGGGTGTTCGCCGGAGGCTTGATCGTCCTCCCGGTCGTCGGGGTGGTCACGACGCGCGGGTTCTCGTTGCGCTTCTTCGGTCGTGCAGTGAAAGTCGCCTGGGAATTGGTCCATCTGCCTAGTCCGACACCGGTAAACATGCTGCTACTGACCTACCGAGATTCGTTGTCGGTCATCCATTTGGCCTCGTTGATCGTGTGGGTCGTGGTGGCGGGAGCGGCCGCGTCGCTGCTCTACGCTCGAGTACGTCGTGGATTCGCCGCAGGGCCATTCGCCGTTCTGGCGATCTTCTTGGTTGTGGCCGATCTGTTCCTGGCGGGCATGGGCAAGAACCCGGCGATCCCTGACTCCCACGCCGAGCAGCCGGTCACGCCGGCGATCAGGTACCTCGAGCAGCATCGACCGTCGCGATACGTCGCCGTCGCGCCGAGCGTGGGAGTCAATCCGCTGCCACCGGATGTGAACCTCCGTTACGGGATCTACGACGCGCGGGGGTACGACCTTCCGGTGGTGACACGTTTCGGCCGTCTGTGGACCCGCTACATAGCCCCGCCGAACTTCCTGTTGCCTCTGGACACGCCCGCCGTGCCGACCAGCGGTCTGGACCAGACTTCGCTGCGGATCCTGTCCCTGTTCGGAGTGACTGACTTGCTCCAGCAGAAGGGACAGCCGCGGCTGCAATTGAATGGCCTGCACATCGCATACAGCGGTTCTGATGCCACGATCTACGCGAACGACGACGCTCTACCTCGAACCTGGCTGGTCGCCGACCAACAGGTCGTCAAAGGCGATGGACGACAGCTGGCACAGATCGCGTCACCTAAGTTCGATCCCCGCAAGGTCCTGATCACACAGACGAAGCTGCCCGGACTCGCACAGGGCCGCTCGAACGGCGCCCCCCCCGGAGAGGCGCACCTGAGCCGTTACAGTGCGCAGCAGGTTACGATTGCCGTGCACGCGGACCGTCCCTCGGAGGTCGTGCTCTCTGACGTCTACTACCCGGGATGGCATGCGACCGTCGATGACCGCCCGGTCCGGATCGACAGGGTCGACTACTTACTGCGCGGGGTGCCTGTCCCACCGGGGACCCACCGCGTCGAGTTCTCCTACGAACCTGCCAGCTTCCGCATCGGCTGGCTGGTGAGCCTGGTGGCGCTGTTGATGGTCGTCGGGATGATCGTGATCGGGATGCGTCGCAGGCGGAGTGGGTCAGGGGTGGGGGCGCAACCATATGGACACAACTGAGGCGGAGGTTCTCGCCCGCCTGGCCGGCCAGGCGGGGGCTCGCGCGTCCACCGGCGGTCGAAACCGGGCGGAGCAGGTCACTCGCGTCGCGTGCCACGCCGTCGCCGAGCTGCCGTTCCTCGTTGTCGCTC
Source organism: Acidimicrobiaceae bacterium (assembly GCA_003139255.1). GTDB lineage: Bacteria > Actinomycetota > Acidimicrobiia > Acidimicrobiales > UBA8190 > Bog-564. The sequence goes on along the minus strand of PLIG01000200.1, from coordinate 18,215 downwards.
TGGTACAGGTCGTACAGGGCTGGCGACCCACGTTGGACGATGCGGCTATCGCCATCCGGTCATGGGCGGTGTTTACCTCGCGTTCACCACTGCTCGGCGAGTACACCCAGGCGACCAGATGCGCTCGCCACGTCGTGTGGAACCCCGGGCCCCTCCTCTACTGGATGCTCGCCGTCCCCGTTCGCATCGACGCTGATCACGGGGTGCTGTGGGGTGCGGCCATATGCGCGGCAGCAGGGATGGCGCTTTGCGTGGAGGCGGCATGGGCGGTGAGGGGAGCGGCCGGTGCTCTCGCCGTCGGGGCCTTCGCCGTGGTGTTGGCCGCAACCCAGCCGGACGTGCTGGTCAATCCCGTCTGGGACCCGCACTTCGGCCTCGTGTGGTTCGCTGCTACCTGCACCGGCGCGTGGGCTGTGGGTACAGGCCACCTGCGTTGGTGGCCTGTGTTGGTTCTCACAGCGTCGATCGCCGCGCAGAGCCACCTCGCGTTCGCGCTCCCTGCCGCTGTGCTGGCGATCGTCGCGCCGCTGGCGGGCATTCGCCAAAGGCTCGGCGTCGGCGATGGTTGGACCTGGCTACCCGTGGGGCTCGCGGCCGGTGCCGCCTGTTGGACCGCGCCCATCGTCCAGCAGCTGACCGGCCACCCCGGCAACGTGAGCTTGCTGATGCGATGTGTCGGCGGCCAACGTGCGGTGGGTGGCCGCTTCGGGCTCGCGACACTTGCGTCGGCAGTGGTGCCACCACCGTTGTGGTTTCACCGTGCGTCGGGCAGCGCCAACGCCCTCATGCACGGTCTGACGGGGCAGCCGGCCGGAGTCGGGATCGCTGTCCTCGCGGCGCTGGCCACTGTTGGGGTGGTGGCCTGGATCGCTCAGCGCAGGGAGCTGGCGGTGCTCGCCGCCGTTGCGTTCCTGGCGGCCGGCGCGGCCGCATGGGAGATAGCGGGCCAGCCGACGAGCACCATTGTCTCGCTGGTCGAGGTCGTCGACGTCGTGCTCTGGCCGGTGGGCATGCTCATCTGGGGAGTTGCCGCAATGTTCGTGGTGGAACTTGTCGCGACATGGGGGGCCTGGTCTGGTCGGCGGGGCTCCTTCGGGCGAGCGAGCTCGCCCGTGTGGGCAGAGCACGGTCACCGGCTGCTTGCTCGGTGGCGTCCGCGAAGCGCGTTGCTCTGGAGCGCGACGGTGGTGCTGTTCGCGGGTGGCACTGTCAACGCAGCGATGCTCGCAGGGGGTGCGATGAACCAAGCGGCCCAGGAAGCCGGAGGGCGTGGCACGTTCCGCGGGGTGTCAGCTGCAGCTGCGGCGGCGCAGCGGCTGGTCCCGAGCGGGCCACTGATGATCTCTGTCTTCGGGCCCGGTCCCTACACCTCATTGGATCTGCTCTACGGCACTCTGTGGGTGCTGATCAGCGAGGGGCGCCAGGCGACGGCACCGGGCTTGTACGCAAATACGATCAGCCCTCCGGTGCATGCGGTCCCGGGTGAGCCGCAGGTCGACTTGACCGTTCGCGCCGACGGATCCGTGGCCAGCGCCGTGTTTGCTCCGGGGTCGCCGTTGCCGCCTGCTTCGAGGCAGAGCATCGATAGGGCGCCTCACGTGGCTCATGGCCTACGCTCGCCCGACTGACCCGACGGGGGACCCGGTGGGTTCAGCGGGCCACCGCCGGACGGAGCGGGCCACGCGAGTCGCGTGTTACGCCGTCGCCGAGGTGCGGTTCCTTCTCGTCGCGCTGGTGCAGATCGTGCAGGGATGGCGACCCGAGTGGGGACGACACGATGATCGCCGTCCGCTCATGGGCGGTGTTCAGCTCGCGCCCACCAGTGGCGGGCGAGTTCAGCCAGGCGTCGGGTTGTGCCGGACACGTCGCGTTCCATCCCGGGCCCCTCCTCTATTGGATGCTCGAGGTCTCGGTTCGTATCGATCCGGCCCACGGCATGCTGTGGGGGGCGGCCATATGGTGCGCGCTCGCGATGGCTGTCTGTGTCGAAGGGGCATGGGCCGTGCGGGGTCGCCTCGTGCCCTGTGTCCCAGCGAGGGCGACGGTTGCTCCTGATACGTTTCGAAGATCACAAATCACCATTCAAGAACTCTTGCCTGGTATCGGGCATCAGAAAGGAGATTCCTCGATTGGCGAGGACTGCTCGCTTTCATCGTGCTCGCCTTTCTCTTCGCCCTCCCGATCTCGTACATGCTTCACACGTCGGCGGCGAGCATGGAGGAGGGCTCGCTTCTGGAGTATCCCGTTCTCGCGCTCCATGGCAAGTTGCCGACCATCAGCTACCAGTCCGTCTACGGCCCGGCGAACGCGTGGGTCCCTGCGGCGGCGATGTGGCTGTTCGGTATATCGGTCAACGTCGAACGCGGCGTCGGGCTTCTGTACCGCGCGCTACTGCTCGGCTCCCTCTACGCTGTTTTCCGTCCACGCTGGGGCCGAGCGGCCGGTGTTGTGAGCGCATCGCTGTGCTGGTTCATGCTGGCGTCGTTCGGTTCTCTCGCCTACTCCTGGCTAGGAGGCACGGCATTCACGCTCGCGGGCTTGGCCTGCTCGCTGAACGCGGAGACGACAGCTAGATGGAGAACACACCTGCTCGTGGCAGGTGGACTGCTGACAGCCATCGGGTTGCTGTTCCGGCCGGATTTGATCGTGGCTGTGCTCCTCTCCTTCCTCGTCTTCTTTCTCGGCCCAGGCCGTAAGTACCTGCGAGCCTGGATCGTTGGATTCGGCGTTGGCCTCATCCCGGGCTTGGTGTTCGTAGCCGCAGCCGGCCCGATCAACGTCTTTCGTGGTCTTGTGACAGATCCACTCGAGATGGCCAAAGGCCGCTCACTTCCGATACCGCCCAGCCCCTCTCGGGTGAGTGACTATTTCGGCCGGCTCGATGTTGCGCTCACCGCCGGCAAGAGATGGCCGGGACTCGCCCCGGCCGCGCAGACCTTTTGGCTCTTCTGGACGACGATCGCAAGTCTCGTGCTCGCTGTGGCCGGCGGCATCCGAGCTTGTCTCACGACACCACAGCGCCGTCGGCTCCTCGTCATTTCGGCCTTCGCCGTCGGACTCGCACCCGAGATGCTCCAGCGCCTCGACGTGACGCACGTGCTGCTCGTCGGTTCGCTTTGGGTGGCACTCGTGCCCGTAGCCACCTTCGAGCTCCTTGGTGGAAGCGGGTCGCCAAAGCGTCCTTTGGTCTTCATACCGGTCGGCTTGGCGGCCGCAGTACTCGTTGGTTGCATCGGTTCCTCGTACGTCTCGCAGACCGATTACCAAGAGCTTCCACTTCCGGGACACGCGCTCGCGACGACATCAGTCACAAACGATGGCCGAACGCTTCGCGTCGGTTCACCGGTCCTGGCGACCCAGCTCCGAGCACTGCTCGCAGTGGTAAACGATGAGACTCGACCCGGCCAGCGACTGTTCGTCGGACCGTCGGATCTCAGGTTCACGAACTACAACGAGACGTACCTGTACTGGCTCCTGCCAAAGCTGACGCCTGCCACCTACTACTTGGAGATGAACCCCGGCGTCGCCAATCGGCCAGGGTCTCGTTTGGCCGCGGACATCGCCACTGCACAGTGGCTGATCCTGTCACGCAGGTACGCAATGTGGAACGAACCGAACGGGTCTGTCGTAGCGGGCTCGGATGCGCCGAACAAGGTGGTGGTCAAGGACTTCTGCGTGACCAACCGCCAGGGCCCTTATGAGATTCTTCGACGTTGCCACGAAGCAGCGCCCTTCAAGTGATGATGGTTCGAGGGCGACCTGGGCAGAACCCACGAGCTGCACTACGCCAGCGCCGGCGACGAGACCCGGAATCTCGAGAGCCGACAGCGTCGGCAAGGTAGTGATGGCGCCCGGGAGCTCCCACGTGATGAACGGTACTGAGGCGAAGGGTCACGCTCGCCCGGCTGGGCGGGCCGGAACTCACGTGCCTCACGACGGTAGAAGCCCCGCTGGGCGGGCCACTCGCGTCGTGTGCCACGCCGTTGCCGAAGTGCCGTTCCTTCTCGTCGCGCTGGCCCAGGTCGTACAGGGCTGGCGACCGAGCGGGGACGAAGCGATCATCTCCATCCGCTCATGGGCGGTGCTCACTTCGCGCTCGCCACTGCTCGGCGAGTTCACCACGGTGACCGGATGCACCCGCCACGTGGCGTTCGACCCGGGCCCGCTGCTCTTCTGGATGCTGGCGCTCCCGGTGCGTATGGACCCGGCCCACGGCGTCTTGTGGGGTGCCGCGCTATGGTGCGCGGCGGCGATGGCGGTCTGCGTGGAGGCCGCATGGGCGGTGAGGCGCGCGGCCGGCGCCCTCGCTGTTGCGGGCTTCGCCGTGATCCTGGCCGCGACGCAGCCGGACGTGCTGGTCAACTCCGACTGGAACCCGCATTTCGGCCTCGTGTGGTTCGCGGCCACGTGCGCCGTCGCGTGGGCCGTCGGCACAGGCCACCTGCGGTGGTGGCCGGTACTGGTCCTCACAGCCTCGATCGCCGCGCAGAGTCACCTGACGTACACCCTCCCCGCAGTCCTGGTGGTGGTTCTCGCGCCGCTGCCGGGGGTTCGCCGAAGGCTCGGCGGTGTCGGGGAGTGGAGATGGTTGGCTGTGGGGCTCGGTGCCGGTGCCGCCTGTTGGGCCGTGCCCATCGTCCAGCAGCTGACGGGCCGCCCCGGCAACGTGAGCGTGCTGCTGCGATGTGTCGGCGGGCAGCATGTGATGGGCGACCGCTTCGGGCTTCAGACGCTTGCTTCAGCGGTGGTGCCGCCGCCGTTGTGGTTCCATGGCCCGCCCGGGAACGCCCACGCCCTCCTGCACGGATTGACAACCGAGCCAGCCGGAGCCGGGATCGCGGTCCTCGCGGCCCTAGCTGGCGTCGCGGTGGTGGCCTGGATCGCTCGGCGGACGGATCTGTCGGTGCTCGCCGGCGTGACGTTCTTGGTGGCCGGCTCGAGCGCGTGGGAGATCGCCCTTCAGCCCACGAACACCGCCATGGCGCTGCTGTATGTCGAGACCGTGCTCTGGCCGGTGGGCATGCTGGTCTGGGGAGTGGCCGCGCTGGCGGTGGTAGAGCTCGTCGCGAGATGGGGGGTCTGGCCTCGTCGGGAGAGCTCCTTCGGGCGAGCCAGCGCGCCCGCGTGGCCAAAGCACGCTCGCCGGCGGCTCGCGCAGTGGCGCCCAGGAGCCGCGTTGCTCTGGAGCGCGACGGCGGCGTTGTTCGTGGGTGGCACCGTCAATGCAGCGATCCTTACAGGAGGTGCCATGAATCAGGCGGCTCGGGAAGATGGAGGGCGTGGCGCGTTTCACGGGTTTTCGGCCGCAGCTGAGGCAGCACAGCGCCTCGTCCCGCGCGGACCGCTGGGCATCTCCGTCTTCGGACACAATGCCGACACTTCATTGGATCTGCTCTACGGCACTCTGTGGGTGCTGATCAGCCAGGGGCGTGAGGCGACAGCGGCCGGCTTCTTCGCAGAGATGATCCGCCCTCCTGCGTACGCGGTCGCGGGCGAGCCGTGGGTCAAGGTGACCGTTCGCGCAGACGGATCGGTGTCCAGCGCCGTGCTTGCTCCGCGGTCCAGCCGGTGACGCTGCTTCGAGCCGGAGCATCGATAGGGCGTGACGGCCGACGACTATCGTTGTGCCCGATTACCAACCGACGGCTGCCTGCGACTACGACCCCGACTCTGCGCGACCTCGACCCGCGGTCGTCGGGTTCGCAACGGCGTGGGAACGCGACCGTTGTGGGTGGGTCCGACCATGTGAGGGGATGGCCAGTGGACCTGATCGAGCAGAGTGATCCGTCGGCCCGTCGGTTGGGACCGACATCGTGACGACCGACGTCGGTGTCATCAAGGGGGATCCCGTCGTGGTCGTGCCCTGCTACAACGAAGCGTCACGCCTCGACGAAACGTCCTTCTTGGAGCTGGCCCGCTGCGGACGTGTGAAGCTGCTGTTCGTCGACGACGGCTCGACCGACCAGACCGCCGAGGTGCTGCGCCGGCTCACGAAGGAGGCGGACGCGCTGGACGTGCTGAGCCTCCCGACCAACGTGGGCAAGGCCGAGGCCGTACGCGCGGGAATGCGATGTGCCATGCACAGCGGGGCAACGGTCGTCGGTTATTGCGACGCCGACCTGTCCACCCCACCGCGGGAATTGGTACGGCTGCTCGACCGCCTGGAGTCCGACCGTCGGCTGGTGGCCGTGTTCGGCTCCCGGGTGGCCAGGCTCGGGAGCCGGATCGAGCGCACCGCGTTCCGTCACTACGCGGGTCGGCTGTATGCCACCCTGGCGTCCGCAGCGCTAGGCATGACGGTCTACGACACCCAGTGCGGCGCGAAGGTGTTCCGGGCGACCCCCGCGCTCGTCGCCGCGCTCGACGTGCCGTTCTCTTCGCCGTGGGGCTTCGACGTCGTGCTCTGCCACCGGCTCCGGGCGGGCACCGAGTCCTGTGCCGGCTTGCCGGACGAGGCTTTTCTTGAGGAGCCGCTCGAGCAGTGGCATGACGTGCGGGGATCGAAGTTGAACCTAAGCGGAACGCTGCGGGCGGTCGCCGACGTGCTCGGCATCGGTCTGGCGCGTGTCGCTCAAAGAATCCGCGATCGATTCCTAGGGTAGGACGTTCGCTGCGCGTCCCAGCTCTTTCGCGCGATGGTCTCGTGTGAGCGCTATCCACGCGCCGGCCGCGACGAGATAGGCCGCAAGACCCATCAAGAGCACAAAATCGAACCCAAAGCTCATTGACAGGATCGTCGCCAACACGGAACCGACCACGGACGCGAAACCGTTAACCGCCCAGCCCCAGGCCACGTATTCACGTGGGAAGGACCCGCGCTGCGCTATCTCACCGAGTCCGATCGGCATGAACATGCCCAGGCAGATTCCGAGCGGTGCCAGTACAGCGAAGGCGATGATGATGCGCCCCACTAGTGGAAGATCGAACAGTGCGTTCGTCAACGGTGTCAGCCCCAGAAGATAGAAGAGACAGAGGGCCGCGACCGCGCCCAAAAGCCTGGGAATCGCTCTTCGGCGGTTCACCACCACCTGGCTCAGCAGCGCACCGAGCCCGGTGAAGACGAGCAGCGACATCAGGGTGACCGTCAACGCGTACGTGGGATAACCGAGGAAGAGGTTGAGCTCTTGCATGAGCGTGATCTCGAAGAAGATGAATCCGAACCCCAGCCCGGCGAAGAAGAGAGCGGACGGGCCCTTGCGGGGGAGCCTGACCCATGTACTGCGAATTGCGAAGAAGGGCAGGAGGAGGAAGATCACCGCGACCAGGATGGAGATCGCCAACAGCAGCAGCAACACGCGCTCGCCGACCGCGTTCTCACGATCCAGGCTGCTGAGCGGGTGGGAGACGTTGCTGATCACGGTCCCGAACCTCGCGAAGTGCCAGAAGTACGGATCGTTGTCGGTCGTCGGGGTCACGTTGTAGGGGAAAGAACGGTAGAAAGAGCTCAGCTGCGAATCCGAATCCCGCACGACCGTGTTGATCGGGTTGGGCGTCACGGCTTGGCCGGGTGCGTACAGAACCGCGGTTTGAGGGACAGTCTGGACCGATGTGAGAAAGCGCTGGACCTCGGCCGGCGTGAAGGAACTCCGCTTCACCACAATCGTCGAGAGCGGTATCGTGCCGAGGAAGTGAGTCTGGGTCATGGCCACGAGGATGTGGTCCTTGGGGTCCTTCACGCCGATCTCGCGCAGGGCTTGTCTCGCGGTGGCCACGAAACGCGTTGTCCGCAAGTCATGAGTGTCGGCCACCTCGCCGAACTGCGCGACGAAGATCCCGTTCTTGGTGAGGTGGCCGAGGTTGGACACCAGTCCATTCGTCGTGTAGAGGTAGCTCTCCGACAGGATGTACGCGCTCGACAGAGCGCCGTTCGTCGCGGCGTAACTGTCCGGTGCCGGATACCAGATGAGGCCGAAGCGACCGTCACTGCGAGCCATGAAGGACCGACCGTCACCGGTGATGTACGACACGGCGGGGTCTTGAGCGAGGTGCCCGTCGAAGTTGGCGAATCGAGTGGTGACCAGATTGACCGTGACGGGGTTCAGCTCGACCGCGTCGATGTGCTGGGCCCCGTAATAGAGCGATGCCAGCACTTCATGGCCCCCGGCAGCACCGATCACTGCTTCATGCTTTGGTGACGAACCGAGCAGGTCGAAAGGGATCGCCCGAGGGTCCTGGGGGAAGTCGTACACCGACAGAGAGGACCGCCGACCGTCCCAGTGGTAGATGGCGGCCCCGAGGATGCCGTCATGGAAGAGGTTCATGGCCTCTGCACGCATCTCTCCTGGGTGATTAGTGCCGAACGCCTGTTGGCGTCTCACGTCGACGCGGAATATCGGTCCCCAAGCGGAGTAGACGACGGGTGTCGCGCCCGGGACCGCCTTGCTTGTGTCGATTCGCTGGCTCGGCAGGATGCCAGGCGCGATGACGCCTACTGCCGCGAACGCCAACACGGCGCACCCGAGCGCGACGAGTGGCGGCTGCATGCGCAGAGCCACCCAGACAGCGCCTGTCGCCATGCCGACGGCAGCGATCATGACGGTCGCTGGGGCGCCAACGGAGTTGATGAGATAGATGACGACGGCACAGGCGATACCCGCACCTGTCAGGTCCGCAAAATAGAGCCCACCGACCGCCTTGGGGCGACGGCCGAAGAGAGTGGCGATGATGACCCCGGGTGCAACGAAGGAAGTGAAGATACACACACAGAGGACCAACAGCATGACAAAGCTCTTCAACGAAGCAAAGGTCCCGTAGCGCCACACCGCGAGGGTGTCGATGCGGGCATACGCGACGATCACGTAAGCGACGATGGTGCTCGCTCCGCCGAACATGAAGCTCCAGAAGAGGACACTGTCCGTGGCTGCGCGTCGCAGACGCTTTGACACGGCGACGAGCACGCCCCCCGTGCCTATTCCGAGCAATGCGAGCCCGATGACGAGGTAGACGTAATAGTAGAAGAGCTTGTAGGAGATGAGCCTCGTGTAGCTGATCTCGATGAGAAGAGCGGCGAAGCTCACCAAAAGGATCTCTGCGTGATTGCTCCATCGCCAGCGAAGTCTGGCCGTGGGCGCCGTGTTCCGAGTCGAGGACTGCACGGCTTCCAGGATGCTCACTCGAGGTGTTCTAGCATGCGCGGTCGCACGCGGCCGTGCGAACACCGAACGGCAAACGCGTTCAGCGGCGTTCGCCGGCATGCAATCGCGACCCGTCCGCAGACGAGCGGGATCCCGATCGCAAGTACGCTCGTGTTCGAGAACATGTTGATGCCCGTCGGATGCAGGAGTGCCGTGGAGTGGGGGGCATTGTGGCAGTGCGTGATGCCATAGCCCGGCCACTGCGAGAACCACACGAAGAGGGACGCATCGCCACGACCCACAAGTCGTGACACTCGTCTCGTAGGTCGAACAGACCTGCCACCAGGGGAGGACGCAGTACATGGCCCAGCCCGGACAGGCACCGGCTGACCAGCCCGGACAGGCACCGGCTGACCAGCCCGGTCCCGGCGTAGGTCCGCGGGTCGAGACATGTCCCGGGACGGGACCGGACCATGCGAGGACGGCAGCCCAAGGCCTCGGAAGCTGGTTGACCTGGGGCCCGGGGCTAGCTTTGTCGGGGTGCGGGGGCAGCTGCGAGCCGTGACCGTCGGCGAGGACGTGGAGCGGCGCCGGGGATCCGCCGGGGTCACGGTGGACGAAGCGCCGCGGGCGCTCGTCGTTCGCGCGCCCCCCGAGGTGCAGCAGGTCGCGCTGGACGGCGAGGTCGCGGGGGCGTCACGGCGGCTTCCTGAGAACGCGCTAGACACCTCGAGCGGCGCCCCGGACGCTGATGGGAGTGGTCCCGAGACTCGTGAAAGGCGCGTCGGGATGCGATCCGGGCTTCGCGACGCAGGTCCTCTCGCCCTGGCCGGGTTCGCTGCCAACGGCGCCAACGTGGTGGTCACCGTATTGGTCGCGCGGCTGCTCACAACTCGTGGATATGGCGCGCTGGCACAGTTGACGAGCCTCTTTCTCATCGTGTCTATGCCGGGCACCGCCGTGGTCGTAGGCGTGGTTCGCCGCGTCACGGCATTGGCTGTCACGGGACGCAGCGCAAAGGTGCACGACTGGGCACGTCGCGCGCACGTACAGATCATCGTGGTGGTGGGCGCAATGGCGATTGTCGCTTTGTCGGCGAGGGGCCTGCTTGCGCGCGAGCTCTCCATCCCGGTCCCGTTGGGAGTGTTCGCCATCATCGTGGCCGGCGCGGTCTGGGTCCTGCTGTCCTTGGACCGAGGGCTTCTCCAGGCTCGGCGGCGCTACAGGGCTCTATCGGTGAACCTCCTCGTGGAGGGAGGAACACGCACGGCGGCCGTCCTCTGCTTCGTGGGCGGTGGCATGGGCGTTGCGGGTGTTGCTTGGGGTTTCCTGTTGGCTGAGGTGGTGACCGCGCTTCACGCGCGACTGGCAGCGGACCATGCATGGGCTCGCGGCGTCGCGAGACGCGACCGGCTCAGCCAATCGTGCTCGGGCGAGAGCACATTGGTGTCATCGGGTGAAGACGCTCGCGCGATCCACAGCGGGAAACGCCACCGTCTTTTCCTCGATGTCTCTAGCGCGCTTGTGGCTATGGCGCTGTTGGCGTACTTACAGAACGTCGACGTGATCGTGCTCGGCCGAGAGGCACCACACGCGACCGGGCCCTACGCCGCTATCTCGGTGGCCAGCAAGGCGCTGGTGTTCGCGGCGATCGCGCTCGGCGCGTACCTCCTGCCGGAAGCGGCGATCGAGTGGCATCGCGGCAGCCACGCGCTGCGTCAATTGGGGGTCACGTTGCTCATTCTGGCGATACCGAGCGCGACCCTGCTGTTTGCCGCCGTTGCCTTCCCACGGTGGCTGCTGTCGTTCGTGTTCTCGGCGCGTTATTCGGGCGCCCACTCGGCGTTCTGGCTGCTGGTGCTCGCGATGGTCTTCTTGAGTGCCACGGTGGTGCTCACGACATATCTGCTGGCGGCAGGCCAGCGATGGATCGGAGCGCTATTGCTGATCGGGGCCGTGGTGGCGACGCTCGCACTGTCCGCCGCGCATGGCTCTGCGCGTCCCACGGCGCTCACCGACCTGGCGGTGCAGGGAGGGTTGAGCTTGGCCACAGCCGGGGTGTTCGCTCGCGTGCACGTTCGGCGTGTGGCGAGGGACGTCGTGCAAAGGCTGGCAGCATGAGCTCAGTCGGAGTGGCGAGCCACGCTGGGGGGCCCGAGCGCGACGACAGAGGTGCTGGGGCGGTCGGTGTGCGTGTCGCGGGCAGTGGCGACGCTGGGCAAGGCGCGAGCTGTGAAGAGCTCGCTCAGCTCGCCATCGGTATGGGTGTGCGTCGGATCGAGATCGTCGCTTGGCGCGACCTCGACGACCCGGAGGCCGGAGGGTCCGAGCTGCACTCGCACAGGATCGCGTCGCGCTGGGCGGCTGCCGGCCTCGATGTCGGTTTCCGTACGTCGGCGGTGCCGGCGCAGGCGGCCGCCGTCGAGCGATCGGGGTACCGGGCCGTACGACGCAACGGTCGCTACGGCGTGTTCCCTGCGGTCGCCTGGGAGGGCATACGCTCGGTCGACAGGGCGGACGCATTGGTCGAGGTGTGGAACGGGATGCCGTTCTTCTCTCCGTTGTGGTTCCACGGGCCGAGGATCGTCTTCCTCCACCACGTGCACGCCGAGATGTGGAGGATGGCCCTCCCACCGTCGTTGGCCGCCCTAGGCCACAGCATCGAGTCCACGATCGCTCCGGTGTTGTACCGCCGGAGCCGGATCGTCACCCTCTCGCACTCATCGCGTGAGGAGATCATCTCCATGCTGCGGATCCCCGCGCACCAGGTGAGCGTCGTGCCTCCGGGCGTCGACCCCTGCTTCACACCTGGAGGCGAGCGCTCGCGGGTTCCACTTGTGGTGGCGGTCGGTCGATTGGTACCGGTGAAGCGCTTCGACCTTCTGATCGAGTCGCTCGCGCGCGTTCGATCATCATTTCCTGATCTGGAGGCGGTGATCATCGGCGAGGGATATGAACGCGATCACCTGGAGGCGACGCGTCAGCGGTTCGGTGCCGAGAAGTGGCTGCAGTTGCCGGGTCGCGTCAGCGACGACGACTTGAGAACGTGGTACCGCCGTGCCTGGGTCGTCGGGGCAACGTCCTTGCGCGAGGGCTGGGGCATGACGCTCACCGAGGCGGCCGCCTGTGCGACGCCCGGCGTGGCGACCAGGATCGCCGGCCATCGAGATGCCGTGATGGACGGCACGACGGGGCTTCTGGCCGAGGGCGTGGAGGGCCTGGCCGGTGCGTTCGAGCGCGTTCTGGGCGACGAGTTGCTGCGCAGCCGTCTCGGGCGCGCGGCGGAGGAGCACGCGCGCTCGCTCACCTGGGACGCGACCGCCACCTCAACGTTGCGCGCCCTGTTGGGCGAGGTCACTGCTCGCGTCTAGGTTCTACTTGGCTCGCGCCCGAGTCGAGCGGATCCGCGAGCTCCCGAGTCGAGGGATTCCCTCGGCGGCGGCCCACCGTCGATACCACGGCGTCTGCTCCCAGCGCGACCACGGCCATCCATACCAGCACGCCCGCCCAGTCGTAGGCGGAGGGCCAGTTCGAGCTCTCGGGGATGGCATGCAAGGCCTGCCCTACGACGACTCCCGCGCCGGCCGCCATCAGCAATCCGACCGCGCCGAGCCCGAGGACCCCGCGGATCCACCGAAGCGCGAGCGCGCCCGCCGTGGCCACGGCTGCTGCCGCACCGACCGCCGGGGAGGTGATCGCAGCGGTTACGAGCCCTGTGAGGATCGAGACGATCGCGATGACCGAGGCGCTCGGCCGCACCGATGCAGTCGTCAAAGGCGAAGACAGGACGGGTTCGTGCTCCTTCGGTCCTGAGCTTCGAAGCTCACGGCGCCGGGCGCGCCGGACCAGCAGGCGCTCGGGCAACACTGCCAACGCGACACAGAGGACGATGGCGATCGCCGAGACCACCAGTGCCACGCGCACCTGCTGTTGCGGAGCCCAGTCGAGCGACACGGTGAAGCTCGCGCTGCCGCCGGCCTCGAGCGCGTGGATGTCGGCGGTCGTCAGTTGCCAGCCGTTCGCGAACGCGTCCACCAGCTGTGGCGACCCGAGGGCGATGCTGCGGGCACCGCTCGCCGGGGAGGCGACAGCCTTCCAGCCCGAGCTCTCGCTCTCCCCCAGCACGAGCTCGAACGCTGTGGTGGCTCCTGTGACCTCGAGCTGCTCGCTCGTAGCCGTGCGTCGCGTCACGGTGACGCTGGGCGCAGGCCCGGGTTGCGTGGCGGGCAACGAGTCGAACGCAGCGGCCGGCGCGGGCCCGCCTCCTGGGGCCGAGTCGAGGGTCAGCTGGTCGACGTTCCAACCCGTGGAGGGCGTGTGCCCGAGGGCGGTCTCGATGACGTGTTTGCCCGGGCCGAGCGTGATCCCCGCTGCGGCGGAACCGCACGGCACGACCGAGACCTCGCCGTCGTCGAGCGCCGTGCTCGTCGACCCCACGACTCTGACGCTGACCGGATTGCCGTCGATCGAGATGAGGTTGGACTGGCAATTGCCGGGCAGGTTGGCCGGGACGGGTGCGACCGTCACACCGGGGATCCCGACCTCCGCTATCGCGAGGGGCAGGGCGATAGGGGCCGGGGAGTAGTAGTTGGTCGACTTCTCGAGCCGCACGCCTGTGATCGTCACGCGGATGTGGCGTCCCGATATAGCGGGGAAGTTGACGGGTACCGAGACAGTCCCGCCGGGGGTGTCGCGGTCCGTGATCGACGGCAGATCCACCGACCGGGTGCCGTTCTCCGTGCTGATACTGAGCGAGGTGGGGACCGAGTGGCGACCGTCGGCGACTATCTGCAGGGCGAGGTGGTCGAAACTGACCGAGCTGGGCACGTCGTACTCGAGCCATTCCCCCTTCTGGTAAGCCTCCCCGAACCCGGGCTGCCAGGCGCTCGAAGGGTCCCCGTCGGCCGCGGCCGACGCCGTGCCTCTCAGGTCACCGGGCAGGCGCCCTTCGGAGGTGGCGACCACTGCGCTGCCGTCGGACCGCGCGCGGCCGACCAGCTGGTCGACCTCGTCGTCGGGGACGAGCGCGGAAAGGCTGGCACTGCCGGACAAGGTGAAAGTCCGCGCCGTGGGGAGTGTCAGCTCGCGTGAGATCGCAGTCTCGGGATCCGTGCGTGTCGGGTAGGGAGCCACGCGCTCGCGCGACATTGCGATCGTCAGGCGATTGTGGATCGACGACGTTCCGGAGGCGTCGAGCAGGTCGCTGGGCATCTGGATGACCTCGACCACGTGTCGGCCTGGGACCTCGACCTCGGCGAACCCGACGGCGCTGGCCGACGGAATCGGCATGTGGTCGTCGCTCGTGGCGTCGATGGTGATCCGAAGGGTGTGGAACGTGCGCTGTGGGAAGGAGATGACCTGGCCGCTCGACGTCCGGGACGAGGCGCCCAAGTCGACTGTGAACGCACGCGTGCCGTCGAAGGTGAGGGTGGCACGGGTGATCCAGCGGCGCCTGTCGCCGGTCTGGGGCTGCACGAGAGTGACGTGGTCTGTCGTGACCGGGTTAGAGAAGCGCGCCTGCCACCATTGTCCGGCTGGGTCGGGCACGAATGTCCCGGTGTTCCAGCTCGTGTCGAGGTTGCCGTCGACGGCGTTGTAGGCGCGGTCCTCGGGGGTGTACGACACGGTGTTGCCGTAGGAGGACGCGGTGACGTCGAGCGCGCCGACGTAGGAGGCGACGCCCTTGGAGTCAGCAGGAGCACCCGGGAAGAGGTCGATGGGACTGTCGCTCGGATCGGTCTTCGCAGGGTTCTGCGACGGGGTCTCGGTTTCGCCGTAGTTGGCGGACAACGTGTCCCATCGAAATGCTTGCTTGCGATTCGTATCCGTGACGACCAGGGCGGCGCCGTCAGCCACGAGCTGCTTCAGCTGCTTTGGCGTCGTGTCGAGGGTCCCCGAGTAGTAGATGGCGCTGTCGGTGTCGAGCATGCCGAGGCCCGCCAGGTCCTCGAGCCCGGTCGCGTCCCCGGCGACCACCACCGCCCCCGCGTCGGACTCGGCACGGGTGATGGGTCGAGGATCCTTCACCGTGTAGTCGACGAGTGGTGCTGGCCAAGGAAGGGCTGTGAGGGAGGAGAGGTCCTGCTCGTCGAGCGTTGAGTAGCTCGAGATGTTCGGCCGTGATCTTCCGAAGTCCACCGGGTCGAACAACCCGGTCGGCGTCTGCGTCAGCTGTTGCGCGAGCAGCTGAGGTTGGGGGACCCCATAATGCTCGTAGCGCTGGTCGTACTCGACCAGGACGTCGCCCACGCTCAGCAGCCGGGCCATCGGGGCGAGTGAGTCCCACTGCTCTGTGCCGGACTGGATCGGGTTGTCCATCGCGAAGAGCGTGTCGGCTGTCGCGATGGAGCCCATCACCTGTTGCTCACGGGTGACGAAGGGCCGGTCCAAGAACGCGGGCTGGGGAGTGTCGACGGTGTCGCCCCACCGGTAGGAGGCGAAGTCGTTTCCTGGTATCCCGAGCACGCGCGTGTCCTGGTGGCTCGCGTTCAAATGGGCGATCGCCGCGGTCTCGTAGCCGGGGAGCTTGGCGGGCTCGGTGTAGAAGCTCACGACCTCGGCGTCGCCGTTGAAGATCGCAGGGTTGTCGGCCACCACCACCGCGGCCGTGATCAGAGCTGCGACCAGGCCCAGGGTCGGGAAGCGAACGCGAACCGCCGAGATCCCCGCCCCGAGAAGCATTGCAATTCCGAGGACCACGAGCGGTGTGGCCCTGTCGGTGGAGCGAAGTGCAAGGCCAGCGGTGGTGTGCGACATGAACTGCTTCAACACGCCTCCGGCCGGAGTGGGGCTCGAGTACGGGTGCGCCCCGACCGACAGCACCATTCCGACCACGACGAGGCCCACGAAGTAGACGCGGTAGCGCCACCGCACGACCACGGCCGACAGGAACGAAAGCAACGGCACGAGGTACGAGATGGCCAAGAGCCACAGCTGCTGGGTGTAGAGCACGGCGGACCGGGTCCACGGGCCGAGCCTGTCCGCCCCGTAGAAGAACCAGTACCCGAGGCCGCGGATGACCTCAGAAGCGCTGGAGGTCTCGCTCGTGGCGGGGAGCGTCTCGGTGTAGCGCAGGACGTCCACCCCGTACCCGGCTTCGACGACCAGCCCGGCTATCCACCAGAAGCTGCACAGCACTGTGAGCGCTGCGATCTTCAGGGCCGCTGTCCCCGCCACGCGCCAGGTGCCCTCGCGCTCCACCGCCACCGCGAAGACCAGCCAGAGCACCGGGGCCACGCCCACGTAGATGATCGAGCTCGCGTTGATGCCGCTGGTGAGCGCGACCACGAGGGCGAAGAGCGCCGGGTACCTCCAGCCGCCTCGGTGCAATGCACGTGCGGTGAACGCGACCATGAACGGAAGACCTGCCCATGGCAGCAGGATGACCGATATACGACCGGCGTATTGAAGGAAGTACGGCGACAGCATGAAGGCGAGCGCGGCGACGGTTCGCCCGGGGGCGCGCAGGTTTAGGGTCCGGCAGAGTAGGAGCACGCCCGCTCCCGCCGCGAAGAGGATCGACCCGAGCCATATGCGTTGGGCCACCCACACGGGCACTCCGACGGCCGAGAAGAACCAGTAGAAGGGCCCCATCGGCAAGAGGTAGCCGATGTACTCGTGTGTGACGGTGCCGAGGGCGACCGAGGGGTCCCACATGGTGGCGACCTGGTGGAGGAAACGGCTCGGGTCGAGGTACAGGTACGTCTTGGTGTCAGATGTCTCCACGCCTCGCCTGACTACGAGGAGCGGTACGTAGGCGATGGCTGCCAGGAGCACGTGCTCGACTACGTCGAAGCGTGCAAGGCGTCCGCGGGTCACAGCCGCGACGAGACGGTTCGACCGGAGGCTGTTCAGGGCGCTGGTGGCCGGAGTCTCGACGGCTGTCTGTTCAGTTCGGGTCATCGTGCGGCGCGTTCGGGCCGGCGCACCGAGTCCGCCGGCGAGGTGCCAGGAGGATCGTGAACGCTGTCCGACGGGCAGCTCGGCACCCCGTGCTGTCACGGTAGTGTAAGTGCCGCTTCACCTGGTGGCAGCCGCTGTCGCTGCCCCTGCGATCACCGGACGCGAGCAGGAAGCGGCGTGCAGAGCATCTCTTCGAGCTCTTCGAGGTCTCCGAGCAAGCTGACCGGTGAGCGCCCACGGCAGGGCGTGACCCCGGACTCGTTGCTGGCTCTTCATGAGGCCGGCTACGGGGCCGTCCTGGATCGACTCGGCCCGGGCGCTGTACTCGACGTGGGGTGTGGGGAGGGTTTCGAGTCGGCCAGGCTCATGGGCGAGGGCCGGCGCGTGGTCGGGATCGACTACAGCGAAGAGGCGACGCGCGCGGCGTCCGCGCTCTTCGGCCCCGAGGGCATGAGCGTCGCCTGCATGGACGCGCTGACCCTCGGCCTCGGCGACGGCACGTTCGACTGGGCATGCTCGTCGCACGTAATAGAGCACTTCACCGAGCCCGAGCGCCACGTGGCCGAGGTCTCCAGGGTGCTCACGACGGATGGGTCGGCGTTCTTCTTGACCCCGAACGAGCCCGCCGACTTCGAGAACCCCTTCCATGTGCACCTCTTCGGACGCAAGGAGCTGAGCAGCATCCTGGAGCAGTACTTCGAGGACGTGTGGATCGGTGGCCTCGATGCGGTCGCACGGGTGAAGGAGGATCTCTCCGTGCGGCGCGCCAAGGCCGCCAGGTTGCTCGCCCTGGACGTCTTCGACATCCGCCACAAGATCCCCCACCGCTGGTACGTCGCCCTCTACATGCGGCTATTGCCCATGGCCTACCGACTCCTCGCTCGTAGAGACGTGCGAGGCATGACCGGGATCGTGGGCGACGACTTCTTCGTCACCGACATGGTCGATGACACGACGCTGGTGCTGTTCGCAGTGGCCTGTCGGCCGCGCCGAGCAGCCTCGTTGGGGTCCCGTGGAAGGTCCTGAGCACATGCTCGCCGTGGCGTTGACGGGTGGGATCGGTTCGGGCAAGTCGACGGTTGCGGGCCTCATGGTCAAGCACGGTGCATTTCTGATCGATGCCGACAGCATTGCGCGCGAAGTAGTGGAGCCGGGCGGACCGGCCTACCAGCCGCTGGTCGACCGGTTCGGACGCCGGATCCTGTCGCCGGACGCGACGCTGGACCGCAAGGCTCTTGC